>NZ_JBQEMS010000027.1:0-73352 GCF_052044265.1 Sinorhizobium sp. 22678 | reverse complement strand
CAGTGGCCCTGTGCGGCCACACCGAAAGGCCGAACATATGGAAGCAAGCGATCCGATCAAAAAATCTGCAAAAAACACTTGCAAAGGGGAGCCGTCCACATAAGGGATGAGGGCAGGCCCTCGGAAAACTTCTCATGGCTGTGCGGGAAATTAGGGAATGGCGCAACACGCCAGGATGCTACCAATCCTCTTGGATGGCCTTCGGGCCGTTGCCCAGCCGTCTCTCGAGCTCGGTGGCCTCTCCCTCCGTCAGACGGAGATCCAGGCTCACGCGCCCATCTTCGAGATCTTCGCGGCCGTCGACGATCGCATGCTGGTAAACCCAAGGCAGCAACTGTAGCTGATCGAGACCCAGAACGACCGTGCACTCGGTCATGACGCCCGAAAGACGCCGGCCTATCTCAGCGAGAAGATCGTCCACACCGTCGCCGGTCATGGCCGAAACGGCGACCGTGTTGTCGGCGCTCGCGGCCTTCTTCACCAGCGCTTCGCGCACTTCCGGCTCGACCTTGTCGATCTTGTTCCAAACCTCGACAATGCGCTCGGCCCCCTCCTTCTCGTCAATGCCGAGATCGGCCAGGATACGCAGCACGTCGCTTGCCTGCGCCTGATTATCCGGATCGGACAGATCGCGCACATGCAGGACCAGGTCGGCCTCGAGTACCTCTTCCAGCGTCGCCCTGAAGGCGGCGACCAGATGCGTCGGCAGATCGGAAATGAAGCCGACGGTGTCGGAGAGGATGACCATACGCCCATGCGGCAGTTTCAGCCGCCTCAGCGTCGGATCCAGCGTGGCGAAGAGCATGTCCTCGGCGAGCACACCGGCCCCGGTCATCCGGTTGAAAAGCGTCGATTTGCCCGCGTTTGTATAGCCTACCAGCGCGACGATCGGATGCGGCACCTTCTTGCGCTTCGACCGATGAAGCTGGCGCGTGCGCCGCACCTGCTCCAACTCGCGCTCCAGTTTGACGATCCTGTCCTGCAGCAGCCGGCGGTCGGCCTCGATCTGCGTTTCGCCGGGTCCGCCCATGAAACCCGCGCCGCCACGCTGCCGTTCGAGGTGCGTCCAGCTGCGGACCAGGCGGCCCTTCTGATAATTGAGATGTGCGAGATCGACCTGCAGCGTGCCCTCCCTGGTGGAGGCGCGCCGGCCGAAGATTTCCAGAATGAGGCCGGTGCGATCGATGACCTTGGCGTTCCATTCCTTCTCGAGATTGCGCTGCTGGACGGGCGTCAGCGGGTGATCGACGATCACGAGCCCCGCATCCTCATCGCTGAGAACGTGGCCGATCTCCTCGATCTTGCCGGTGCCGAGCAGCGTGCCCGGTTTCGGCTGGGCGACGGGAACGATCATGCCGTGAACGACGTCGAGGTCGATGGCGAGCGCCAGGCCCGTCGCCTCCTCCAGCCGGCTTTCGTCCGAACGCGTGGCGGGCTGCGCAACGATGTCGGCAGCCGTCTTCCCGGTTTTTTTCAGGATCGGAACGATGACGACGGCACGCGAATCATCACGGAGCGTCTCGAGCTCCGGAATGATCGACGACGATTTTGAATCACGCTTGGTAATGTTCCTCACACCCCGTCAGGAGGCAGCTTCCTCATTCTCGAACATCTGCAACGGCTGGCCCGGCATGATCGTCGAGATGGCGTGCTTGTAGACGAGCTGAGAATGACCGTCGCGGCGCAACAGCACACAGAAATTGTCAAACGATGTTACGACACCCGTCAGCTTGACGCCGTTGATGAGGAAAATGGTCAAAGAAATCTTTTGCTTGCGGACCGTGTTGAGAAAGAGATCCTGCAAGTTTTGAGAACGTTCCGCCATCGCGCCGCTTCTTTCTTATTTGCCGGCGTTCTTGCGCCGGTGCATTTTGTTAATTTTTAAGGTGTCACGTACGATCCCGGCACCTCCGCAGGGTTTGGTATCAAATCACCGTCTTTTCCGCAATGTCGAAAAAGGCCTCGCGAATATTCTGTGCTATGCTTCCCGGATGGCCGTTGCCGATCGTCTTTCCGTCCACGGAAACGACGGGAAAGCAGATGCTGGTAGCAGCGGTGATGAAGACCTCCCGCGCCGCGAGCATTTCTTCCACGGAGAAGGCCTTTTCCTCGATCTTGAGGCCCAAAGGCTTGGCTACGTCCATCAGGGTGGTGCGGGTCACGCCGCGCAGAATGCCGTTCTCCGCCGGGCGGGTGCGTAACGTCCCTTCACGGTCCACGATCCATACATTCGTCGCCGCCCCCTCTTTGACCGTGCCGTCCACGTCGACGAAGATCGCCTCCTGCGCGCCCGCTTCCTTCGCCCGCTGACGGGCAAGCACATTCGGGAGAAGGCCGACGCTCTTGATGTCGACGCGGTCCCACCGGTTCTCCGGCACCGTTATCGCAGATATGCCCTCGGCATTCTTCCGGGCGATCGCCCCGGGGTCCGTGCGCTTGGCGGTGACGACGATCGACGGCGGCGTGTCCGCATCAGGGAAAACATGATCCCGCCGCCCGACGCCCCGGGTCACCTGCAGATAGAAGAGCCCGTTTCGGACCCTGTTTCGGCGCAGCACCTCCCGGATGACATGGATCAGCGCCGCACGGCTCATCGGCCAGCCTATCCTGAGCTCGCCCAGGGATCGCCCAAGGCGATCGAGGTGCCGGGTCAGGTCGATGATGAAGCCGTGGCGCACCTCGCAGACCTCGTAGACGCCGTCGGCAAACTGGTAACCGCGGTCCTCGACGTGAATGGCGGCTTCGGCGTGCTGGACGTAAGTGCCGTTGACATAGGCGATTCTCGGCATGGCTGAGGCCCTCAGAAATATTGAATGCTGACGCGGAAGAGCTGTTCGACATCGCGGACGGTCTCGGCGGCCGCGAGGAGGACCACGCGGTCCTTCGCCTTGATCCGCGTGTTGCCGTCCGGGCGCACATAGGCCTTGTCGCGATAGAGCGCGCCAATGCGGATGCCCTCCGGCAATTCGAGCTCGCGCAGCGCCTTGCCGACCAGCGGAGAGGTTTCGAGTGCCTCGGCCTCGATCACCTCTGCCATGCCGTTCTGCACTGCATAGACCGACCGGATGCGGCCTTTTCGCACGTGCTGCAGCACACGCGAGATGGTGACGGCGCGCGGATTGATATAAGCATCGACACCGGCGGCGCCGGCGAAGTCCTGATAGGCGGGTTCGTTGATCAGCACGAGGGTCGACTTCGCTCCCAGCCTCCTGGCAAGCATGCTTCCGAGGATGTTGATCTGATCGTTATTCGTCAGCGCGACGACGAGATCCGCCTCCTGGACATCCGCCTGCGCCAGGATCCGCTGGTCCATGGCCGAGCCGTGGAGGACCACCGTGCTGTTGAGCTTGTCGGCGACGAGCACGGCGCGGTCACGGTCGTTTTCGACGAGTTTCACCCGCATGCGCGGCTGCTGTTCCTCGATCGTTCGGGCGACGAAATAGCCGATATTGCCGGCGCCGAGGATGATGATCCGCCGCGCCTCCTGTTCCTCATGGCCGAAGAGCGCCAGCGTGCGGCGGGCATGGTCGCGGTCGCAGACCACATAGGCGAGATCGCCGGTCTTCAACTGGTCGGAGGAATGCGGAACTATCAGCTTGCCATCCCGGAAGATACCGGTGACGGTCGCGTGAAGATCGGGAAAGAGCTCGCTCAATTGCTGCAGCGGCGTGTCGACGACGGGGCAGTCTTCCATACATTCGATCGCAACCATCGCGATCCGATCATCCGCGAAGCGCACCACGTCGGTTGCACCGGGAAAGGAAATGCGGCGAAGCACGAGCCTCCCTACCTCGATTTCCGGGGAGATGGTCACGTCGATTGGGACGTTCTCCCGCGAAAAGAGGTCGGAATATTCGGGCGCCAGATAGCTCTGCGCGCGGATGCGGGCGACCTTGGTCGGTACGTTGAAAATCGCGTGCGCTACCTCGCAGGCGACGATGTTGACTTCATCGTACAGCGTTACCGCGATGAGCATGTCGGCCTGATCGGCGCCCGCCTTCGCCAGTACATCCGGATGCGCCCCGTGGCCGACGTAACCCCGCACGTCCAGCGTCTCGGTTATGTAGGCAATCAGCGCGGCCGACGTATCGATCACGGAAACGTCGTTATTCTCGCGCGACAGCCGCTCGGCGATGCCGTAGCCGACCTGCCCTGCCCCGCATATGATCACCTTCATTGCTATTCCTTACGTCTGGGACGGATCTGCAGATGGCTCTAGAGCACTTCCAGCAAAAGTGTGTAACGGTTTTCCGTCCGGAAGTCGTTGGATCAAAGGGTTGGAGCATTTCAGTGTTTCCGTGAAACATTGAAATGCTCGAGATGGGGCGAAATACGCCCCTTCCGTTTTCAATTACACGCCCAACGACTTCAGCTTGCGATGAAGGGCGGAGCGCTCCATTCCCACGAATTCCGCAGTGCGCGAGATATTTCCGCCGAAGCGGTTGATCTGGGCGATCAGATAATCGCGTTCGAACATCTCGCGAGCCTCCCGCAGCGGCAAGGTCATGATGTGCTGATCGCTTTGCGCCGAAATCTTCGGCAGGGTGTCCCCCACCTCGTTCGGCAGCATGTCGGCGGTGATCGGCGTATCGGGACCGTCGCTGCGCGCAAGGATCATCAGGCGCTCGATGTTGTTGCGCAACTGGCGGATATTGCCGGGCCAATCATGCGCCTGCAGCACGGCCAGCGCATCCTCGCCTATCTTGCGGGGGCGGATGCCGGCCTGTTCGCTTACCTGTCGCATGAACATGTCGACCAGGAAAGGGATGTCCTCGCGCCGCTCCGCAAGAGCGGGAACGCGCACCGGAATGACGGCAAGCCGGTGATACAGGTCCTCGCGGAAAAGGCCTTCGGTGATCATGTTCTCGAGATTGTAGGCGGTCGAGGAGATGATGCGGACATCGACCTTGACGCGCTTGGAGCCGCCGACCCGCTCGAACTGCTGATCGACGAGGACGCGAAGGATCTTGTTCTGCGTTTCGCGCGGCATTTCGCCGACCTCGTCCAGGTAGAGGATGCCCCCATGGGCCTCCTCGAGCGCACCGGTTCGACGAGGCTGCCCCGCAGTTCCTTCGGTACCGAAAAGCGCGATCTCCATTCTGTCGGGCGTGATCGCAGCCGCATTGAGAGCGACGAAAGGACCGTTGGCACGCGCGGACTTACGATGGATCATCCGCGCGACCAGTTCCTTGCCGGAGCCGGACGGTCCCTGGATCATGATGCGGCTGTTGGTCGGTGCCACTTTCTCGATCATCTGGCGCAGCTGCGACACGGCAACCGAGGTTCCGATCAGCTCCACCGGATCGCCCGACTTCCTTTTCAGCTCGGAGACTTCGCGCTTGAGCTTGGAATTCTCAAGCGCCCGCTCGGCGATCAGGATCAGCCGGTCGGCCTTGAACGGCTTCTCGATGAAATCATAGGCTCCGCGCTTGATCGCGGAGACGGCGGTTTCGATGTTGCCGTGACCCGAGATCATCACCACCGGCAAGTCGGGGTGGCGGTTCTTGATCTCGTCGAGCAGTGCCAAACCGTCGAGCTTGCTTCCCTGCATCCAGATGTCCAGGAAGATCAGGCGTGGCACACGGTCGTTGATCGCCGCGAGCGCGCTTTCGCTGTCGAAAGCGGTCCGCGTTTCATGGCCCTCGTCCGACAGGATTCCCGAGACGATCTCGCGAATATCCTCCTCGTCATCCACAACCAGAATATCAGCCGCCATTGGTATTACCCTTATCCTTTAAATTATCTTCGCCCCCGGTCTCGCCGGCAGGCGGCAGAACCACCCGGATCATCGCCCCGGCGCCGCCGTCGAAGTCCGGCGGTGCGTCGTGCAGTTCCAGTTGCCCGCCGTGGTCCTCGATGATCTTCTTGACGATAGCGAGGCCGAGACCGGTGCCCTTATCCCGCATCGTCATGTACGGCTCCAGAATTCGGTGCCGGTTCTCGGTCGGAAGCCCCTTGCCGTTGTCGATGACGTCGACCACGAACCGGCCGGTGGTATCATCGCGACGGGATCGGATGAGGACCTTCGGCGCGCCTCGCGACGTTCCCGCGGGCACGGCTTCGATCGCCTCCACCGCGTTCTTCACGAGATTGCCGAACGCCTGACCCAGCATGCGGCCGTCGAACTGCCCCTCGAGCGGTTCGTCGCCGAAATCGCGGACGAAGTTGATGTGGGTGTTGCCCATCTCGCGCAGGAATACGGCGTCCTTCAGGATCGCCCGCAGGTCGGACTTCTCCTTCGTCGGCTTCGGCATGCGCGCAAAGGCGGAGAATTCGTCGACCATCCGGCCGATGTCCTCGACCTGGCGCACGATCGTTTCGGTGCACTGGTCGAAGACCGCACGATCCTCCTGATCGATCTGCCTGCCGTAGCGGCGTTTCAGCCTCTCGGCCGAGAGCTGGATCGGCGTCAGCGGGTTCTTGATCTCGTGCGCAATGCGGCGAGCGACGTCCGCCCAGGCGGTGGAGCGCTGCGCGATTACCAGATCCGTGATGTCGTCGACGGTGATGACATAGGAACCATGCGATTCGTCGCCCTCCTCCCGCGTCACCTGAACATTCATCGTGCGCTCGGTGCCGCCGCGCATGATGTTGATCTGCTTGCGGTAATCGTTGCGGTAGCGGCTCTCGGCCTCAACCAGAACCGCTTCGATTTCCGGGGCCACGTCGCTCAGATTCGCGCCGATGAGCTCCGGCGCCGCCTTTTTCAGCATCCCTTCCGAAGACGGATTGAAGATGGTGATCCGTCGATCCCTGCCGACGCCGATGACGGCTGCCGTCACGCCGGAGAGCACTGCCTCGATAAAGCGGCGGCGTTGGTCGACCTCGTCCTTCGCCACCAGGATCTGATCCTGCTGGGTCCGAATTTCGCTCACCATCTTGTTGAACGTGCGCGACAGGTTGCCGACGTCGCCGTCGACGGCGCGCACGGGAACGACGACGTCGAGATTGCCTGAAGCGACGCTGTCGGCCGCGCCGATCAGCTGCCGGATCGGCCGGACGATGCGGTCGGCGACCGCAATGGCCGTCCAGATCGCCGCCAGCAGCACGATCAGGGCAAAGCCGATGTAAAGGACGCCGAAGGCGATCTGCAGGGAGGTACGCCCGGCCTCGAGCGTCTTGTATTCCGCAGTGTTCTCTTCCATCAGCCGCATCGATCGCATGACTTCCGGATCGACGTTTCTGACGGTGTAGAGATAGGTGCCCGGAATGTTTTCGAGCGGAATGACCGCCCCCACCAGATTGGTCACGCCCGGAGGGATAAGCGTCGGCTGGCCGGCAATGGTGCTTTTCAGTGCGTCCTGCGGGATCGCCGGCAGCGGACGATCGGTCGAAATATTGGCCTGGAGTATGGCGCTGCCGTCGGCGCGCACGAGGAATGCGCCGAGCATGCCGCGCCCCCTCGCCTGCCGTGTCATCAGCTCGACGAAGCCGGTACGGTCGAGGCTATAGAGCTGGCGATTGCGCTCCAGGTCGTTGGCCATCGACACCGTCTGACCCTGAAGGTAGCTGGCATTCTCGAGGACATAGGCCTGCGCGACGTTCAGGGAGGAACGGACGATCGCCTGCGTACGCAGCGAGAACCAGCGGTCGAGGCCGACATCGAGGGTAATGCTGGCGAAGATCGCCACGAGGATCGCCGGCGTGATTGCGACGATCGAGAAGAGCGCGACGATGCGCACGTGCAGACGCGCTGCGGCTCTTCCCTTGCTGCGCGCCCTGAGCAGCCTGAAGATCTCGCGAGCGATGAGATAGATCAGGCCCACGACGAAGAGGCCGTTGATGCCGGCGCAGGCGATCACGATGTTTCTCTCGGGACGGATCGGCGTCAGGCCGAGAAGAACGAGCAGCGACAAGGTGGCGCAGATCAGGGCGCCGGTGGCGAGCATAAGCCCCGGCAAGGCGAACGAGGCTCGCCGATCCTGGGCAGCAGTGACTCCGTCCTCCGTGCCCAATGGCAAGGCCATTCCATCCACCATGAAAAGTGCTACCCCCAACCGGCGTACCGACGACACCGGCATACGCCTGCGTCCCGGACCGAGACATTGAACCTTACAGCGCCGCGTCTCCTTTCGGACACGCAAAGCTCCCCGCCCGCACCGGTCTGATCGACGGGCTGCGACCGAGCGCCGGCGAATCGGCGCTTATGCGAGGTTCAAGCAACGCATTGTGGCGAAAATGCAACGGTGTTGCATCTCAGTCAAGCGCTACGCGAGCTGCGGTACACCGAGACCCCGAGTTCGCGGATCTTCTTGCGCAGCGTATTGCGGTTTAGACCCAGGAGGTCGGCCGCCTTGATCTGGTTGCCGCGGGTCGCCGTCAGAGCCGCGAGAATCAGAGGATATTCCATTTCCGCAAGGACGCGGTCGTAAAGGCCGGAGGGCGGTAAGGCATCGCCAAAGCTCGCGAAATACTGCCGCATGTTCTCCTCGACCGCCTGCGATATCGACAGCGAGCCCGAGCGCGCCGAAGCCTTCTCGATCGGGCTGTCCGGTATCTCCGAGCGCAGTTCGTTCTCGATGATTTCGCGGGTAATGACATCCTGTGGATAAAGTGCCGTCAGACGGCGAACGAGGTTCTCGAGTTCGCGCACATTGCCCGGCCAGGGATGCGCCTTCATCAGCTCCAGAGCCTCCTGATCGAAGCGCTTGACGTCGAGCCCTTCCTTTTCGGCCTGCTGGACGAAATGGCGGACAAGGTCCGGGATGTCTTCGGCTCGGTCTCTCAGGGGCGGCAGACGCAGCGGCACGACATTCAGGCGATAGTAGAGGTCCTCGCGGAAAAGGCCCTGATTGATCGATTGCTTCAGGTCCTTGTTGGTGGCGGCGACGATGCGGACATCCGAGCGAATCGGCGTGCGTCCGCCGACGGTCGTATATTCGCCCTGCTGCAGCACGCGCAGGAGACGCGTCTGCGCATCCATCGGCATGTCGCCGATTTCGTCCAGGAAGAGCGTACCCCCTTCGGCCTGCTCGAAACGACCGGTGGAGCGCGTCTGGGCGCCGGTGAAAGCCCCCTTCTCATGACCGAACAGTTCCGACTCGATGAGGTCGCGCGGGATCGCCGCCATGTTGATGGCGACAAAGGGGCCGTTTCTCCGCTTGCCATAATCGTGCAATGCACGGGCAACGAGTTCCTTGCCGGTGCCGGACTCGCCGGTGATCATCAGCGTGAGGTCGGTCTGCATCAGCCGGGCAAGCACACGGTAGATTTCCTGCATGGCGGCGGAACGGCCGACGAGCGGCATCCCGTCCTGCGAATCGTCCTCGAGCTTCGAGGGCCGCCGCTTGGGTTCGGCGAGCGCCCGGCCGATGATGCCGATCAGCTCGGTCAGATCGAAGGGCTTCGGCAGATAGTCGTAAGCGCCCTTCTCCGAAGCCTTGATGGCCGTCATGAAGGTATTTTGCGCGCTCATCACGAGAACCGGCAGATCCGGCCGCGCCTTCTTGATCCGCGGCAGGAGATCGAAGGCGTTTTCATCCGGCATGACGACATCGGTCACGACCAGGTCGCCGTCGCCGGCCGCTATCCAGCGCCAGAGGGTTGCAGCATTGGAGGTGATGCGCACATCGTATCCGGCACGGCTGAGCGCCTGGTTCAGCACGGTGCGAATGGCAGCGTCGTCATCCGCGACGAGGATCGTTGCGCCCGTCATCCATCGGTTCCTTTTGTCATCGGAGTTTCGTCATCGGCCGCCAACCCCTTGGATGCCGGCATGAGAACGCGGAAGGTCGTGCGGCTATGCTGGCTGTCGCATTCGACGATGCCGCCGTGGCCGCCGATGATCTTGGCCACAAGCGCTAAGCCGAGACCGGACCCGTTCGTCTTGGTGGTGATGAACGGGTCGAAAAGATGCGGCAGCAGATCGGGCGGGACGCCTGGACCGTTGTCATGCACGCAGAATTCCAACGGCAGCGAAATCTTTTCGCGCGTTCCGGCGACCGACAGGCGAATGCCCGGCCGATAGGCCGTCGTCAGCAGAATCTCGCCGTCCGACCTGTCGCCGATCGCCTCGGCCGCATTCTTGATCAGATTCAGGAAGACCTGAACCAACTGGTCGCGGTTTGCGAAAACCGGGGGAAGCGACGGATCGTAATGTTCCGAGATCTTGATTCTCCGGGCAAAGCCGGCCTTGGCGATCGCCTTGACGTGGTCGAGCACCGCATGGATGTTGAGCGGCAGGCGGTCGACCGGGCGCTCGTCGGAGAAGACCTCCATCCGGTCTACGAGCGAGACGATGCGGTCGGTTTCGTCGCAGATCAGTCTCGTCAGGGCGCGATCCTCGTCGTTGACGGAGGTTTCCAGGAGCTGCGCGGCACCGCGAATGCCCGAAAGCGGATTCTTGATCTCGTGGGCGAGCATCGAAGCAAGGCCGGTGACGGACCGCGCTGCGGCACGGTGGGTGAGCTGGCGGTCGATCTTGTCCGCCATGGACCGCTCCTGGAAGACGATCACCACCGATCCGGGTTGCGACAGTACCGGGGCCACATAAAGGTCGACGAGCTTGTCGGCTCCAAGGCGCGGAGAGCTGAGGTCCACCCGGTACTCGTTGACCGCCGCCCGCCGCTCGCGAACCTGCTCGATCAGCGTCAGGAGCGGGCTGCCGAACGGAATGAAGGCGCTGATATCGTGCCGCGCAAGATGGTTGGCGCTGGCCCCGAAGAAGGATTCGGCCTCCCAGTTCGCGAAGGCGACGAAGCCATTCTCGTCCACCAGGATGACCGGATTCTGGATCGCGTTCAGCACGGCCATGGAAAGATCGTTGGCGCCTTCCACCGGTGCCGTTGCCTTCTCCGTCATGCCGCAATCTCCTCCCTCGCCGCCGCATCGCCGGAGCGAGCAATGGCGGCTACCACGCTGTCGCGTACGAAAGCTGTATCGGTCGATGTCAGAATCGCGGCCTTCTCCGAAGCGGGAAGCTCGGGCGCGAAACGATCGAGATACCAGCCCGCGTGTTTGCGGGCGGTCCGCAGCCCGACCTCCACGCCGTAGAATTCAAGCATCATCTCGTAATGCTCCGCAAATATGCAGGCGACGCCCGACGCATCCGGGTGAGCCGCAGCGCCGGCGAGAACGCCAGCATGCCAAGGCCGCCCCTGGCACGATCGACCGACCATGACGGCGTCCGCACCCGACCGGCGCAGGATCTCGTGCGCATCGGCAACCGAACCCACATCGCCATTGGCAATCAGCGGGACGGAGACCACCTCGCGGACGGCCCGAATCGCATCCCAATCGGCCTTGCCGTTGTAGAATTGCATGCGTGTGCGTCCATGAATGGTGATCGCCTTCACGCCTGCCTCCTCGGCCCTGCGGGCAATCAGCGGCGCATTGATCGAATTCTCGTCCCAGCCGAGGCGCATCTTGAGCGTTACCGGGACCGTGGCTGCGTTGACCGTCGCTTCGATCAGCGAAAGCGCGTGATCCGGATCGCGCATCAGCGCAGATCCGGAATAGCCCCCGGTGACCTTCTTCGCAGGGCAGCCCATGTTGATGTCGATGATATCGGCGCCATTGGCCTCGACGATCCTCGCCGCCTCGGCCATCCAATGCGCCTCACGCCCGGCGAGTTGCACGATGTGGGGGTCGATGCCGGAATTCTTCAGCCGCGCCCAGGATTCGGCGGCATTACCGACCAGTTCGCGGCTCGCCACCATCTCGGTCACGACGAACCCGGCCCCGAAACGCCAGGCAAGCGTACGAAAGGGCAGATCCGTCACGCCGGACATCGGCGCGAGCGCTACGCGATTGCGGATTTCGACATTCCCGATCAGAAGCGAGGGTGAAAAAGCCGTCGAGGGCAAATGCATATCTTTCAGGCACATGAAAATCGTGCACTATTTTTAGACATTGTTCTTCTGCTTGCCAAGCCTTTTCGACGCGCGAGACAAAATTCCTCGCATGGCTGGCCATGGCAGGACCTTCGCGGTACATCACGGCGAATATTGGCGAATGCGGGACCACATACAAAAGATGCAAGGCGAAGAACAGTTCTCCTGCGGCGTCGTGATCGTTGCGGCCGGCCGCGGCGAGCGCGCCGGCCAGTCGGCCGAGGGACCGAAGCAATACCGCACGATCGGTGATCGCCCCGTTATCGCCCATACGCTTGACATTTTCGCGACATGGCCCGGAACGGGACCTGTCGTCGTCGTGATCCACCCGGACGACGAAGAGCTGTTCGCGGCGGCCCGCCGGCGGATGGCGGCAACTTCGGAGCTGACAGTGGTCCACGGCGGAGCGACACGCCAGCTTTCGGTGCTTGCCGGGCTGGAAGCGGTCGCCGCTACAGGCGTGGAATACGTGATGATCCACGACGCGGTGCGACCCTTTTTCGATCACGCACTGCTCGATCGCTGCGGTGCGGCGCTTCGTGGCGGCGCCCAGGCCCTCCTGCCGGCAATTGCAGTCGCCGACACGCTGAAGCGTACGACGGCGGCCGGCCTCGTCGCCGAGACCGTTCCGCGAACCGATCTCTATGCCGCACAGACGCCGCAGTGCTTCCGCCTCGAGCTGATCCTCTCCGCTCACCGGCAAGCGGCGGCAAGCGGGAGGTCCGACTTTACGGACGACGCCTCGATCGCCGAATGGGCCGGCATCCCCGTCCTTCTGGTGGAAGGAACCGTGGACAATTTCAAGTTGACGCTCCGGAGGGACCTGTCGATGGCAGACGAGAAACTGACCCGCATGGCCATTCCCGATGTGCGCACCGGCAACGGCTATGACGTGCATCAACTCGTGGACGGCGACGGGGTAACCCTCTGTGGTGTCTTCATCCCCCACGACCGCAAACTCTCCGGCCATTCCGACGCGGACGTAGCCCTGCATGCCTTGACGGACGCCCTGCTCGCCACTTGCGGTGCCGGCGATATCGGCGACCACTTCCCACCATCCGACCCGCAATGGAAGGGCGCGGCTTCGCGCATCTTTCTCGAACACGCTGCGCAGATCGTCCGCGAGCGCGGCGGCACGGTTACCAATGCCGACATATCGCTGATCGCCGAGGCGCCCAAGGTCGGGCCGCACCGTCAGCAGATGCGAGAAAACCTTGCAACGATACTCGGCATTTCGCTCGACCGCTGTTCGGTCAAGGCGACGACCAACGAGAAACTCGGTTTTGTCGGGCGGAACGAAGGAATTGCGGCGATCGCCACCGCGACCGTCGTCTATGCATCACGGAGCAAGCCCGATGTGGACGACCGATACTGAAGAGAAAGCGCGGGCTATAATCCGGGATCTCACCTCCCTCGGACTGAAGCTGGCGACGGCGGAGTCCTGCACCGGCGGCCTGATCGCCGGCGCCTTGACGGAAATCGCAGGCTCGTCCTCCGTCGTCGACCGCGGCTTCGTCACCTATTCCAACGAAGCCAAGGTCGAGATGCTTGGCGTTAATCCCGCAACGCTTGCCGCACATGGAGCCGTCTCGCGTGAGACGGCCATCGAAATGGCCCGCGGCGCGGTTTCGCACTCAGCCGCCGATATCGCCATAGCCGTTACGGGCATAGCCGGCCCGGGCGGCGGCTCCGCCGAGAAGCCCGTTGGCCTCGTTCATCTCGCCGCCGCCGCCCGTGACGGCGCGACGGTTCACCGGGAGATGCGTTACGGAGACATCGGCCGAGGTGCGGTGCGGCTTGCCACCGTGCATACGGCGCTCGATCTGGTCGCAGAACTGGCTCACGCCCCGTAGATCACATTCGCCCGCTTTTCGAATGCTTCGGAGAACATGCGGAAGGCGCGATCGAACATCGAGCCCATAAGCGCGCCCAGAAGGCGGCTCTTGAATTCATAGTCGATGCAGAAATGCACGATCGATTGGTTATCGTTCACGGGCTCGAAACGCCAGACATTGTCGAGGTACTTGAACGGACCCTCGATATAGTTGACGTCGATGATCTGCTCTTCCCTTTTGAGAAGCACCTGCGTCGTGAATGTTTCTCGGATCGCCTTATAGCCCACGGTCATGTCGGCAAGCAGCAGCACCTTGCCGTCGCGCTCCTTGCGTGAGCGTACGCTCAGCGCTTCGCAAAGGGGCAGGAACTCCGGATAGCGCTCGACATCGGCGACGAGAGCGAACATCTGCTCGGCCGAGTGCTTGACGACGTGGTTGGTTTCGAAATGGGGCATGGATTGTGAGTTAAGGCTGCAGCGCGAGAAGATCAAGGAGGCGGCGCATTTGTGCCCGGCTTCTTATCTCCAGGATCGGGACGGCATACCGCCGCAGCTCTGCCGCGATTTTGGGCGCGAACTCGTGCTCGAAAGTCCAGATGTAACGAATGAAATCCCTGCTGACCCGCTCCGGGCAACCGTCGGCCATTTCCGGTCGCGCTCGTCCGCGCCACTTCAGCCAGCGCCGCGCAACGCCCCACAGGCAGAGCCGGCGCGGCATGCGCACCCATATAACGAAGTCGGCACGCGGTACCCGAAGGTCAAAGCTCGACGGATTGGTTCCGTCCATGATCCATTCCGGCTCTGCTATTCTTTCTGCTATCAAGGATCTTTGTTCCTGGCGCGGCCTCGACACCCAGCCGGGCAGCCAGAAGAACGCCTGGTCCATCGAAACGAATGGCAGGTCCAAACGTGCTGAGAGCCAGCGCGCGAGGGTCGTCTTGCCTCCCCCGGAGCAGCCTATGACAAGGACACGTTTCGCACCGGAAAGCAAAGAAGCCGCCTTCGCGATATCGCTCAAGTAAGTCGCCATTCCGCCTCCAGGACAGGAAAAGCCGCAACGCCCAGGCGCCGCGGCTCGTTCCCAGCAACGTTGAACGGGAACTTATTCCGCCGCAGCCGCCAGCTTCTTCTCGCGCGCCGCCTTCAGCCGGGCGAAGTCGTCGCCGGCATGGTGGGACGAGCGGGTCAGCGGGCTAGAGGACACCATCAGGAAGCCCTTGGTGTAGGCGACCGTCTCGTAGGACTTGAATTCTTCCGGAGTGACGAATTTCTCGACCTTGTGATGCTTGCGGCTCGGCTGCAGATATTGGCCGATCGTCAGGAAATCGACATCGGCGGTACGCAGGTCGTCCATCAGCTGCAGCACTTCGTTGCGCTCCTCGCCGAGGCCGACCATGATCCCCGACTTGGTGAACATGGTGGGGTCGAGTTCCTTCACGCGCTGCAGAAGCCGGATCGAGTGGAAATAGCGCGCGCCCGGTCTGACCGTCAGGTAGTTGGACGGAACCGTTTCGAGGTTGTGGTTGAAAACGTCCGGCTTGGCGGCCACGACACGCTCCAGCGCGCCGGGCTTGCGCAGGAAATCGGGCGTCAGGATTTCGATCGTGGTTTCCGGCGAGGCTTCCCGGATCGCGAAGATGACCTTCTCGAAATGCTCGGCGCCGCCATCGTCGAGGTCGTCGCGATCGACGGAGGTGATGACGACATGGCTCAGGCCCATCTGCTTCACCGCCTTGGCGACATTTGCGGGCTCGTCCAGATCGAGGGCATTGGGCTTGCCCGTCGCGACATTGCAGAAGGCACAGGCACGCGTGCAGATCTCGCCCATGATCATGAACGTCGCGTGCTTCTTGTCCCAACACTCGCCGATGTTCGGGCACCCGGCTTCCTCGCAGACCGTAACGAGCTTATGGCTCTTCACGATCGAGCGGGTCTCCTGATATCCCTTGGAGGTCGGTGCCTTCACACGGATCCAGTCCGGCTTGCGCAGGACCTCGGTGTCGGGCCGGTGGGCCTTTTCCGGGTGACGAACACGCTGCGCCCGATCCGAGACGGCGTCGAAAACCGTTACCATGTGTCTTCCTTCATAGTGACGGGCGAGCGGCAACAAGGCCGCCCGCACCTTGTCGCCTTATATAAACGGCCGGACATGAAAAGTCAGGCCACCATTTGCATGGCAGCCTGACGGCAAGCGATGGGTGAATGGCCCTACCCTCGGACGGCGCGGCCCGCTGCGATCAACAGGCAGGCACCGATGAATCCGATGATGAGATAGGCGATCCAGCCGCTGTAAGCCATGCCGAGCGCCGCGAGAATGAAATTCAACACCACGGCGCCGATAATGCCGAGGATGATGTTCGCGAACAGCCCCATCTGGCTGTTCATGAATTTTTCCGCCAGCCAGCCGGCAAGCCCGCCGATGATGATCGCCGCCAGGATACCTACGCCATTCAAGCTCATGAGAATCTCCCCGCATTGTAGATGTCATGCAATCAATGCGTGAAAAAGCCGAAAGTTCCGGACGGCCGCGCGTCATCAGGCGTTCAATACTCTGCCGTAGGCATCGAGCACGCTTTCCTTCATCATCTCCGAGAGGGTCGGGTGCGGGAACACCGTGTGCATCAGTTCCTCTTCGGTCGTCTCCAGGTTCATGGCGACGACGAAGCCCTGGATGAGTTCCGTCACTTCGGCGCCTACCATATGGGCGCCGATGAGTTCGCCGGTCTTCTTGTCGAAGATGGTCTTGATCAGGCCCTGGTCTTCGCCGAGCGCGATCGCCTTGCCGTTTGCGCCGAAGCTGTATCGGCCGACGCGGATGTCCCGGCCGAGTTCCTTGGCCTTCGCTTCCGTAAGGCCCACGGAGGCGACCTGCGGGTCGCAATAGGTGCAGCCCGGGATCTTGCCCTTGTCGAGTGCGTGCACGCCGGGAACCCCGGCAATCTTCTCGATGCAGATGACGCCCTCATGCTCGGCCTTGTGGGCCAGCATCGGCGGCCCGGCGACGTCGCCGATCGCATAGATGCCCGCGACATTGGTCTTGCCGTAGCCATCGGTGACGATGCAGCCGCGGTCGGTCTTCACGCCGAGAGCCTCGAGGCCGAGATTCTCGATGTTGCCCTGAACGCCGACGGCGGAGATCAGACGGTCCGCCTTGATCGGCGTGACCTTGCCGTCCTTCGTCTCCACAAGCGCCGTGACGTCGTTCGCGCCCTTCTCGACCTTCGTCACCTTGGCATCGGTGATGATTTTCAGGCCGCGCTTTTCGAGCTGCTTACGGGCCAAGGCGGAAATTTCCGCATCCTCGACCGGCATGATCTGCGGCAGCAGTTCGACGACGGTCACGTCGACGCCCATCGAGCGGTAGAAGCTCGCGAATTCGATGCCGATCGCGCCGGAGCCCATGACGAGCAGCGACTTCGGGAACTCCTCCGGCTTCATCGCCTCGAAATAGGTCCAGATCAGCTTGCCGTCCGGCTCGATGCCGGGGAGCGCTCGCGGGCGCGCGCCGGTCGCGACGATGATGTGCTTGGCCGTATAGGTCCCCTCTCCCTTGACGCCCTTCGGAACCGGGTTCTGCGGCTGGACGGCCGGCTTGGACGGCGCGCCGACGACGATCTCGCCGGGTTTGGTGAGCTTCGCCTCGCCCCAGATCACGTCCACCTTGTTCTTCTTCATCAGGAAGGCGACGCCGCCGTTCAGCCGCGCAGAGACGCCGCGCGAGCGGGCGACGACATCCTTGACGTTGGCGGTCATCTTGCCTTCGAGGGTCAGCCCGTAGTTCTTGGCATGGTTGGCATGGTCGAGAATTTCGGCGGAGCGCAACAGCGCCTTCGTCGGAATGCAGCCCCAGTTGAGGCAGATCCCGCCCAAATGCTCCCGCTCGACGATCGCCGTCTTCAAGCCCAGCTGCGCCGAACGAATGGCGGTCACGTATCCGCCCGGACCCGAACCGACAACGATCACGTCGTAATTCTCAGCCATGTTTTTCCTACCTTTGGTCAAGCGGCGTTGCGGGTGAAAAGCACCCAGTCGTGTTTTCTGCTGTCTTCGAAGAGCGGCACGGCCTCGGCCCGCGCCACCTCCTCGAAGCCGTTCATCCTGTAGAGCGCCTGCGCCGTTTCATTGTGGCTTTCGGTGATCAGGCTCACCGGCCCCTGCCCAGCGCGGGAAATCTCGTTCTCGAGCAGAGCGCGGCCAATGCCTTTACCACGGTGATGGCGGTAAACGCCGAGGCTATCGATGAACCAGTGGCCGACCACCTGCTTCTGCAGGAAAAGCAAGGGCGCAAGCACGGGATGTTTCGGCTCGATCTCGAGAATCGATGCATCGATGCCGTAGGAAACCGACATGCCGACGATCTCGTCTCCTATCTCGGCCACCACCGCATCGCGCCAGGCACCCGGCCCGGTATCCCGACGCAGCACGTTGCGGCCATGCTCGAAGGCGGTTTCCGCGGATTTGCTCAGAACGCCGCCGTACCAGAGCCATGAGGCAAAGCCGTGTGAGGCGATGTCGATCAGGATCGCAAGTTCCGCTGCCTCGCTTCGCTTCGCAGGCCTGAGGGTCGCGCCAGCCGTCATCGTCAAAGCCCGAGCATCATCCGCACGACAGGCTCCAATCCTCTGCCGACCGCCCGGGTGTTCTCCGCGTCGAGGTGGACACCGTCGATCGGCGTCGTCCTGGCCACTGATCCGCCGTCGAAGAAGCCGCAGTCGAGCTCGTCGGCGAGATCGCGATAAAGCGGCGCCAGCATTGCGGATTGCTCGACCCCACCCGCGAACATGGCGGCAAAAGCGCTGTTGGCCGTTTCGCAGAGCGGCGGCGGCGAGACGATGAGGATTTCGGGCCCCTCCTCCGTTTCCGTCGGCCAGTCGTGCCTGCGCACCAGATTGACGAGGCGCTCGATACCCTTCACCGCACCGAAAGCGGTGCCGTGAATGATCGGCTTCATATCGTTCGAGCCGAGCATGAGGAGGATGAGATCGATCGGCGCGTGGGTGTGCAGGAGCGTCGGAAGGACACGCGCCCCGTTCCGGTCGCAATCGGCGAGATGGTCGTCATAGGCGGTCGTCCGCCCGTTCAGCCCTTCGGCGACGACATGCACATTCGAACCGAGCGCATTCTGCAGCACGCTCGGCCAGCGGTCCTCCAGCGCATGCCGGCCGGAACCACTTGCATCGTATCCCCAGGTCAGACTGTCACCGTAGCAAAGGACTGTCTTCATCTGCCTACTCGCTTTTCATGGGGAAAGGACCGGCTGGGAAGCCGGTCCGGATCGCATCAGACGAGCATGCCCATCGGGTTTTCGATGTAGCGCTTGAAGGCGGCGAGCAGTTCGGCGCCGAGCGCGCCATCGACGCAGCGATGGTCGGTCGAAAGCGTAACGGTCATCACATTGGCGATGACCATCTCCTTGTTCTTGACGACGACACGGTCCTCGCCGGCGCCGACCGCGAGGATCGTCGCGTGGGGCGGATTGACGACGGCGGCGAAGTCCTTGACGCCCATCATGCCCATATTCGAAACGGCCGTGGTGCCGCCCTGATATTCTTCCGGCTTCAGCTTGCGCTCCTTGGCTCGCTTGCCGAGATCCTTCATCTCGTTGGAGATCGCCGAGAGGCTTTTCAACTCCGCCTGGCGGACGATCGGCGTGATCAGGCCGCCGGGAATGGAAACAGCGACGCCGACGTCCGCGTGCTTGTGCTTGACCATGTTCTGATCGGTCCAGGACACATTCGCATCCGGAACGTCGCGCAATGCCAGAGCAAGCGCCTTGATCACCATGTCATTCACGGAAAGCTTGTAGACCGGCTTACCGTCCTTTTCAGGTGCTGCGGCATTCAGCTGGGCGCGCAGCGCCAGAAGCGCGTCGAGCTCGCAATCGACCGAAACATAGAAATGCGGGATCGTCTGCTTCGATTCGACAAGGCGTTTGGCGATCGTCTTGCGCATGCCGTCATGCGGCACGAGTTCGTAGGAGCCCGGCTCGAAGAGCTTGAGGACGGCATCCTCCGACATGCCCTTTGCGAGCGTCGCCGGGGCCGGAGCTGCTGCCGGCGCGGCGGCGGGCTTGGCTGCGCCGCCGGAAACGGCTGCCTCGACGTCCTTCTTGACGACGCGGCCATGCGGTCCGGAACCGGCGATCGCCGAAAGGTCGATGCCTGCCTCCTTAGCGATGCGGCGGGCCAGCGGCGACGAAAAGATCCGCTTGCCTTCGCCGTCGGCGGCGGGTGCAGGAGAAGCCGGAGCAGCAGCCTGCGGTGCCGGCGCTGCGGCCGGTGCCGTTTCGCCTGTTTCCTGCGGCTTCGGTGCCGGGGCTGCTCCCGCTGCACCGTTGCCGCCCTTGGCGGCAGTCGCGACGTCTTCGCCCTCGCCGGCGAGAACCGCGATCAGCGCATTGACCTTGACGCCTTCAGTGCCGGCGGGAACGACGATCTTGGCGACCGTGCCCTCGTCGACGGCTTCCACTTCCATCGTCGCCTTGTCGGTCTCGATCTCGGCGATCACATCGCCGGACTTGACCTTGTCGCCTTCCTTGACCAGCCATTTGGCCAGATTGCCTTCTTCCATGGTCGGAGAGAGGGCCGGCATGGTGATGTTGATTGGCATCGAACGACCCCCTTTATTTGTAGCAGACGGCTTTCACCGCATCGACGACTTCCGCGACATTCGGCAGAGCAAGCTTTTCAAGGTTGGCCGCATAAGGCATCGGCACGTCCTTGCCGGCGATCGTCAGGATCGGCGCATCGAGATAGTCGAAGGCCTGCTGCATGACGCGGGTGGCGATCTCGGTGCCGACGGAGGATTGAGGATAGCCTTCCTCGACGGTAACCAGGCGGCCGGTCTTCTTGACGGATTCGATGACGGTCGGCAGGTCCATCGGACGGATCGTGCGAAGGTCGATGATCTCGACGTCGATACCCTGCGCCTCGAGTTCCGCCGCGGCCTTGATCGCATAGGTCATGCCGATGCCGAAGGAGACGAGCGTCGCGTCCTTGCCGGCACGATGAATGCGGGCCTTACCGATCGGCAGCACGAAATCGTCGAGCTTCGGAACTTCGAATGACTGGCCGTAAAGGATCTCGTTTTCGAGGAAGATCACCGGGTTCGGATCGCGGATGGCTGCCTTGAGCAGCCCCTTCGCGTCTGCCGCCGTATAGGGCATGACGACCTTCAGGCCCGGAATGTGGCTGTACCAGGCGGCATAGCATTGGGAGTGCTGCGCGGCGACGCGGGCAGCAGCACCGCTCGGCCCGCGGAAGACGATCGGCGCGCCCATCTGGCCGCCGGACATATAGAGCGTCTTGGCGGCCGAGTTGATGATCTGGTCGATCGCCTGCATGGCGAAGTTGAAGGTCATGAACTCGACGATCGGGCGCAGACCCGTCATCGCCGCGCCGACGCCGACGCCGGCAAAGCCATGTTCGGTGATCGGCGTGTCGACCACGCGGCGCGCACCGAATTCCTGCAACAGGCCCTGCGTGACCTTGTAGGCGCCCTGGTATTCGGCGACCTCTTCGCCCATGACGAAGACGTCCTCATTGGCGCGCATCTCTTCGGCCATCGCGTCGCGAAGCGCTTCGCGGACGGTCATCGTCACCATTTCGGTTCCGGCCGGGATTGCCGCGTCGGAAGGAACCGCCTTGGGCTGCGCCGCGACTGGCGCCGCGGAAGCAGCCGGCGCTTCCGCCTCGGCCGGCTTCGGGGCTTCCGCTTTCGGGGCTTCGGCCTTCATGGAATCGATGTCGCTTGCGGCTTCGCCATCCTGCAACAGCACGGCGATCGGCGTGTTCACCTTCACACCCTCGGTGCCGGCTGCAATCAGCAGCTTGCCGATCGTGCCTTCGTCTACCGCTTCCACTTCCATCGTGGCCTTGTCGGTTTCGATTTCCGCGATGACGTCGCCGGAGGACACCTTGTCCCCCTCGTTCTTCAGCCACTTGGAGAGCGTGCCTTCCTCCATAGTCGGGGAAAGGGCAGGCATAAGGATTTCTACAGGCATATTTGTCCCTCCCCGGATCAAAGCAGGATATCGGTGTAGAGCTCGGAGACATCCGGCTCCGGATCAGACTGGGCGAAATCGGCACTGTCCGCCACGATGTCGCGAACCTCCTTGTCGATCTGCTTCAGTTCGTCCTCGGTGGCCCAGCCTTTATCCGTCAGACGGGCCTTCACCTGCTCGATCGGATCATGCTCCGAACGCATCTTCTGCACTTCGTCCTTCGAGCGATACTTCGCCGGATCGGACATCGAATGGCCGCGATAGCGGTAGGTCAGCATTTCGAGGATGATCGGGCCCTTGCCGGAACGGCAATGTTCGACCGCCTCGTCGGCAGCGGCCTTGACGGCGCGGACATCCATGCCGTCGACCTGATAGCCGGGAATGCCGAAGGAAGCGCCGCGCTGGGAGAAATCGGTCTGTGCCGATGCCCGCGACACGGAGGTACCCATGGCATAACGGTTGTTCTCGACGATGTAGATCACCGGCAGCTTCCAGAGAGCGGCCATGTTGAAGCTCTCATAGACCTGACCCTGGTTCGCCGCACCGTCGCCGAAATAGGCGAGGCTTACATTGTCGTTGCCGCGATACCTGTTGGCGAAAGCGAGGCCGGTCCCCAGCGAGACCTGCGCACCGACGATGCCGTGGCCCCCATAGAAGTGCTTCTCCTTGGAGAACATGTGCATCGAGCCGCCTTTCCCCTTGGAAAGGCCTCCACGGCGACCGGTGAGCTCCGCCATCACGCCGCGCGCACTCATGCCGCAGGCGAGCATGTGGCCATGGTCGCGATAGCCGGTGATGACCTGGTCGCCCTCTTTCAGCGCCAGCTGCATTCCGACAACGACGGCTTCCTGGCCGATATAGAGGTGACAGAAACCACCGATGAATCCCATGCCGTAAAGCTGGCCGGCCTTTTCCTCGAAACGCCGGATCAACAGCATTTCGCGGTAGGCCTTGAGATCGTCTTCCTTGGAGAATTCGGCGATCGTGCCGCCGGCAAAATCTTTCTTGGCCGGCTTGGCAGCGGTCTTGCGGCTGGAAACGGACGCGGATTTTCGCGGAGCCATTCGTTCCTCCCAATGGTTAGCCTTTGGCGGCTACCATAGGGAAAGAAAAGCGCGGCAGCAATGCTATATTTGCATGGCTATTATTCGCGTCAACGCATTGATATATAACGCGATTTTTAGATTAACCTATTTCAGGTTAATCCTCGGAATGGTGGAAAATAACGATCTCGTCGCTGCGCGACATGTTGAGCGCGAGGCGAGCCTTCTCATCCAGCATGTCTCTCTCGAGCGAACCGTCGCTCATCAGCTCGACTTCCTTTTCCAGGATTTTTCGCGTCTGAGTGAGCTCGTCCAGCCGTGCCTGCCGCTCGGCAATCTGACGGTCAAACTCCTTCGTCGCCTCCAGACCATAACCGCCATGGATCGAATGATAGCCGAAATAGGAAAGGAAGGCGACCGCCAGCAACGGCACCACCAATCGCCCCAGTCGCCGCTTCTTGTGATGCCGTGTCCACATCGCTCATGCCCTGAATTGAGTTGGCGCGGGCTGCAGGAGATACTGCAAACCATTGTCCCGCGCCCGCTCCAATACGCAGTACGAAGATGAAGACTAGCGTCGATTGATTAACCGACGGTTGACCATAAACAATTTGCGAATGGAAAGAGAACTCGGAGGACGGAGCGGTCGGCTCGCAAGCGGGGCGAAGGAGACTCGTAGCGCCGCCGCTTTTCCCTTCTCGCCGTCAAAGGGCCAGGGCTGCTCCTCTGGCGGGAACAGTTGCTACGGAGAGAAGCCGGCTGGTCAGGCCGCTTGTCGTCTCCCCCACAAGGGGGGAGAACCCGTGGCAGTTTCGGGGCATGCGACGGTCAAACCGTTTATCGTATGCCCCAGGCCAATCGTCCCGCGAGAGGATCAGATGCCCCCGCCTTTCAATCAACCGCGCAACACGGAGCGGCCGGCATATTGCGCCTGCGGGCCGAGCTGCTCTTCGATACGGATCAGCTGGTTGTACTTGGCGAGCCGGTCGGAACGTGCGAGCGAGCCGGTCTTGATCTGACCGCAATTGGTGGCGACCGCGAGGTCGGCAATCGTCGAGTCCTCGGTCTCGCCGGAGCGGTGCGACATCACGGCGGTGTAACGCGCCTTGTGGGCGGTCTCGACCGCGTCGAGCGTTTCCGAAAGCGACCCGATCTGGTTGACCTTGACGAGGATGGAGTTCGCGACGCCCATCTTGATGCCGTCGCGCAGGCGCGCAGAATTGGTGACGAACAGGTCGTCGCCGACGAGCTGGCACTTGTTGCCGACGAGGTCGGTCAAGGATTTCCAGCCGTCCCAATCGTCTTCAGCCATGCCGTCCTCTATCGAGATGATCGGATATTTGCCGGCGAGCTCGGCGAGATACTCGGCCATGGCGCCCGGCTCCAGCGTACGGCCCTCACCCTCGAGGACGTACTTGCCGTCCTTGAAGAATTCGGTCGAAGCGCAGTCGAGAGCGACATACATGTCCTCGCCCGGTTTGTAGCCGGCCTTCTCGATCGACTTCATGATGAAGTCCAGGGCTGCCGGCGCGGAAGCGAGGCCCGGCGCGAAGCCGCCTTCGTCGCCGACATTGGTGTTGTGGCCGTCCGCGGCAAGCTGCTTCTTCAGCGTGTGGAAGACTTCCGAACCCATACGGACGGCGTCCTTCAGGGTCTCGGCGCCGACGGGCATGATCATGAATTCCTGGAAGTCGATCGGATTGTCGGCGTGAGCGCCGCCATTGATGATGTTCATCATCGGAACGGGCAGAAGATGCGCATTCGGGCCGCCGACATAACGATAGAGCGGCAGGCCGGAGGCTTCCGCGGCGGCCTTGGCGACGGCGAGCGAAACGCCGAGAATCGCGTTGGCGCCGAGGCGCGACTTGTTCGGCGTGCCGTCGAGCTCGATCATGGTACGATCGATCTGAATCTGGTTTTCAGCGTCGAGGCCGCCGATCGCTTCGAATATCTCGCCGTTCACCGCATCGACGGCGCGTTCAACGCCCTTGCCGAGGTAACGCGTGCCGCCATCGCGCAGTTCGACGGCTTCATGCGCACCGGTGGAGGCGCCCGAGGGAACCGCCGCGCGACCGAAACTGCCATCCTCGAGATGGACATCGACCTCGACGGTCGGGTTGCCGCGGCTGTCGAGTATCTCTCGGCCGATGATGTCGATGATTGCAGTCATGATCTCTTCCCTTATGGACGATGATAATGGTCGGCCTGTCTTAATTCACGGCCCCGAAATTACAATGGCGCCGGGACCGCAAAATCCGGCCGCCGGCCCGCTTCATGAAAAATTCACGAAGCGGGACGCCGGGGCTCACGCTTTCGCAACGGCGTCGAAGGCCAGCAGCTTTTCAAGCAGCCGCGGCATGTCCTTCAGCGGCACCATGTTCGGACCGTCGGAAGGCGCGTTGTCGGGATCCTCGTGGGTCTCTACGAAGACACCGGCGACACCGACGGCGACGGCCGCGCGCGCCAATGTCTCGACGAACTCACGCTGGCCGCCCGTGGAGCCTCCCTGGCCGCCCGGCTGCTGCACGGAATGGGTCGCATCGAAGACCACCGGAGCGCCGAGTGCCGCCATGATCGGCAGCGAGCGCATGTCGGAGACCAGCGTATTATAGCCGAAGGAAGCGCCGCGCTCGCAGAGAAGCACGTTCGGGTTGCCGCTCTCGGTGAACTTGGCAAGGACGTTCTTCATGTCCCAAGGGGCGAGGAACTGGCCCTTCTTTACGTTGATCGCCCGCCCCGTTTTCGCGGCGGCGACGAGCAGATCCGTCTGCCGTGACAGAAAGGCCGGGATCTGCAGGATGTCGACGATCTCGGCCACGGCAGCGCATTGCTCTTCCGTGTGGATGTCGGTCAGGACCGGAAAGCCGAACTCCCGCTTGAGGTCTGCGAAGACCTCCATCGCCTTGTCGAGCCCGATGCCGCGCTTGCCGGCGAGCGAGGTGCGGTTCGCCTTGTCGAACGAAGATTTATAAACGAGTCCGAGCCCGAGCGATTTGCAGAGTTCGACGAGCTCCCCCGCAATCATGAAGGCGTGTTCGCGGCTCTCCATCTGGCACGGTCCGGCGATCAGTGTCAGCCGTTCCTTCTGCGAGAACACCACCTGGCCGGCACCTTCGCCGACGACGACTCTTGAATTGGTTTCCATCATCATCCTCCAAAGGCGAAGATTACACCCTGCCCCGGCGCTTCCGGAACGATGAGGCGTCCGCCCATTTCTGCGAATTCGATATCGTTCTGCGCAAACAGCGCCCGCGTGGCCTCCAGGTCGCTCACGTGGAAGACCACGGCGCGACCCCGCAAGCCGCGCTCTGCACCCTCGATTGAGCGACCGAAGAATGCCTGCACGCCGGCCGGGGTCAGGACGCTGATTTTGGCACTGCCTGACTGGATGTCCATGCCGAAGGAATGGGCCGAGACCTCGCGCTCGTCCACGGCTTCCTGCAGAAGATACTGGAAATCCGTCGGGTTCTGCTCCGAAAGCACGACCTCGGCAATGCCGAGCACGCCGTTTCCATGGCGGTGAAGCGAGCTGCTGTCGACCGGCAGCGCACGCAGGCGTTGACAGGCAAAAAGGAAAAAGTCCGGCGAACGCAGGTCCGCTGCAAAGGAAAGCCGAAACGAACCGAGCCCTTCGCGCCCGTCGGGCAGCCGCAAAGGCCGTGAGAATTCGAGCATTTCGCCGCCGGAGATGCCGCGGGAGCGGAACCGGATGTGATCTTCGGCAGCGTCCGGCGTCCCGAGCACGACGGCCGACAGACCCTCGGCCCCCTGGCGAAAGCGAAAAGCCTGGTCACGCGCCACGAAGGCGTTGCCTTCAAGCGCGGCTGCCTCGCATTCCTCCCGCGAAGCGACGGCGAGCGGCTCCAGATAGGTGTTATCCGAGAAGAAGACGCAGGCATTCGCGGTGCCGAACGGGTGGCGCGCCTCATCGGCAACCGTGAAGCCGAGCGCCGCCAGGCGCTGCCTCGTCCGCGCGAGATCGGCCACCGGCAGCACGAGATGATCGAGCGGGCGGGCGGTTCGCTTGGATTGGCTCATGGCGGATTCCCTGATGACCGGTTTGCCGCTGTTTGCAACTTTTGACCGCCGATTGCAAGCGCGGCGGCGGGCGCCCGGAACCGTGACCGGAAATGCGAACGGCCGCCTCTTGCAGGCGGCCGCAGAAGTGATTGCCCGTTCGGTGACCCGGCTACACGAGCCGGGACTGTTCGAGCGCTGCCTCGATGAAGCTCGAAAAGAGCGGGTGCGGATCGAGTGGACGCGACTTCAGTTCCGGATGGTACTGAACGCCGATGAACCAGGGATGGTCGGGATACTCGATCGTCTCCGGCAGAACGCCATCCGGGGACATGCCGGAGAAGACCAGGCCGCAGGATTCCAGGCGGCTCTTATAATCTACATTGACCTCGTAGCGGTGGCGATGACGCTCGGAAATATCGGGCGACCCATAGATCGCGGCGATCTTGGTGTCGGGCTTCAAGGCGGCGCGATAGGCGCCGAGGCGCATGGTGCCGCCGAGATCGCCCGCGGCGGACCGCTTCTCGAGTTCATTGCCCTTCACCCACTCGGTCATCAGGCCGACGACCGGCTCCTTGGTCGGGCCGAACTCCGTCGAGGACGCCTTTTCGATACCGGCGAGATTGCGCGCCGCTTCGACGACGGCCATCTGCATGCCGAAGCAGATGCCGAAATAGGGCACCTTACGCTCGCGGGCGAAGCGCGCCGCATTGATCTTGCCTTCCGAGCCGCGTTCGCCGAAGCCGCCCGGAACGAGAATACCGTGGACCTTTTCCAGATAGGGCGCCGGGTCCTCCTTTTCGAAGACCTCGGACTCGATCCACTCGAGCTTGACCTTGACGCGATTGGCGATGCCGCCATGGTAGAGCGCCTCGATCAGCGACTTATAGGCATCCTTCAGGCCGGTATATTTTCCGACGATCGCGATCGTCACCTCGCCTTCCGGGGTGCGGATCCGGTGCGCCACGTCTTCCCAGGCTTCCATGCGCGGCTTCGGCGCCGGCTCTATGCCGAAGGCGGCAAGCACTTCGTTGTCGAGCCCTTCCTTGTGATAGGCGATCGGCACGTCATAGATCGAAGCGACGTCGAGCGCCTGGATGACCGCGGACTGGCGGACATTGCAGAAGAGCGACAGCTTGCGGCGTTCCGCTTCCGGAATTTCGCGGTCGGCGCGCACGAGCAGGATATCCGGGTGAATGCCGAGCGCCTGCAGTTCTTTCACGGAGTGCTGGGTCGGCTTCGTCTTCAGCTCGCCCGCGGCCGGAATGTAGGGCATCAGCGTCAAATGGACATAGACGGCGGTGCCGCGCGGGAGGTCGTTGCCGAGTTGGCGGATCGCCTCCATGAAAGGCATCGCCTCGATATCGCCGACGGTGCCGCCGATTTCGCAGATAACGAAATCGTAGTCCTCATTGCCTTCGGTGACGAAGTTCTTGATTTCATTTGTGACGTGCGGAATCACCTGGACCGTCGCGCCGAGATAGTCGCCACGCCGCTCCTTGTCGATAATGTTCTTGTAGATCCGCCCCGTGGTGATGTTGTCGGTCTTGGTCGCCGAGCGGCCCGTGAAACGCTCGTAGTGCCCGAGATCGAGGTCCGTCTCCGCGCCGTCGTCGGTGACGAACACCTCGCCGTGCTGGGTGGGGCTCATGGTGCCCGGATCGACGTTCAGATAGGGATCGAGCTTGCGCAGCCTCACACGGTAGCCACGCGCCTGCAGCAACGCTCCAAGAGCGGCCGCAGCGATGCCTTTTCCGAGGGAGGAGACCACGCCGCCAGTGATGAATACATATCGCGCCATGGGAGTCACCGGATACCTTTTCACAAACGATTCCGCCACCGAAAAATTCATCTTTCAGAATTTTCCGTGCGGAAGGGCGGATTTCACACAAAACAAAACCGGCGGATGAAGCCATCCGCCGGCAGATCTTCTGATTTGCGGCCTTACTGACCGCTCGGAACTTGCGATCCCGTATTGCCGTTGGCGCCAGCAGCCGGGGCTGCGGGAGCCGGAGCGGCAGGCGCGGCACCTGCCGGGGCCTGAGGCGCGGCAGTACCACCTGCCGGTGCGGCATTGTTGGCGCCGTTGCCGTTGGCCGGAGTCTCGGTGTTTCCGCCGGCCGGTGCGGTCTGACCGCCACCGAGCGAATCGAGAACGCCGCCGCTCGAGCTCGTTCCCGGGATACGGTCGAGAATGTCGGTCGCCTGCGGCTCGTAGCGCGAAAGAATGCCCATCGCCAGCGCCAGGGCGAAGAAAAGGAAGGCCAGAATGGCGGTCGTTCGGGTCAGCGCATTGGCCGTGCCACGCGCAGACATGAAGCCCGAGCCCCCGCCGATCCCGAGACCGCCGCCTTCGGAACGCTGAATGAGAACGACGCCGATCAGGGCGACGACCACCATGAGATAGATGACGAGTAGTATGGTCTGCATCAGCTTCCAGTCCTGCCCTCTGCGGGGCATGCGAATCGAACGGCGCCGGCCTCACCGTGGGGCCGCGTCAAATTTGGCGCCTCTTTATACCAAGCCGCCAGCTATTCCAAGTCCCGCGGCAATCAGGCAGTCAATTCTTCATAGGCCCTGTAGATGGCGAGGAAATCATCCGCTTTCAAGCTCGCGCCGCCGATCAGGGCGCCGTCGACATTGGCAACGCCCATGAGTTCCTTCGCATTCGAGGGCTTGACGGAACCTCCATAGAGGATGCGCATCTTGCCGCCTTCCGCGCCGAAGCGCGAGACGAGCTCGCGGCGCATGAAGGCGTGCGCCTCCTCGACGTCGGACACGGTGGGCGTCAGGCCGGTGCCGATCGCCCACACGGGTTCGTAGGCGATCACCGTGTTTTCGGACGTCGCCTGATCCGGGAGGCTCCCGGCGAGCTGGCGCTTCAGGATGTCGAGCGTCCGGCCGGCCTTGCGCTCCTGTTCCGTCTCACCGACGCAAACGATCGCGACGATATCCGCGCCATGCGCGGCCTCGGCCTTGGCACGCACCAGTGCGTCACCTTCGCCATGATCGGTGCGCCGTTCGGAATGGCCGACGATCACATGAGTGCCGAAACAATCGGCGACCATTTCAGCCGAGACTTCGCCGGTATGGGCTCCCGACTGCTTCTGGTGGCAGTCCTGAGCCCCGATCATCAAAGGGCTGTCGTCGCAAAGCGCGGTCGCAACGTAAAGCAATGTGGCCGGCGGGCAGATCAGGGCGTCCACCCTCGCGGAAAGGTCGCCTTTGACGCCCTCGGCCATTGCCTTGATCTGATCGAGAGACGCGCGGGTTCCATTCATCTTCCAGTTGCCGGCGACGAGCGGGCGGATATCGGGCGTCATGGGGTCTCCTCCAGATCAGGTCTCTTCGTCTCGGCAAGCGGCGTAGCAAATCGCTCGCGTAAAAAAAAGGCACCAGCCGGATTATTCGGTGTCGACTCTCCGAGCACGGCGAATCCTCTCACCCCGTCCAGCGTTGCCGGCGCTCGAGCCAATGGGAAATCGTCCCGGCGAAAGCGAATAAAAACGACGCCGTGGGCGTCTAAGGCGGAGACGTTCTACCGCCGCGTAGACGTACGCACCGGGCGTCGGAGTCTGCCATGCTGCGCAACAGCGACAACGGTTTCGGAACGGTGACGATCGCCCTTCACTGGACGATCGCCGTTCTGATCCTCGGGCTTATCCTCGCCGGCATCGTCATGCGGCGCATCGAGATCGACCCGGCTTTGCAGTTCTCCCTTTACCAGTGGCACAAGTCGTTCGGCTTCACGGCCTTGGGACTGGCTGCGTTCCGGATGCTCTGGTGGCTCGTGGAAACCAGTCCGGCCGCCTCTCCGACCCTTGGCCCGATGGAGCACATGGCCGCGCGCGCCACGCATCTGTCGCTCATCGCGCTCGCACTCCTCGTGCCACTGTCCGGCTGGGCGGTCGTGTCGGTCTCCACGCTGGCGATCCCGAGCTTTTATTTCAACTTGATCGTCATTCCGCATCTGCCGCTCCCGAAATCCGGGGCTTCGGAAGCGTTCTGGGCCTTCGCCCATGCAACGCTCGCCTATGTGACGCTTGGCCTGGTCGCAATCCACGCGGCGGCAGCATTCTATCACCATCTCGGGCGGCGCGACTTGGTGCTCATCCGCATGCTTCGCTCCGGGCCGATGCCGCGCACCGGCAGCACCGTCAACACTTCTGAAAAGGACGACACCGTTGTCGAGAGGAAACGCATATGACCAGCCCAGGCAAGCAGTCCATGGCAGTGGCCCTGCCGCTTTCGCTTCTCGCCCTTGGCCTCGCAGGGACGCCGGTTGAGGGCGCAAAAGCGCCGGCACTTGCGAATGCTGCCGGGAACTACCGCATCGCGAGCTCCTCGAGTATTCAGTTCAGCGTCGGACAAGTGGGTGGCAGCGGCGGCATTGCCGGCAGCTTCACTAAATTCTCGGGCATATTCCGGATCGATGGCGATGACATCGGCCGATCCTCCGTGGAATTCACGCTTTTTCCGGAGAGCGTGAAGTCCACCGAGCGCCGGATCGAAGACTTCCTGCGCTCCAGCGCAGTGCTCGATGCGGCCAACCACAAGACCGTGACCTTCCACTCTACCGGCGTCAGCCAGACCGGCCCGGACACCGCAACGATCGAGGGCGTTCTGACCGCCCGCGGCAAGAGCCGCAAGGAGCGTTTCGACGTGAGGCTCACCGACTGGAACAGACGGTCGATTTCCTTCACGATCCGCGGCAGCATCCGCCGCTCGCCCTACGGCATGACCGTCGGGACGCCCATTTACTCCAATGTCGTGGACTTCGACATGAACATAAGGGGGCAGAAGCGCTAGGTTTGCCCAGGCGCCAAAGCCGTGCGCCGCCAGAAGTCCGAGACCATTGCCGGATCGCGCAGTGCCTCCAGTCTTTCCCAGGCGGGAAATGATGCTTCGAAAACGGCCGGGCTCATGCGGACGTCCTGGGACGGATTGACCGCACCGCCGGCCATAACGGCAATCTCGTCGAGAGCGTCGAGCAGCTTGACTGTGGCCTCGCCTTGATTGGCAAAGTCCATGGTCAGGGTGAAGCCCGGCCTCGCAAAGGAGAGAAGCCCCGGGGAGGCTATGTCACCGAAACGCTGCAGCTTCGTCGCTACGGACGCATGACCGGCACGGCGGGCTGTTTCAAGCAACCGCGCCGTCGTCTCCGGCGCGGTCGCGACGGGATAGACGCTTTGATGCTGGCAGAGGCCACGCCGCCCGTAGAGCCTGCGCCACCCGCCGATCGCGTCGAGAGGGTGAAAGTGGGAAGTCCACGTCTCCGTCGACACGGTCTCGCCACGGTCGCGCTTGCGAAAGCGGTATTCGTTCAGCAGTCTCAGCGTCACGCTGTTGAACAGACTGAAGGGCGGAGAAAAAGGCACGGCGAGCCTCGGCCCCTTCGGGACGTCAGGATATTCGCAAGCGCCGTCGGCGTGATCCGCGGCGAACAGCACGCCCCTCCCCATGCGCCGTCCCGTCGCGAGTTGGTCGAGCCAGGCTACGAAATACTCGTGTTCCTCTTCGGCTCGTTCGGCCAGCGTGAAATACCGATCGAGGCTGTCGAAGCGATGCACGTGCCGCTGGACATGCGGCGACGGCACCTTCATCAGCCGAAGCTCGACGTCGAGGATCAGCCCGGTCAGTCCCAGGCCGCCGATCGTCGCAGCGAAGAGCTCTGCATTCTCCTCGGGCGAGCAGACCAGGCGTTCGCCCGTCGAACGCAGCAGGGTCAGGCGCCGGACGTGATTGCCGAAGGAGCCACGCGCATGGTGATTTCCGCCGTGGACGTCGTTGGCGACGGCGCCGCCGACGGTGACGAGGCCCGTCGCCGGCGTCACGGGAAGAAAAAAGCGGTGCGGGACGGCGCGCGCGAGCAGGTCGGCAAGGATAACGCCGGCCTCGCAGCGAATGGTCCCGCTCCCCGGATCGAAAGACAGGATGCGGTTATGCCTCCTGCTTGCGATAAGGGTCCCAAGTTCATTGCGGCAAACGTCGCCATAGCTCAGGCCATTGCCCACGGGAAGAAACGCCATGGGGCCCACCGAGCTCATGCCGTCCTCGTAGTCATCGGGTGAAACGGTCGGTTGAGAGCGGTTTCCAAACCGCCCTGCGTTCTCGGAATCGTCCATCCTCATTGCCGCCGTCAACTCCACAACCGATCGCGTTAGTCTAGAGCGGGGTGAGGAAAAGTGTGTGCGGTTTTCCGCCCGCATCCCGCTCCAACTTCTTGGAATCGATCACGTTCATGTTTTTAGGTCGACCCGACCTAAAAACATCGTGATCTAGCGGTCGAGAATCCAGTTCAGCGCCTCTCGCCAGTCCGTCATCCTGATCGGCGTTCCATGCGAACCTGTTTCGAACAGGACGAAACGGGCAGGATAGTCCTTCGATCTGAGGCTGCGATAGAACGCGATCTGGGACTCGGCCGGATAAACGCTGTCGCGGCTGCCGTGGCTGAAGAATATCGGCAGCCGCGCCCCGTAGGCGGCACTTTTGCGAAAGTCGGGGTCGGCTGGACCGCCCATGATCATCATGCCGCCAAGGGCCGAGACGGTCGCCTCTTGGCGGGCTATGCCCCAGCAGATGAAGCTTCCCATGGAGGCACAGGAAAGGACCACCGGCCGGCCGCCGGAGCGCTCCGCGGCGAAGCGGATCAGAGCCGAAATATCCCCTATGCCCGCAGCATCGAAGGACCTGACGCTTGGAACATAATAGGTACCGCCATTGACGACAGCCAGATTTTTGAGGCGATTGAAATTGCCTCCGAATGAGAAATCATTGACACCGAGACGTCGGTCGCCGCCGCGACCATGGATGAAGATCACGGTGAATGCGGCGCCGCGATCGGGGCCGACGCGAGTGACGTCAAGCCCCCGCTCTCCCAGAGCGAGCCTCTCGTTCACCTGGACGCTCTTGACACCGAGCGACACGTAAGCGCGCTTCACCCGCCGCTCGGGTATCTGGTCGCGCTCGTTGATGTCGCGGAGCTCCTGGTAATCGACAACGCGGAAGTCGCCGCCATCCGCCTCGTGAAGCAGTTTGCTATAGCGAAACAGCGCATCCCTGTAGGGCTCAAGGGGTTCGGCCCTTGCGGAAACGGCAAGGCTCGCGAAAAGAAGCGCGCCGATCAGATGCCGTACGGAGAAAAGAATTGTGGACATGGACACCCGATCGGCTCCCTCGTTCGGCGCATGCCTTGCCACCGGCGCCTCGGCCAAGCAACACTGGCGCGGCAATTCTGGCTCATTAAAGGGTATTTCTTCCTCCGGGGCATCGAAATTCGCCTTTTGTTCGCTCTTCCGGCGAGACTCTGGCAGAATTCCGGTGATTCGCGCGACAAAGGATGGCGGCCGCGCCGCGGTCTTGCTATGGCCTAGCCGACACTTAGACAGGAACGATCTGAACGCTTCATGGACGACAGCAGCGACCTTTTTTCCGCTATGCCCCAACAGCCGAAGCCGGCGGATGCCGCGCCACGCAAGCCCGCGGCCCCCGTCGCCGGTAACGAAGCGCCGCGCCCCGCACCCAAGACGAGCGACGGGAGCGATTACGACGCTTCGGCAATCGAGGTGCTGGAAGGTCTGGAGCCGGTCCGGCGCCGTCCGGGCATGTATATCGGCGGGACCGACGAAAAGGCGCTGCATCATCTGTTCGCCGAAGTCATCGACAACTCGATGGACGAGGCGGTCGCGGGGCACGCCAACTTCATCGATGTGAGCCTGGACGCCGACGGCTACCTGACGGTGACCGACAACGGCCGCGGCATCCCGGTCGAGAACCACCCGAAATTTCCCGGCAAGTCGACGCTCGAAGTGGTGATGACGGTGCTGCATGCCGGCGGCAAATTCGACGGCAAGGCCTATGAGACCTCCGGCGGCCTGCACGGCGTCGGCGTTTCCGTGGTCAACGCACTGTCGGACGACCTTGAAGTCGAGGTTGCACGCAACCGCCGGCTCTACCGCCAGCGCTTCTCCCGCGGCATCGCGCAGGGCGGCCTCGAAGACCTGGGTGACGTACACAACCGGCGCGGCACCAGGGTCCGCTTCCACCCCGACCCGCAGATCTTCGGACCGCATGCCCGCTTCGAGCCGGCGCGACTTTTCCGAATGGCCCGCTCCAAGGCCTATCTCTTCGGCGGCGTCGAAATCCGCTGGTCCTGCGATCCGGCGCTCCTGCCGGAAGGTTCGGAAATCCCGGACAGGGCCGTGTTTCATTTTCCCGGCGGCCTCAAGGACTATCTGGCCGCCACGCTCGGCAAGGAATTCACCGTCACCCGCGAGATTTTTGCCGGCAAATCGGAAAAGTCTGGCGGCCACGGTTCGCTCGAATGGGCGGTCACCTGGTATGGCGGCGACCAGCAGATCCATTCCTACTGCAACACCATCCCGACACCCGAAGGGGGAACGCACGAGGCGGGCCTGCGCATTGCGCTGACGAAGGGGCTCAAGAACTACGCCGAGCTCACCCAGAACAAGCGCGCTGCGATCGTCACCACGGACGATGTCATGATCTCCGCGGCAGGCATGCTCTCGGTCTTCATTCGCGAGCCGGAATTCGTCGGTCAGACGAAGGACAAGCTGGCAACGGTGGAGGCGCAGCGGATCGTCGAAAACGCGCTTCGCGATCCTTTCGACCATTACCTCGCCGACAATCCGGCAGAGGCGGCCAAGCTTCTCGACTGGGTGGTGGAGCGCGCCGAAGAGCGCGTACGCCGGCGCAAGGAAAAGGAAGTCAGCCGCAAGACGGCGGTCCGCAAGCTGCGCCTGCCGGGCAAGCTCGCGGACTGCGCCCAGAATACGGCGGAAGGTGCCGAACTCTTCATCGTCGAAGGGGACTCGGCCGGCGGATCGGCCAAACAGGCGCGCAACCGCGCCAACCAGGCGATCCTGCCGCTGCGCGGCAAGATTCTCAACGTCGCCAGCGCCGGCCGGGAGAAGCTCGGTGCCAATCAGCAGATCGGCGATCTCGTCCAGGCACTCGGCTGCGGCACGCGCTCGAAGTATCGCGAAGAGGACCTGCGCTACGAGCGCATCATCATCATGACCGACGCCGACGTCGACGGTGCGCACATCGCATCTCTTCTGATCACCTTCTTCTACCAGGAAATGCCGGAGCTGATCCGCGGCGGCCATCTCTATCTCGCCGTGCCGCCGCTCTATCGCCTGAGCCAGGGGTCCAAGACGCTTTATGCCCGCGACGATGCGCATCGCGAAGAGCTGATGCGGACGGAGTTCAATGGCCGTGGCAAAGTCGAACTCGGGCGGTTCAAAGGCCTCGGCGAGATGCTGCCCGCGCAGCTCAAGGAAACCACGATGGACCCGGCCAAGCGGACGCTCCTCAAGGTCGAAATCGACGATGTCGACTTCGAGGGTACCCGCGATGCCGTCGACAGCCTGATGGGAACGAAAGCCGAGGCCCGCTTCCGTTTCATCCAGGAGCGCGCCGTCTTCGCGGACAACCTGGATATCTGAAACGCCTGATCGCCCTCACGCCTCCTGCCGAACCGGTTTTTCCATGAACAGGCTCAGCGGATCCGGCAGATAGGTGCCGAAGGGCGGGCGCTCCACGTAGCCGGATGCCCTGTACAGGCCGATCGCTTCCGGCTGATGGATGCCGGTCTCAAGACGGATCGCCGTCAGACCGAGCTTTGCCGCCTTGGCTTCAAGAGCCGATACGAGCAGCTTGCCAATCTTCAGCCCCCTCGCCTCCGGGTCGACGAACATGCGCTTGATCTCGGCCGTACCGTCGCCTGCTTCGACGAGGCCACAGCAGCCGACGATTTCGCCGTCACGTCGGGCGACGAAAAAGGATACGGTCGGCTGCTCCAACTGAGACAGATCGACCAGATGATTGCTTTCGGCCGGATAGAGCGATGCCGCATAGGCGTCGGACAATTCGAGCAGGCGGATGACGGCCGGCTGGCGCGGCGACTCTTCGGCGATGGTTACGGCGGTCATTTCAGTCTCTCCCCATGCACGATCGTAAGCTGGATGTGAGCTTCCAAAGGACATCCATTCGGTCCCGCCCCGGAAGCGCCCGGTTCCAACGCTCTAACGCCGAAGGACGCCGGGACCAATACGCCAAACGACGCAAGTTCGCAGCTATCACAATCAATCCGCGTAACGGGGAGAAACAATTTGTTTCGGGGCCTGCCGGCCTTTGCCCTTCTTTGGAAAGAATCGGACGGCCATAAACAGGGAGTCGCCATCATCTGAACGGAAGACGTGACCATGAAAGCCGCCCTGATCGTCATGACCATTCTCGGTTGCGACGACAACGTGACCCAATGCCATTACATCTCGACCGTGAACGGCGACTGGCCGTCGATCGTGCAGTGCGACGCGGAATCGCAAAAGGAACTGCCGCGGTTCTCCGACAGGAACTACCCGGTCGTGGTGGCCGTGTGCGAGAGCTCAGGGCCGGGCATGACGGCGGAAACCGAGCCGGTTCCGGAGATGAATGCAACGCTTCCGACCGAGCCGGGCCTGCAGCAAAACACACCCCCAGCGGCGGAAGGCGGAGAACCAACCTTGCCGAGGCGCGCTTTGGCATTGATCAGTGGCGCGGTACCCGACCGGGAGAAACTGAAGGCGATCGTCAGCGCACCGGTCCACTACGTCGAAGACGGCTATTCGTGGGTGGCGCGCCGATTCGGCAATTGAGGTAATCAAGTCCTCTTACGCGGCCTGGCGGGATTGCGACGCGTAGTTGCGCGCCCTCTGCCGCTGCTCGGCAAAAGCCAGCCGCTCCGCCAGTTCGGCGACGACGTGATATGCGCCGCGGCTTCGGCGGCGAAGGCGATTCGAAAGTCTGGCGGCCACGGAGGGCGAGACTCCATCGTGATCCACATCTGCCTCGCATTGGCAGAACAATACGGCCTCCGAAAACACTCCGCTTACTTCACGGCCAAGACCCGCAGTTTCGAGGAGAGCCCTGATCGAGTGGAACCGCCCGCCCGAAAGGATCGATCGGACACGCTTTTCCGGGACTCCGGACAGATCCACGATCGCCGCGGAAAAAAACTCCGTCCTGCCGCTGCAAAGCGCCGTTAACAGCAGAGCCGGCGTCAGGCGGCCGGCTCTGCGGAGACCGGCAACCATCCGCTGCAATTCCTCCCACGCGGAGGCCGAGGAAAGCGTCAGCGCTGCCGCATCGCAAGACTCCCGCACGACACGCTGCGCCCGCTCCTCGCCCACGACGGCGCGTACCAGGTCGGAGGCCGCAAGCGTCGCGCCGACTTTTTCGGCGAGGATCTGACGCGCGTCGCTCGGCAGATCATGACGCTCGAGCAACAGGCCACGGGCGGCCACGCTATCGCCAAGGCGGTCGGCTATTCGCCGCAACGAGCCCGGAGAAAGTCCGGCCCCCGGGTTTTCCAACAGAATGAGCACCTCTTCCTCGCCGCCAATCTCGGCGATCGCAGCCGCAACCGCGCATGAGACGGCGCTGCGGGAGGCGATCATCGCCCGCATCTCCGCGCCGCCCTCCGCCGTCATGTCGACAAGATCGTCGTCGTTCAAGACGGGAGAGCGGGAAATGGTGATGTAGGCGATCTCGGGCTGATCCTGCGCAAGCACCTTGATGATCGAGCGCGGTACAATCGGGCAATCGGCCAGCGCCTCGGCGAGAGATCGACGCACCTTGGGCGAAGGATCGTCGAGGAGAAAGGTCATGGCCATTTCGGCCGCCTGCCGATCGATGCCGTTCACAGCGGCTTCAGCATAGGCGCGACCAAGCGCACTGGCAGCACTGGCACGTTCGCTGGCTTTCGCCGTTTCCACCCAGCGAAGAAATGCTTGTATGATCACCTATGCCCCACTAGTCACCCGAGCAGCCCCATGCTCGAAACCTAGCGGGCAAAGGTTTAAGATTGGTTCACCATGTCTGTTAACGGCGCGATAACCACCCTACCGCTCCTGTATCTGCCGGCCGACGAACCGCCGCCTCCGAAGCAGATCCTGACCGCCGTTCAAGCGGTCGTGGTGACCGGCGGCCAAACTGGCCGGCCACTCTCGGACCTGCCTCGGCAGGATGCAGGCTGCCTGTTGCTCGCCCGAATCGGGACGAGCGGCGATCCCGGCGAAGACGAGCTTGCCGCTTTGATCGGCAACGGCTTCGATGGCATCGTTCTGTCCGGATGCCGCGGCCCCGCAGACATTCAGCGGCTCGATGTTCTGCTCAGGGTCGCCGAGGCGGCGGCCGGCAAGGCCGAGGGCCGAACGGTGATTCTTGCCGAATACGCGACGGCGCCGGAAAGCGTCCTGTCGCCGCATTCGCTGGCGGGTGCATCACCGCGCCTCTCGGCACTGATATTCGATGCTTCGGCCCTGGCGGAAGCGTGTGGTTGCAGGCGCGTCACCGAAACGGGCGATGTGCCGGCCGTCGTCCGGGCCGGCCGCGCGGCGGCGGTCCTGAGGGCTCACGAGGCCCGCATCGCGGCCTACGACATGCTGCCGGTCGACGCCGATGATGAGGCGGCCGTGCGACGCCTGTGGAAAAGCAGCGTAGAGAATGGCTTTTCCAGCGTTGCCATCCGCTCGCCGCAACAGATCGATCTTCTTGCCGCTGCAGGCGTTGCGCCCCAAGCCCAGACGGGATGAATCGATGACGACGGTCTCAGGTGATGACCTGAACCATCGTGATCTAGCGGACAGGCCGGATCATTTCGAAGACGTCGCCACCGTCGCAATAGTCCATGTAGCCGAGCCGGGCGAGCGGCTTCACGGTCGCCATATCGAATCGCCCGTCGCGAATGGCCTCCTCGCGGATGTGAATGCCGACCACTGCGCCGATGACGACATAGCTGTCGGAAGCCACGCCGTCGACGCCCTTGGGACGAAAGATATCCGTCATCCGGCATTCGAGCGCCGCGAAGGCCTCTCCCACGAAGGGAGCCTTCACGAGCGTTCCGTCGACGGGGGTCAGCCCGGCAATCTCGAACTCGCTTTCACCATGCGAGGCAGCCACCGAGGTGAGATTGACCGCCTCGCTCAGGTTGCGGCTGGCAAAGCTCGCGGTGAAATCCCCGGTCGCCTCGATATTGCGCACCGAATCCTTGTAGCCGCTCGAGGCGAACATCACGAGCTTCGGCCGGTCGCTGATGGCGTTGAAAAAGGAATAGGGGGCGAGATTCAGCGCCCCATCGGCCGCGCGCGTGCCGATCCAGCCGATCGGTCTCGGCGACACGATCGCCTTGAAGGGATCGTGCGGCAGGCCGTGTCCGTTTCCTGCGGTATCGTAGAACATCAGTCACCCTCCCCGACCCAGGTGACGATCTCCTTGAGTTCGGGCCTGGGGCGCTCCGTCGGCGGCACCATTGCAGTGCCGATGTGAATGAAGCCCGCAATCTTCTCGCCCGGCGCCACGCCGAGCAGCGGATAGGCCCGTTCCTCGAAGGCATACCACTCGGTCAGCCAGTTCGAGGCGTAACCGAGCGCATTTGCGGCCATCAGCAGATTGAGGCAAACGGCACCAGCCGACATCTGCTGCTCCCATTCCGGAATCTTGAAATGCGGCGCCGCCTTGCTGACCACGGCGACCACGACGGGCGCGCGCGTCAGCCGCGCCTCCTCGACCTTGATCATCTCTTCCGGCATTTCCGGCCTGGCGGCAAGCGCCATCTTCTTCAGTTCGGCGCTGATGCGCGCCCTCTCCTCGCCCCGATAGACAATGAAGCGCCACGGCGCCAATTTGCCATGATCCGGCACGCGCGAGGCGAGCTTCAGCATCTCCGCGACTTCCGCCTTGCTGGGTCCTGGCTCACCCATCTGAAAGGCCGGGATGGACCTGCGGGAGGCAAGATAGTCGACAAGCTTTATTTCGGTTTTCATATCGAGCGAATTCCACTAGTTTGCGGCCGGATCGGCAGCCACGAAAATGCCATACCGGCGTCCCAAGTGGAGTCACCCAGTCAAGAAGTCAACTGCTCTCATGCGTCTCCGTCATCGTATTTTCCTGAGAACCGTTCTGGCGATCACACTCGCCGGGACCGGTGCGGGACGCGCGCTTGCGGAGGATGCCACTGACGCCTTCAAGAGCTTTCCCTCGATCTCCGGCACGCACAAGATGCCGAAGCTTACCGGTTTCAGCCCGCTCATCACCGATCCGATGCAGGGCGGCCAACTGAAGGACGTGAAGCTCGAGGCGCTGCTGACGGATAATGGAAAGCCGGTCCAATCGGGCCTTACCTGGCGGGTCTTCAGCCCCATTCCGGGCAGCGACGGAAAGCTGCCGCTGCTCGCGACCTCCGAGGGCGGCTCCACCGCTTTCAATCTCGTGCCCGGCGAATATTTCGTCAATGTCGCCTTTGGCCGGGCGGGCGCGACCCGCAAGATTCGTGTGCCCGAAGACGGCCCGCTCGACAAACAGGTGCTCGTGCTCGACGCCGGGGGCGTCACGCTGAACGCCGTCTCCGGCAGCGATGTCCGCATCCCGCCGAACGAACTCAGCTTTTCGATCTTCTCTTCCGACGTGAGGGAGGATGGCGAGCGCGGCCTCGTGGTCGCCGACGTGAAGCCCGGTACGGTGGTCCAGCTCAATGCCGACACCTACCACGTCGTGTCGAACTACGGATCGGTGAATGCCGTCATCCGTGCCGACATCCAGATCGAAGCCGGCAAGCTGACCGAAGCGACGATCCAGCACCGCGCTGCGAAGCTGACCCTGAAACTCGTCTCGGAAGCCGGCGGCGAAGCCATTGCGGATACCGCCTGGTCGATTCTCACCTCCTCCGGCGACGTCGTCAGCGAGAGCGTCGGCGCCTTCCCGACCCTCGTTCTTGCCGAGGGCAGCTACACGGCGGTGGCGCGCAACAAGGACAAGATCTACCAGCGCGACTTCGCCGTGAAGGCCGGCGTCAACACTGATGTTGAAGTGCTGCTCAACGGCAGCGGCGAAGCCGACGAGGCCGCGGACGCGCAGGACTGAAGACGTAGCCCCACCCGGCCCCTCAACCGCCCGCCGGTACCTTCGCCCCATCAAGACGGGAGTAGGTGGCGGCAGCCGGATGAGCGCAACCGGGCGACAAGGGCCCCACAACAGTGCTCGCGAAATCCCACAGTTTCAGTTGCGGGCGTGCGCTCGAGCGTTTTGAAACGACGCACTTGCGCACGAAAACCGTTACACACTTCTCCTGGAATTGCTCCTGCGCTTTAGGTCCGGTGCCATGGCTTCGGCGGAGAGCGAAGCGACCGCCTCGTCCAGCGACATTGGCGTCTGCGCCTGAGAACCCAGGCGACGGATGTTGACCGAGCGCTCCTCCGCTTCGCGCTTGCCGCAGACGACGATCACCGGAACCTTCGTCACCGAATGCTCGCGGACCTTGTAGTTGATCTTCTCGTTGCGGAAATCGGTCTCGACCGTCAGCCCGGCATCACGCAAGCGTTCGGCGACTTCGCGGCCATAATCGTCCGCTTCCGACGTGATCGTTGCGACCACCACCTGCAGCGGCGATATCCACAGCGGCATGTGGCCGGCATAGTTCTCGAGCAGAATGCCGAGAAAACGCTCCATCGAACCGCAGATGGCGCGATGGATCATCACCGGCTGGCGCTTCTCGGATTCGCTGTCGATGTAAAAGGCGCCGAAACGCTCCGGCAGGTTGAAGTCGACCTGCGTTGTTCCGCACTGCCATTCGCGGCCGATCGCGTCCTTCAGCGTATACTCGAACTTCGGGCCGTAGAAGGCGCCCTCGCCCGGCAGGATGCCGGTCTTGATGCGGCCTTCGGACTGCGCCTCGATGGTCTGCAAGACTTCCGTCATCACGGCTTCGGCGCGATCCCAAAGCTCATCCGAGCCCACGCGCTTTTCCGGCCGCGTCGACAGCTTCACGACGATCTCCTTAAAGCCGAAGTCCTCATAGACGGAAAGGATCAGGTCGTTGATCTTCAGGCATTCGGCCGCCATCTGCTCGTCGGTGCAGAAGATGTGCGCATCGTCCTGCGTGAAGCCGCGGACGCGCATGAGGCCATGCAGCGCGCCGGAGGGTTCATAACGGTGGACTGCGCCGAATTCCGCCAGCCGAACAGGAAGTTCGCGGTAAGACTTCAGACCGTGCTTGAAGATCTGAATGTGTCCGGGGCAATTCATCGGCTTCAGCGCGAAGACGCGGTCATCGTCCGTATCGTCGCCGGCGACAGTCACCTTGAACATGTTGTCGCGATACCAGCCCCAGTGACCGGAGGTCTCCCACAGCGACTTGTCGAGAACCTGGGGAGCATTGACCTCCTGGTAATCGCCTTCGAGCCGGCGGCGCATATAGGCGACGAGACTCTGGAATATCCGCCAGCCCTTTCCATGCCAGAAGACCACGCCAGGCCCCTCCTCCTGGAAGTGGAAGAGGTCCATCTCGCGGCCGAGCCGGCGATGGTCGCGCTTCTCGGCTTCGGCGAGCACGTGCAGATACTGATCCAGTTCCTCCTGCGTGTGCCACGCAGTGCCGTAGATGCGCGTCAGCATCGGATTGTTGCTGTCGCCGCGCCAATAGGCGCCCGCCACCTTCATCAGCTTGAACGCCGTGCCGATCTGGCCTGTCGAGGCCATGTGCGGCCCGCGGCAGAGATCGAACCAGTCGCCCTGGTAATAGATCTTCAGGTCCTGGCCCTCGGGGATGGCGTCGACGAGTTCCACCTTGTAATTCTCGCCCTTGGCGGCAAAGACCTCCTTGGCCTTTTCGCGCGACCAGACCTCCTTGGTGAAGGGCCTGTTGCGGGCGATGATCTCCCGCATCTTCTTCTCAATGACGGGCAGGTCGTCCGGCGTGAAGGGTTCGTTCTTGGCGAAGTCGTAATAGAAGCCGTTGTCGATGACCGGACCGATGGTCACCTGCGTTCCCGGCCACAACTCCTGCACGGCTTCCGCCATGACATGGGCCGCGTCGTGGCGGATGAGCTCGAGCGCGCGCTTGTCGTCGCGCGTGACGATCTCGATCCTACCTTCCGTCACGGCATCCGAGAGATCGCGCAGTTCGCCGCTGATGGCGATCGCGACGGCCTTCTTGGCGAGAGACTTCGAGATCGATTCCGCGACATCGCGACCGGTCGTGCCGGCGGCGAATTCTCGAACGGAGCCATCAGGAAATGTAAGGGAAACAGAATGCGACATCATGATCTCCTATCCAGTCCCGCCAACGAATGCGGGTGGTATGGTTTGCCGGCCGGGCCGGTTCGCGGGCCTGATAAAGCTTTTTCACCGTGGAGTAAAGGCGCGGCGGCCGCTCAACCGGCAACCATTCCACGCAGTCGCCTCACCGTGTTCCAGTTGCGCACCGTCCCGATGCCGAGCCGTTTGGTCGTTAGCGCCCCGAGCAACTTCGATTCGCTCGCCCTGCCGGCAAAATCGACCCAGAGATCGCCGTCGACGATGGCCACGCGCTCGCCCCTGGAGCAATGGCCGAGCAGTTTTTCCCGCATGTCGGCTTCGAGAGGAGAGCGCATCACCCGCACGTGGACGCTCGCAGGATCCCTTTCGCTTTCGGCGAGAAATGGGTTGCCTGCCGCAAGTCTCGACCAGTCCTCCGCGGAACGAAGGATGATGTCGACGTGACGGCCGAAGGTCTTCTCGAAAGTCCCTTCGAGTTCGGCCTCCAATTCCGCGAGCGGCTTTGCTGGCGACTCGAACAGAAGATTGCCCGTGGCGACGAGCGTGCGCGGCGCCCTGTAGCCGAGCGCTTCGGCCATTGCCTTCAAGTCGGCCATAACGACGCGCCGGCCGCCGGCGAGAACGATGCTGTGCAGCAAGGCGACGTAAGCCTTCATTCGCCTCAAGCCCGCCAGAAATCGACAGCGCCCGCGGGTAGGCGCGCGAGCACGCGATCGAGCAGCATTTCGTCTATATTGCGCCGCAACGCCGCGGCTACGTCTGCGATCGCCGTTTCCGGAGAGACGTTGTGATTGCCGCGGAAGGCTTGCACCTCGCGCGTCATCGCCCGGCGTTCGCAGAAGGGCACGGTCGGCTCCTCCAGGTCCCAGTCGGCGACGAAGATCGCTCGAAGGACCGGCGGTAGCGCCTTGGCGAAAAGCAGGGCGCCGGAGATGTCGAGGCGACGGCGGAAAGTGTAAAGCACCGCCTGCACCATGGTATAGGCCTGATTGGTTGTCTGAAGAGCGGCGATATCGCGTGCGTCGACGATGAACCGGTCGAAATCCGCAGAGGCCTGGCGGTACTCCATCGGAATGGTCACGGCTCTCATGCGTCCTTTCGGCGTAATTGCCAGTAGCGCCATGGCGTGTACCAGCGCTGGCGCGGTGCGAGGCTTTCCGGCACCGGATCGAATCCGTGGGTTCCGCCCGGGCCGCAGCGGATGACCCGGAACAAGGTCAGCCACCCGCCGGCCCAGAGGCCGTATCGGGCGATCGCCTCGAAGGCGTACTCCGAACAGGTCGGCAAGTGCCGGCAGGAATTGCCGATGAAACTCGACAGCGTCAGTTGATAGGCGCGGATCAGGATCGTGCCGACGAGCCGCCCCGGCGTCTTGCGGAACGGCCCGGACCAATTGCGCCCTCCGGCGGCACCGGCATCGCCACGGGTGAATGCATGATCGGCATGGGGCTGAGGACACATGGCTCAGACGGCCGCGGCGAGGCGCCTCGCCTCGATCTGACCGATGGCATCGACGACGGCATCGAAAGTCAGCATCGTCGAGGCATGACGCGCCTTGTAGTCCTTGACCGGCCTCAGAAAGCGCATGTCTTCGAAACGATCCGATGGCCCCTCCCCATCGGCCTTCAGCATGGCCAGCATGTCCTCGCGGGCCTGCCGGATCTCGTCCGCATGGGCACCCACGACATGGCGCGCCATGATGGATGAGGACGCCTGGCCGAGCGCACAGGCCTTGACGTCATGGGCGAAGTCGATGACGACGTCGCCGTCCATCTTCAGCCAGATTCTCACCTTCGAGCCGCAAAGCTTGGAATGCGCGGCGGTTTCGGCGTCGGCATCGGTCAACATTCCGAGGCGCGGAATATTCCCTGCGAATTCGAGAATTCTGCTGTTGTAAATGTCGTCTATCATTTGGAAATCCGGTGGATTTTTCGCGGTTTCGGGCGTTCGGCGCATGATTTTCCCCAGGCGGCGGGAAAAAAGCAAGGCGTGGCGCATTCGGGCTCTTTTATCCATGTGGCACCATACTATATGCTATGTCGTGTTGGGGTGACAGTTCCGCAAGGGGATCAAATGTCGCCTGTTGTTTGGGAAACCGTGCCGGACGGTCGAGTGCACTGCTAAGCCGAGACCCGAAAGCCCCGGAGCCCGCCAACGGAACCCAAGCCTGCAGGGTTAGGCGTATGGCCAATGGCGAGTTGTCCGAAAAGATAAAACGTCAGCAATTTCGTATTGCTTGAAGGGGCCATATGGACGCCATAGTGAAGAATTTTCCTGTGCTCGACGACACAAGTCGTCCGACGCAGAAGGAAGCCGAAGAAGCCGTTCGCGTCTTGTTGCGCTGGGCAGGTGAAGATCCGGCACGAGAAGGCCTGAAGGACACGCCTTCGCGCGTCGCCAAGGCGTATCGGGAAATTTTCGGCGGCTACGATCTCGCGGCTGAAGACGTGCTCGGGCGAACCTTCGAGGAAGTCTCCGGCTACGACGATATCGTGCTGGAAAAGGACATCCCGTTCTATTCGCATTGCGAGCACCACATGGTGCCGATCATCGGCAAGGCTCATATCGCCTATCTGCCGAACGGCCGCGTGCTCGGCCTTTCCAAGATCGCCCGGGTCGTCGATATCTACGCCCGTCGTCTGCAGACGCAGGAAGCGATGACGGCGCAGATCGCCAAGGCCATCGACGAGACCCTCATGCCCCGGGGCGTGGCGGTGATGATCGAGGCCGAGCATCTGTGCATGGCGATGCGCGGCATCAAGAAGCAGGGCGCGACGACGCTGACGACCACCTTCACCGGTGCGTTCAAGAGCGAGCCGGCCGAACAGGTCCGTTTCATGACGATGCTCCGGGGCTTCAAGTAAGCTCGCCACCGCATGTTGAAAAGCATGCAGCAACCCCCAAGTGCTACAGCGACCTTGCGCGTCTGACCGAGACGCGCGGCGCTGCAGTGGAGCTCGGACTATGACGCTCACTTTTGCATCCCCTCCGCAGGACAAGGCCGAACTGGAAAGCGGCCCGGCCTTCACCCCGCGTTTCGACGAGAAGGGTCTGATCACGGTCGTCGTCACCGATGCCCGCGACGGCGAATTGCTGATGGTCGCGCACATGAATGCCGAAGCGCTGTCCCTCACGCTCGAAACCGGAATCGCGCATTACTACAGCCGCTCACGCGAACGCCTGTGGAAGAAGGGCGAAAGCTCGGGCAATTTGCAGACCGTCCGGGAAATACGAACCGATTGCGACCAGGATGCCGTGTGGTTGAAAGTCTCTGTGGCTGGCCACGATGCTACCTGCCATACCGGGCGCCGCTCGTGCTTCTATCGGACGGTCGGCGTCACCGATGGCGAAGCAAAAGTGGCGATCACCGACGACCACAGGCATTTCGATCCGGCGCAGATTTACGCCGGCAACTGAGCATCTGCATTTTCCTGGTTCACCTGAGTGATATATTCATCTTTTGGCAACCAAACGGGCATCTAATCATTAATCTTGTAAGTGGTTCCCGCGGTAACGGCGGAGTACCAAAATGTGTTGCAGGCTGTATCCAATGTTTATCGGGCGGGCCGCATTTGTAGCCGGTTCAGTGCTATATCTCGATCATGGTGTCAGACTTTCAGCGACCAAACGTGAAGCCGGCACCGGCATGTTTAGATGGCCGAATCGCTTCGGTTCCAGGAATATGCGGTAGTAGGGCTGCAGGGCCGTGTCGGAAGCTAATCTATTCGGCGGTGTCGGAGGTGCCGGATGCTGAACTGGACATTCACGCGTAACAGTCAGATCGCCGATCTTTCCGGCGCGAACGGGTCATCGATCACGACCACCCCTCCAGAACCACCCATTTCCCAGTCCGTGAAACCCAGGATCGCGCTGGCGCTCGGCGGCGGTGCTGCGCGAGGTTGGGCCCATATCGGTGTCCTGAAAGCCCTCGACGAGGAGGGCATCGAAGTCGGAATGATTGCGGGCACATCGATCGGCGCGCTGGTCGGCGGCTGTTATCTCGCCGGCAAGCTCGATGAATTGGAGGCTTTCGCCCGCTCGCTTACCGTGCGCCGTATTGCCGGCTTGCTCGATTTCGCGATCGGCGGCGGTGGCCTCTTTGGCGGTCTGCGGCTCACCAAGCGGATGCAGGAACATCTGCAGAACCTCAGTATCGAGGATCTCGACCGGCCCTTCGTGGCCGTCGCCACGGAAGTCTACAGCGGCCACGAGGTCTGGATCGAGAAAGGATCCCTGATTACCGCCATTCGCGCATCCTACGCCTTGCCTGGCATCTTCGAGCCCGTCAACGCCAACGGCCGGACGCTCATCGACGGCGCGCTGGTCAACCCCGTTCCCGTTTCGGTCTGCCGCGCACATGAGCAATTGCACGTCGTCGCCGTCAACCTGAACTACGACGTCTACGGCCGCTCGGCGGTCGTCAAGCACAGCGCCGGCATGGAAACGCCGGACGCGCCGGCGACGGAGACAAACCGTTTTTCGGCACGACTCGGCATGACCAGTGTGATGGTCCAGGCCTTCAACATCATTCAGGACCGCATTTCGCGCGCACGGCTGGCTGGCGATCCGCCGGATCTGTCGCTCCACCCGAAGCTGAACGATATCGGACTTTCGGAATTCCACCGCGCGGGCGAAGCGATCGAGCGCGGTTATCAGGAAGCCAAGATCAAGCTTTCGGAAATCCGGCGCATGCAGGAACCGCTGCCTCGTTGAAAGGCCGGGAGAACTTGCGGATCGGCCCAAGTGTTCCAAGGCCCGTTGAGATCCGGACACCCGGCGCCGCTTGTTTGATTTCTCCATTCCTGTGCTTGTCACAGGAGTCGAGTGGCGCACGGTCAGCCGTCACAAACTCAAAATGAATCTCAACAGGCCTTAGCCGGAGATATAGGCCTTGATCTGTTCGGCCTCGTTCTCGATGGCGCGGATGTGATATTTCACCACGTCTCCAATCGAAATAATGCCGGCCAGCCGGCCTTCCCGCTCCACGGGTAGATGACGCGCGCGAAATTTACTCATCATCTCCATCAGCGCGTCGACAGACATTTCTTCGCGACAGCAATAGACGTTCTGCCACATGACGGAAGAAACCGGCTTGTCGAGGCAGGCGGCACCATATCGGGCAATCGAGGCGACGATGTCGCGCTCCGTCATGATGCCCACGATATGCTCTTCCGGATCGACGACGACAACGGCTCCGATATGATTTTCATGCAGTAAAGTCGCGACCTGCTGCACCGTCACCTGCGCTGTGACCGTGACGACGTTGCTGCCTTTTTCATTGAGAATCGCTTTCACCGACATGCGCACATCTCCCGTTGCGACAAAACCGGGCCGACGGGAAGAGTTTCCGTCCGTGCCGGTCACTGCACTTTCCTCCGGTGGAAGGAAGACCGCGATGACAGTGCAAATGGCCGCAGGAAACCCGTACCCATTCCGGCGCCTGCGCAGCCCCTTGGCACTCCTCGAGCACAAAGCTACGCCGGCACCCGGCCTTTTCCGCGGTCGCCTCGAGCAATTCGGCGGCCGTGATGAATGGTGCTCCAGCGACTTCAGGAAATCAAGGCTTCTGCAGAAAGCCGTCCGCCTCTGCGGCGAAATCAGTCATCACGAAAAATTCCGCGGTTGACACAATCGATTGTCGCACCCTCGCCCGAAGCCGGTGGAAGCTTCTTTCCGGCTTGCAGTGCCTCACCTTTCCTGCCTTCGGGGATCGAAGAATGCGAACAGAAGGAAGCCGAAGAGGAAACCGCCGATATGCGCCTCCCAGGCCACGCTTCCTGCCCCTCCGATCGACAGAATGCCAAAGCCCACCAGCAAATTTGTCAGGAACCATATCCCGGTGAAGACGAGCACGGACCGGTTGGTGAGCGTCTCCGCAAACGACAGCCGCCGATTGAGATGGGCAAACTGGCGGCTGATGCGACCGCTCGGGGAAAATACGAACCGGGCCGCCGCCCCCATCAAGCCGGAAACGACACCCGAAGCCCCGATCACCACCGCCATCTCGCCCCAATGGAAGATGATGTGCAAGCCGACGGCGGCAGCCGCCGACAGGCACCAGAACAAGGCGAGCCTGGCCATCCCGATCCGTCTGACGACGGGTGCGCCGAACGCGACCATCCAGAAGACATTGAAGATGAGATGCTCCCAACTGCCGTGCAGGAAGGAATAGGTCACCGGGGTCCAGAGCCAGACCAGCCCCTGCTCACCGAGCGGCAGCGTGTAGCGCACCGGCAGAAAGGCAAAGTTGAGGATCAGTTCCTGGTCGATCTCGGCCGGCAGAACATAGGTCCTCAAGACATGGACCGCGATCAGGAACAAAAGGATGCCGGTCAGCCCCGGCGGAAGATTGAAGGCGGGCTCGCGACTGCGGACGCCGGTACTTTCGACATCGGTTTCCGGTGATGTTGCCGCCTGATCCCGTTCCATCGCTGCCTCTTCCCTTCGGTCGCTGCGGTTGCGCTCAGACGGCGGCGAACCGCCCACAGCAGCGCGCAAGGGATAAGCAAACAAAAAAACGCCGTCCAGTGAAAACTGAACGGCGTCACGCGCCGTTCCGCGCGTATCAGTCGATGTGCTGAAGGCAATCCTTCGTGAAGTGCTGCCGAATGAAATGGCAGCCGCCGGCGTCGAGCGCAATCGAAACCGGCCGTTAACCTTAATTTCGCGCTGGCACGAAAATCGCTCCATGCACTCAAGGAACACCCAATAGGCCGCCGGCTATCCCGATTCGGGACGGTCTGCGCCGCAACAACGACCGATCGGGCAAAAATGCGCAGCAGAACGACAATGGAACTGTTTCAATACTGGAACGAAGTTCGCGGCGACCGCGATCTCCCGCGCCGTGACGAAATCCAGCCCGCCGATATTCGTTCACTCCTGCCCAACATCTTCATCCTCCAGGCGGAGGCGGACGGCGGAATACACTTTCGTCTCGCGGGCACCCACATCTGCGGCCTGTTCGGCGACGAACTCCGCCACCGTCAATTCTCCGCCTTGTGGCTCGGCGGACAGCAGGAGGAGGCTGCCGGCATCGCCGTTGAGGTCGTGAAGCGATGCACGCCGATGCTTCTGACCGCGTCCGGCGCAACCGCAACCGGAGATCGGCTGGACGTGGAAGTTCTGCTCACCCCGCTCGCCTCTCCCGACGGTACGGGCGACCGCATACTCGGCGCGCTGTCGCCGCTGTCCCGTCCGATATGGCTGCACATGAAGCCATTGCAGCACCTTGTCCTCGACAGCCGGTGTGCCGCATTCCCCGCGTCTGAATGCTCCACTGCCGGTCTGACCGCCAGCCGCATCGATGCCCGCGATCGCCCCTTCCGCGTGACGCAGCACCTGCGCGTCTTCGAGGGTGGAAGAAGAAACTGAGCGAACCTTCTGTTAATCGGTGCGGTCTATACTTTCGCCTGCAAACTATATCCATCATAGAGTGATCATGTTCTCCTTCCAGCATGCGCAGAACAGCGCCCCGAAACCACATCAGGAAAGTGCGTTTCAGCGCGTTTCGGTCAATCTTTCGGGACGACTGATGCTTGCCAGTCACGAGGAGTATGACTGTACCGCCTTGGAGATGTCGCCGGGCGACGTTCTCTTAACCTCCCCCGCGCGTCCGCGCGGCGGGGAGCGTATCATTGCCTATGTCGACCATGTAGGTCGCCTCGAAGGCACCGTGTCACGCGTCGCGGACGATACGTTCGTGATTCAGCTCAATGCCACGGAGCGCAAGCGCGAGAAGCTTGCGGCACAGCTGACCTGGATCGCCAACAAACACGAACTCGGTCTGCCGGAAGACCGGCGCCATGACCGGCTTGCGCCCCGCAAGACATTGACGGAACTCACCGTCGATACCGGCGAGAGATACAGCTGTCGGATCATCGACCTCTCGCTTTCGGGCGCGGCGGTCGACATCGACACGCGGCCCGCCGTAGGATCGCCGGTCAGGCTGGGCAATATGAAGGGCAGGATCGTCCGTCATTTCCAGGAAGGCGTCGCCATCGAATTCTCCGGGGTACAGTCCCGCGAGGCACTGACCGAGTTTCTGTAAGCGCACCCGACGTAGCCCCGGAATAACGTCCGCAGAGGCGGCGATTGCTCGGCGGACCGCCTGGACCAGGCCTCTGCCCTCGCCAGTGCAAATCGGCTCTTCCGCGGCGGGCCGGCAACAGAAATAGCTTCTGGTAAACCGGGCGTTACTCTTCCCAGCGATCTGGCACTACTTCCCGATGGCTCCGATGGGTCATACCGTCACCGGCTGCATGGCTGGCGGGACGCGCAATCGCGGCAATGCCACATGCGCCGCGACTATGGTTTTTCATAATATTCAATGTCTTACCCGAACTTTCACCGTAGTAGCCCCCGGTGGGCGCCGACAAGCGGCATAAAAATCGATAAAATTTGAATCGAATTTTATTACAGTTCTCCTCAATTTTTATTCTTATGTTATTCGAGTTTGTTCTTGTTTTTACTTCCGATCTTCGCTGCCGGTAAAAAACTCTGTGCCAATGTCGAACCACAACGGGGAGACAATCATGCGCACAATCATCACCATGGCGATCGCTGCCGCAGCCCTAGCCACCGGCCTCATCACCGGGGCGGCTTACGCGGCGCCGGCGAACATGACGGTCGGCGGCGCGACCAACCCGCCGATCGGGCATTACGAGTTCTGCAAGGCCAATCCCTCCGAATGCCAGGCCATCGGCAAGGATCCTGGCCCGGCGGAGCTGACGCGCGAAAGCTGGAAGAAAATCCTCGAAATCAACTACGAGGTGAATCAGGCGATCGCTCCGATGACCGACATGGAAATCCACGGTGTCGAGGAAAACTGGTCCTACCCGGACGCCGTCGGGGACTGCGAGGATTACGTGCTGCTGAAGCGCCGCAAGCTGATCGAAAGCGGCTTCTCCCCCGCCGATCTTCTGATCACCGTCGTCCTGCAGCCGAATGGCGACGGTCATGCCGTCCTGACGGTTCGCACCGATCGCGGCGACTTCGTTCTCGACAACATGCGCAGCAAGGTGCTGCTCTGGTCGGACACGGAATATACCTACCTGAAGCGGCAGTCGTCGGACCATGCAGGCCGCTGGGTGAAACTGCAGGATGGTCGCGCTCTCGCCGTCGGCAGCGTCAGCGCGCAGTAAGGACAGGCGCAGGCCATGGCCTGCGCCTCCGATCGGCCCCCGTCGGCACCCCGCCCGCGCCCGGGCGGATTTTCCCGGGCGGCCGCCACGCTTCACCCAAAATTAACCAAGTTGGACGAGCCTTGGCCGCGAGCGAGTTCCGCGCGGCGAGGTCCATTGGCCTTCGAGTGGATAGAACGCGCCCCTGATCAGGTATCCTACGGCGCAGCCATGAACCCGCCCCACATTCCCGAACCGGAACTCCTGCCGCTCCTTTCATCCCGCTCCGTATACACAGTTGCCGCAGCCGTCGTGATCCTCCTTGCGCTGACGATCGCCCTCTCCTTTTCCGGGCGCTGGTTCGGTCGACATCTCGCCCAGGCCGGCCACACTGCGAGCCGCGAAACCTACGACATCTTTATCGGCCAGGACCATTTGCGCCTGCCCGCGAATGTCATTCGCTTCGAAAACCAACGCAACACGAGCATCGTCGAGCGCGTGGATCTCTATCTCACCTGGCCGGGGCTCGAAGGCTACAGCGAGGAGACGCGGCCATTGTTCGACGATGTCAGCCGGCCGGAAAATCTGATCTTCCTGCAGGTCGCGCAAAGTACGATGTCTCGCGACATGTCGGGGCGTCTCGCCCCCGTCTACCGCCATGTCCTGCAGCACGCGCCGCAGGCCGGCCCCGAGGGCCTCACTAGGTACGACGCAAAGCCGGATTCCAGCTATGCCGGCGAAGTCTTCTTCACCGCCGAGAGGGACGGGCGCCCTGCCTATGTGCTGCGCTGCGTGCTTCCCGAGAACCCCGCGGCATCGACCAGCGCCGATTGCCAGCGCGACGTTCACATGGGCAAGGACCTCATCGTTCTTTACCGTTTCTCCAGCAGGTTGCTGCCGCAGTGGCGTACCATCGAAGATTCGATAGAAACTTACATCAGCACACATCTCGTGCCGTGATTTTGACGAAGAGTCGTGATGCAGCCAATGCGCCGGCTAGAACGGGATGGGGGAGTACGCACGGAGTTTCCGGCCGAGCCTACCAAGACATCATGATCTAGTGCGGGCTGAAGGTGTCGATCCTGAACAAAACGACCGGTGGCGGGCAACCAATCGTTCATCATAAACCGATTGGTAACGCTATCCCGATACTGTCTCGGGAAAGGTCGTATCCGGAGACGGCGTCCGGACGGCACCCCTGATATGTGAATGAAGAGCAATACAGTGTCTCAATCCGTTTTTTTTGATCTCGCGAAACGCCCGTTCGGCGTCTTTTCAGAAGTTGTGGGGCGGATTTTTCTTGCCGGCCTGATCGCCGTGCTGACCTTTTCGGCGCCCGCCTTCGCGAATTCCAAGTATGCCGGCATCGTCGTAGACGCGAAAACCGGCAAGGTTCTTTACGGCGAAGACGCTGATCAATTACGCTACCCGGCTTCGCTGACGAAGATGATGACGCTGTATCTGACGTTCGAGGCGCTTGAAGCCGGACGGATCAGCAAAAGCACCCCTGTTCCCTTTTCCAAAAAGGCGTCGGCAGAGCCGCCGTCGAAGCTCGGTGTGCGCGCCGGCCGATCGATCACCGTCGAGCAGGCGATCCTGTCGCTGGTGACGCGCTCCGCCAATGATGCGGCAACGGCGCTTGGCGAGCTCCTGGGCGGTTCGGAGCAGCGCTTCGCCCGGATGATGACCAACAAGGCCCGCGCGCTCGGCATGACGCGCACCACCTATCGCAACGCCCATGGCCTGCCCAATTCCGAACAACGGACGACCGCCCGCGACCAGGCCCGCCTCGGTATCGCGCTCCGGCAGCATTTTCCGCAGTATTACGACTATTTCTCCACGCGCAGCTTCCGTTTCGGGAAGCAGACGATCGGCAACCACAACCGGTTGCTCGGCAACGTCCGCGGAGTAGACGGTATCAAGACCGGCTATACACGCGCATCCGGTTTCAATCTCGTGACCTCGGCCCAGCTCGACGGGCGCAGCATCGTGGCGGTCGTCATGGGCGGCACGTCCGGTGGCGCCCGCGATGCGCAGATGCGCAAGCTCGTCGCGAAATACATGCCTTCCGCATCGCGCCGCGGCAGCGGCAATCTGATCGCCGAGGTTCCGGCCGAACCCGTGACGACGGTAGCCGAAGCCGAAGTTCGGCCGGCAACCGCCGCGGCTGTCGCGTCGGCAGCGATGGACCTGCCGAATACCGGCCCGGTCCCGGATTTCCGCTACACAGGCGAAAGCGCCGGCAGCGTCGCAATGGCCTATGCATCGACGAAAGCGGCATCGGACAATCCCGTGCTTGCAGCCAAGATTGCGCCGAACACGCTCGATTCACAGAGCGCCAGACTTGCCCAGGAGCCGGAAGCCGCTGGCGACGTCGATACGCAAATCACCAATTCGGTCGCCACCGCTGAAACAGCACCTGCCGCGGCCGAAGCGCGCACCGAAGCCAATGTCGGCATGCAGGGCTGGGTCATCCAGATCGGCGCCACGCCCGACAAGACGCAGGCCATGACGCTGCTCGACAATGCCAAGGAAAAGGGCGGCAAGGCACTGCGTAACGCCACCCCCTTCACGGTCGCCTTCAGCAATGGCGGAGCTCAGCTCTACCGCGCACGCTTCGGCGGCTTCGACGACCAGGACAAGGCCGTCAACGCATGCAGGACATTGAAGAAGAAGGGCTTCGCTTGCTGGGCGAGCCAGCAGTAAGAGACGCCATCTACTGCATGTTTCCTTTGATCCAATCCGATCCAAGGACAAAGCATGCGGCAACCAAAGTGCTACAGCGACCTTTGCGCGGCTGAGACGCGCGGCGCTGCAGCGGCAGCCGGACGTTTTCCGGCTGTCCTCCTCGGATTAGTACAGCGTAACGAGGTCAGCATGGCAATGAACGAGAACGTCCCCGGCGACAGCCTGATTTCCGACCGGAAAGCAAGGTCTTCGCGCATCCGGCTGCATCCATTGCATGAGGCGGCCATGCGCATCGCCGACATCGGTCTGAACCGGTCCAAGGCAAAGACGCGCGACCTGGTGGGTATGCTCCTTACACACGGCGCGCGCGCTTGGCGTTCGACCCAGCCTCGGGCCGACATCCATCTGCATGTCGCGGCACCGGATCGTAGTCACCCTCTCAGAATGCGCCTGCAATAAACAACGAAGGCCAGCTTCCCCCTCGTGTCTGTGCGTGTCACAGTGATGAGAGCAGCGCCGCGTCTGGGGCGCGAGAGGCGTTCTTTCAGCCCAAGGACTTGGTCGGCTGGATCCCTGTGACGAGCACAGGGATCGGTTCAAGCAAGCGGCGGGTATCCTATCCCGAATCTCCACGCGCCTTAAAGCACCCAGGAGAAGCGCGTAGCGGTTAGCAAGCGCCTCTTCCCGCCCCCGCCTATAACAGCCCGAGTTCGGCAAGTTCACGCCGCAATTCGAGCGGCATCTCACCGCCATCGGCGAGCGAGGCAAGATCGCGCGGGGCTTCCTTCTCCTCGAGGTAGCGCCAGCCCTGAAAAGCCCGACGCGGCTGTGTTTCCGTCTCCATGACTTCCGGGCCGAGCAGGAGATTGCAGCGGCCGATGCCCTCGCCGTCGGTGAAGGTCTCGATGCCGATCAGCGGCTGTCGCGCCTGAACGTAACCCTTGATCACCCAATAGAGCGAACCGCCGGCGAGAAGCTCTTCCGCCCGCTTCGGGACCATCCGGGTCGTGTGGAAGGAGTGCGGCTGCTGCCCGGCTGCGATCGCCGCCAGGGCCCTGCGCGCTACCCATTCGCGCAGGTCCTCGATCGATTCGGCACCGACGCAGAGTTTGATGAGATGCAAAGCCATGGCAAATCTTGAACACCCGGCCGACGGCTGCGGTCAAGCCGTCCGGGCATATTCGTCCACAGCCCCATCGGCTTCAGACTTATCGCTCAGCACTCGACCACGTTGACCGCGAGACCCCCGGTCGATGTTTCCTTGTACTTCTCGTTCATGTCCGCGCCGGTCTGGCGCATCGTCTCGATACAGGCGTCGAGCGGCACGAAATGCTTGCCGTCACCCTTGAGTGCCAGCGAGGCGGCCGTAACCGCCTTGACGGCGCCGAGGGCATTGCGTTCGATGCACGGCACCTGAACGAGACCTGCGACCGGATCGCAGGTCATGCCGAGATGGTGCTCGAGCGCGATCTCGGCCGCATTCTCGATCTGCTCGGGCGTTCCGCCCATGACGGCAGCAAGACCCGCCGCGGCCATCGCCGACGCCGATCCGACTTCGCCCTGACAGCCCACCTCCGCGCCCGAAATCGAGGCGTTGTGCTTGATGATACCGCCGATCGCCGCTGCGGTCAGCAGGTAATCCCGGATGCCTTCCTGATCGGCATCGTCGTGGAAATGCAGATAGTAGCGGATCGTCGCCGGAACGACGCCGGCCGCGCCGTTGGTCGGCGAAGTCACCACCCGGCCGCCGGCAGCATTCTCCTCATTGATCGCCATCGCATAGACGCTCAACCAATCATTTGCGAGGAGAGGATTGGTCTTGTTGGAGCGCCATTCCTCCTGCAGCTTGTCGTGGATCGCCCGGGCGCGCCGGCGCACCTTCAGACCGCCCGGCATGATGCCGTCCTGGCTGAGGCCGCGGTCGATGCAACTGCTCATCGCCGTCCAGATGCGGTCGAGCCCGGCGTCGAGCTCGTCCCTCGACATGCTGCATTCCTCGTTCGCGCGCTTCATCTGGGCGATCGTCAGCCCGGAGCGCGCGGCCATGTCGAGCATCTGCTGAGCCGTGGCAAAGGGATAGGGCACCTTTACGCCGGCGGGCTTGTTCTTCTGGGCCCTCATCGCGTCCAGTTCCGTATCGGTCACCACGAAGCCGCCGCCGATCGAATAGTAGATGCGTTTCAGAAGCAGCCGCCCGTCCCGGTCGAAGGCGGAGAAGGACATGCCGTTGGCATGGCCCGGCAGCGGCGTCTTCTTGTCGAAGACCAGATCGGTTTTCGGCTGGAATATATAGCCCGGATGGCCCGGCGGGGTGATGCGGCCCGTACGCTCCACCTGCTCGATGATCCCGTCCATCCTGTCCGGCTCGACGAGATCCGGCCGCTCGCCCATCAGGCCGAGAATGACCGCCCTGCCCGTTCCATGGCCGATGCCTGTATGCGCCAGCGACCCATGGAGACTTACCTTAATGGCGCCGACAGCCGCGTGAGACGGTCGCGGCCATTCATCCGACAGGATGAGATCGAGAAACCTGTTGGCGGCCGACATCGGCCCCATCGTGTGTGAGCTCGATGGACCGATACCGATCTTGAAAACGTCGAAGACGGAAAGAAACATGAATTGCCTGCCCAGAGCCTGGCGCAACGTTGCAGCCGATGAGCTCCACATTTGCGTCGATGATAGGACCGAAGCCGACCGTTTTCCTGCTCGGGCGGTGTCGATCGTTCCTAATATAGGATCGAACCCTAAGCGATCCTATGCCGACCCGTCAGGCGACCGACCGACATCGGATTCTGTTGGTGCGACATGCCACTGAAGAACAGCGCATGTGATCGGCGATCGAGAGCGGTCAAAAAAAAGCGTTGCAGCCCGTGAACTGCAACGCCTGACATTTCAATCTGTCTTCAGAAGCCGCCGAAGAGATAGGCGAGAACGAGAACGCCCCCGAAACCCGCCACGGCGCGAACCGTCACGCCCCAGCACGACTTCTCTACTGTTTTGTCCATGATGTCTCCGAATACCGAAGCTCGGTAACCATTAAGTCGTGTGGCCGTCCAATAGCGAAGAATCTGTTAACGCGCAATGGTGAAATATGGCGAAATAGTGTCAAAGCGATGCGGGACAGCTTGGACGCGGACACAAAGCCGTGTGCAAGCGGTGGAATCCCCGGCGCGCCCGCTCGGTGCTGTCGCCTCGATTTCGCCGTGAATCTTAAGACAGGCCGGCATGCGTCCATCTTGCATTTTCGGATGGCCGTGCCAAAACACCGCTATGACCTCTGAAGATTACCTCGCGCTCGTCATCTTCGTGCTCCTCTGGGCCGGCTTCAGCTGGGCTTCCGACGGGGGGCGCGGCTTCGACCGCGTCAGCCTGACGCGTTTGATGAACGAGCACAGGGCGCGCTGGATCCGCAATTCGCTCAATCGCGATCTCAAGATGATCGACACGCAAATCATCGCCGGGCTGCAGGCCGGTACCGCTTTCTTCGCCTCGACGACGATCTTCGCGCTCGGCGGTTGTTTCGCATTGCTCGGCGCGACAGACCAAGTGCAGATGATCTTCAGCGACCTTCCGCAGATATTCCGAAGCGGGCGGACCGCCTTCGAACTGAAAGTCGGCGGACTGACCTGCCTCTTCGGCTATTCCTTCTTCAAGTTCGGTTGGTCATACCGGCTGTTCAACTATTGCTCGATCCTGATGGGCGGCATACCGATGACGGCGGACATGCAACGCGACCAGAAGGCGGCCGAGCGCGCCGCGGAGCGTGCGATCCGCATGAACATACTTGCGGCCAAGCACTTCAATGCGGGGCTCCGGGCGATCTTCCTGTCGATCGGCTATCTCGGCTGGTTCATCAGCCCCTATGTGTTCATGGTGCTTACCGCCCTCGTCATCTTCGTCCTCGCGCGCCGGCAGTTCTTCTCCGAAGCGCGCGCCGCGCTGATCGAGAATGCGCCATAGGCTGCAGCGATTGCACCCGGTCGGCGGTTTGCGGTAAGCAATCGAATGACTGGCGGCCCTCCTTTCAACATATTCGCGACGCGACTGAAATGAGACGCCCTCGTAGACCTCCAGCAGCAGAGCGACTCTTCGATGTCCGAACACAGCGCGACGACGACCCCTGAAGTGCAAATGCGCACGGAGGTGACCGGAACCCACCGGATGGTCCTCCTGGATGCGCTGCGCGGCCTGGCCCTCGTCGCCATGGCCCTCTATCACTTTGTGTGGGACCTCGAATTCTTCGGCTATGTCGCGGCCGGCACCGCCGGGACGGGCGGCTGGCGGATGTTTGCACGCTTGATTGCCAGCAGCTTCCTGTTTCTTGCCGGTTACAGCCTCGTGCTCGGCCAGTTCCCGAAACTCCGTCCGCGCGCTTTCGCCATACGTTTCGCGAAGATCGCCGGCGCAGCCGCGCTGATCAGCATCGGGACCTGGTTCGCCTTCCCCCAGTCGTTCATCTTCTTCGGGATTCTTCACGCCATTGCCGCGGCAAGCCTCGTCGGCCTCCTTTTTCTGAAATTGCCGGCCGCCGTTTCCTTTCTTGCAGCCGCCGCGGCCTTCGCGGCTCCCCTCTATCTGCGCTCCTCGTTTTTCGACATGCCGGCGCTCTGGTGGGTCGGCCTTTCGGAAGCGATCCCGCGCTCGAATGACTACGTTCCTCTGCTTCCGTGGGTTGCCCCTTTCCTGCTCGGCCTCGGCACCGCGAAGCTGCTCCACCCGCTATTTTCCGCCCGGCGCAGCCGAAGCGCCGGGGCCCGGAAGCTCCCGTGGATGACGCCTCTCGCCTTTGGCGGCCGTCACAGCCTTCTGATATATCTCATCCACCAGCCGCTGCTTATCGCGGCAGTCTATCTTTTCTCTCTCGCCGTTCCCGCCCCGACGCCGGATCCGGCACAGGTCTATCTGCTGAATTGCGAACGGGCATGCAGCAACGAAAATTCCGCGATCTCCTGCAGCGCCTTTTGCGGTTGCACACTCGCCGGCTTGAAGGAACAGAACCTGTTCGACGATCTGAACCTGGGCAAGATCGACGTGAGCACGGACGAACGCATTGCGCGAATCGCGGGTCAGTGCACAATGGATGCACAATCAGGAGAGGCACAGTCGGGGGACTAGGACATGAATGCCTTTCGTGCCAAGCCGCTGAAGTTTCCATGGCCGCCTCTGCTCTATGGCGCGGCCGTTCTGACCGCGCTGGCCCTGGGCCACCTTTTCCCGATTCCGGTGGCGCACGAGCACAGCTGGATCCTCTCGCTGGTGGGCTACGGCCTTGTCGTGCTGGCGATCACCATCGATCTCTGGGCCGTCAAAACCCTCCTTGACCGCCACACAGCCGTACTTCCGAACCGGTGCGCCACCTGCCTCGTTACCTGCGGCCCATTTCGTTTCAGCCGCAACCCGATCTATTTCAGCTACACGCTGGCGATGACCGGCCTCGGATTGGCGACGATCAACCCCTGGTTCTTCATCATGGCAATTGCGGCGGTCGGATTGACCACGCTTTTCGCGATCCGCAAGGAGGAGCGGCACCTGCTGTCGCGCTTCGGTTTCGAGTTCGAGCGATATTGCCGGCACACGAGCCGTTGGATTTGAGCGGAGATGGACGAGTCTGCCTAGGGCCTTGGGCTGGCTGGATTCCTGTGACGCACACAGGAATGAGGGGAGTTTTTGGGGCGCTACGACAGCGTTCGCGTATGCGAGCCGCCTTTCACTGGCTGCATCGGCGTACGAAACGAATACGCAGAAAATCAGGGATCGTCAGGTGCCGACGCCGATTTCGGCAAGGCGCGTGAGGCAGGCCTCTTCGACATTGTCGAGTTCGCTAAGTGTGTCTTCGATGTCCTTGCGCTTCTGCCGCAAGTCCTCGCGCTTCTCCTCGACGCGCTTGATCAAGAGCTGCAGCTGGCCCATCTCACCCGGCGGATCCTTGTAGACCTGAATGATCTCGCGAATTTCGGCAATGGTAAAGCCAATGCGCCGGCCACGCAGGATCTCCTTTATTAGGTGCCTGTCGGCGGGGCGGAACAGACGCGTGCGGCCACGACGCTCCGGATGAATCAGACCTTCATCCTCATAGAAGCGCAGTGTCCGGGTCGAGATGCCGAATTCCCGGGTCAGCTCGGTAATGCTATAATATTTGTTCACGCAGCCATTCCATCAAAGACGCGCCTTAACTATTGTTGACTTTGACGTAAAAGTCAAACACGGCGCCCCCGCGTGCGTCGCACCTCAGCTGATACTGAACCACCAAGTGGCAATGCCGAGAAAGCTGAAGAAGCCGGTTATGTCGGTGACGGTCGTCACGAAGACGGCGGAAGAGACCGCCGGGTCGGCACCGTATCTTTCGAGCAGAATCGGGATCAGGATGCCGGCGAGCGCGGCGGCCATCATGTTGACCAGCATCGCGGTCGCGATGATGCCGCCGAGGTCGGGATTCTGGAACCAAAGTCCCGCAACAAGCCCGATGAACGAACCGAAGATCACGCCGTTCAAAAGTCCGACGCCCGCCTCGCGGCGGATGATTCTCGGCGCGTTGTGAATATCGAGCCCCCGGGTTGCGAGCGCACGCACCGTCACGGTCATGGTTTGCGATCCGGCATTGCCGCCCATGCCTGCGACGATCGGCATCAGGACCGCAAGTGCGACGATCTGCTGGATCGTCGCATCGAACAGGCCGATGACCGAGGCAGAAACGCAAGCCGTCATCGAGTTGATGAAAAGCCAGGGAACGCGTGAGCGCGCGGCTTCCGCGACCGAGTCCGACAGTTCTTCGTCGCCGACGCCGCTCAGGCGCAGGAAATCCTCTTCCGCCTCTTCCTGGATCACGTCGACCACGTCGTCGATCGTCAGCACGCCGACGAGCCGGCCGTTTTCATCGACGACGGCGGCCGAGAGGAGGTCATACTGTTCAAAGAGTTGCGCCGCCTCCTCCTGGTCCATTTCCGCCGGCACGGAATGGCTTGTGTCACGCATGATCGCATCGATCTTTACCGAGCGCTTAGCGCGCAGCACCCGGTCCAGATCGACTGCCCCCAGCAGCTTGAAAGTCGGATCGATGACGAAGATCTGCGTGAAACTTTCGGGAAGGTCGTCGTCCTCGCGCATGTAATCGATCGTCTGGCCGACGGTCCAGAAAGGCGGCACCGCGACGAACTCGGTCTGCATGCGCCGCCCGGCGGTGCTCTCCGGATAATCGAGCGAGCGGCGCAGGCGGACGCGCTCGGTAAAGGGAAGCTTGGCGAGGATCTCGTCCTGATCCTCCTCGTCGAGATCCTCGAGAATGTAGACCGCGTCATCGGAATCCATCTCGCCGATCGCCTCGGCAATCTGCTCGTTCGGCAGATGTTCGACAATGTCGAGACGGATTCCTTCATCGACCTCGGTCAGCGCAGCCAGGTCGAAATCCTTGCCAAGCAGCAGAACCAGTGCGATACGCTGCTCCGGCTGAATCGCCTCGATCAGGTCGCCCAGTTCCGACGCATGGAGGCCGGCGACATGCTGGCGAAGGTAAATGATATCGCGATCCGCGATTGCGGCGCCGACATGCATCAGGAAATCGGAGCGTACCGAGCCGTCTTCAGCGTAGATGTCCGAGTCGCCGTGGACAGCGATTTCGTCGGAACCGCGGTCGTCGTCGCCGGTGCTGCTCATGGCCCCCTCCAGAGATTACCGCCGACCGAGCCCGCGCCGGAACGGCTCCTCTGCCCTGCTAGCGCAAAGCTCCGCCTCAGTCCACAGTCGAGACGAGATCGGCGATCCGCCTCGGAACATTTATCCAAGCTGTTGCAAAAACATAGGAAATGATGAAACGAATGTGACGATCCCACCGGGCGCCGGCCCGACCACTCACCCGAGCAGAGACATTTCTCATGGCTGTCCGACCGATCATACGCTTTCCAAGTGCGCTGCTGACGACGTCAGCCGAGCAGATCAGCCGGTTCGATGGCGCTCTCCGCCAGCTATCAGACGATCTCGTCGACACCATGCGCGCAGCCCCCGGCATAGGCATCACCGCGCCCCACATCGGCATTCTGCAGCGGCTGACCGCCATCGAAGTCGACCCGCAGATAGGACCGCGCAGCTTCGTCAACCCGGAAATCGTCTGGCAGTCGAGCGAGACGGTGCGCCACAGCGAAGGCAGTGTCTCGATGCCGGGTGTCACGGAAGAAGTGGAGCGGCCGGCGCGCGTGCGCGTCAGCTTTCAAACGCTGGACGGCGAGACCCGCGAGGAAGAAGCCGAGGGATTGATGGCGGTCTGCCTGCAGCATGAGATCGACCAGCTCAACGGTATCTTCTGGATTCGACGGCTTTCCAGACTGAAGCGCGAACGCGCCGTCAAGCGGTTCGAAAAATTTAACCGAGCCGAAGCTTTTCCCGGCACGCAATGATTGCGGCACCCCTTCGATCTGCCGTAAACCGTCTTCCGGTCGGCCATCGGCTCCAAACAGCAAGGCGAAGGACAATTGATGAACAAAATAGCCCTCATGCTTCTCTGCGTGGTTGCGCTTGCAGCCTGTACCGCAACCCCTCCCGACCTGGAGCCGCTTCCGGGAAGCCTCACCTATGGAGAAACTGCCTCCTCTCGGAAGACCCGTGCGGCCCCTGGGACCATGATCCAGAACCGGTTCCTTCATAAGGGCACCATGGTCTTCGAGACCTATGAGGTTCAACCCGACCATACATATAAGCTCGTTCGCCGTAGCGTCGCCGACTCCTGGCCGCCCGGCGACTGATCACGGAACATTGTCGGCCTCCGCTCCGTTCCCTACTGCATGTATCCTCGGATCCTAGCCGGTCCAAGGACGAAAAATGCAGCAATTCAAGGTGCTACACCGACCTTTCGCCTCTCTTGAGGCGCGGCGCTGTAGATAGCCAGTGGAGTCAAAGCGATGGCCAAATATCTTGACGAACGCGGCGATCCGGCCTCGGCAACGCACGGAGCGGATCGAGAGAATTTCACCGGTGAGGAAGCCAAGCAGGGTCGCACGGGCGTTCCGGTGCTTGGGGTCCTCGTCGGCGGACTGTTCCTCGCCCTCCTCGCCTGGGGCGCCGTCGAAATCTGGGGTGAAAGCACCGACAACGACCGCCTGACCGAAACCGAACAGGTCCAACCGGCGCCCTCGCCGGAGCAGACAGGCAGCGTCGGCACCGGACAGCCCGTCCCGACCGACCGGGACCCCACGGCACAGACCGGCACCGGCGGCCAGTCGCAGCAGGTTTCCCCGGACGGGACCGAGAAATAATCGCCGAGCCGACGGCCGGGCCAGTGCAGGCGCATCAGATCACTATGAGAGGCGGTATGCCGGCCGAACACCGCTCACACTCGGCCGGTCTCTCCTTTCCCGTATCTCTGTGCTGCTTCTTTGGTTTTCCTCATTCCTGTGCTCGTCACAGGAATCCAGCCAGACCAAGTCCTTGGGCTGAAAGAACGCTTCCCGCGCCGCAGACGCGGCGCTGCTGGATCCCTGTGACGAGCACAGGGATGAGGTGAAGAGTGGCGCACGGCCTTAGTCCGACAGCTCCTCCGTCGAGCACTCGTAGAGCGTCTCGCCGCTCTCCATATCGACGCCGGCGAGGCTCACCTCGTAGCCCCAAAGACGGCGGACGTGCCGCAGAGTGGCATCGCGGCTGTTCTCCTCCAGGAGCACTCCATTCTTCACATTGTGCTGCAATCGCAGGTGCCGGTCGCCCAACAAATCGACATCCATCACCTGGATGTCCGGCTGGCTGCTTCCGATGTCGTAGCTGCGGGCGAGAGCGCCGCGAATCGTTTCGTAGCCGCGCTCGTTATGGATGGATGCCACCTCGCAGAAATTGTCGTCCGCCTCGTCCGTCAGCAGGAACAGACGAAACTTGCGGATCAGCGCAGGACTGAGGAATTGCAGGATGAAGGACTCGTCACGGTGGTTCGCCCAGGCATCGAGAAGCGTCTCGCGCCAATTGCCGGTGCCGGCGATTTCGGGAAACCAATCGCGATCCTCCGCCGTCGGCTCGACGCAGATGCGTTCGATGTCCTGCATCATGGCAAATCCCAACGCATAGGGGTTGATCCCCGGAAAGCGGGGATCGTCGAAGCCCGGCTGGAAAACGACATTGGTATGACTCTGGAGAATCTCCAGCATCGCGCCTTCGCTTATTTTGCCCTGGTCGAAAAGGCTGTTCATGATGGTGTAGTGGACGAAAGTGGCGCATCCCTCGTTCATGACCTTCGTCTGTCGCTGCGGATAGAAGTACTGCGCGATCACGCGAACGATTCGCAGTATCTCCCGCTGCCAGGGCTCAAGGATGAGGCTGGTCTTCTCCAGGAAATAGAGCAGGTTCTCTTCCGGGAGGTTCAGCGATTTTTTCCGCTCGGAGAGCTCCCGTTCCAATTGCGTGGGATCGTTGTTCTCTCCCGCGGGCGGAAGCGTTCTCCACAGGTCGCTAAAGGTCTGCTCTTCATATTCCAGCCTCTCGCGCATCCGCTCCTGCTCTTTTTCGGTCGACAGGCGCGGGGGCCGTCTGTAGCGGAACACGCCCTGCTCCATGAGTGCATGGGCAGAGTCGAGGATCGCCTCGACCGCCGTCGTTCCGTGCCGTTCTTCGCATTTGCTGATGTATTTCTTCGCGAAGTCCATATAGCTGAGGATTGCGCTGGCGTCGGTCCACTGCCGGAAGAGGTAATTGTTCTTGAAAAAATGATTGTGGCCGAAGGCTGCATGTGCGGTCACCAGGGCCTGCATGGCCATGGTGTTCTCCTCCATCAAGTAGGTGATGCAGGGATTGGAGTTGATCACCAGCTCGTAAGCGAGGCCGCGCCGGCCCCTGCGATAGAGATGATCCTCGAAAACGAAGCGCTTCCCGAAAGACCAATGCTGGTACATGAGCGGCATGCCCACCGACGAGTAGGCATCCAGCATCTGCTCGGAGGAGATGATCTCGAGCTGATTGGGGTATACGTCGAGACCGAGATCGCCGAGCGCGATCTCCTCGATGGCATCGTAGGTGCGCGCCAGCGTCTCGAAATTCCAGTCGGAACTGTGGAACAGAAGGTTTGAGGCGGCGCCCTTTGACATCCCGGTCCCTTTTCACTTGCGCAATTGCATTTCCGGCTGCTTGCCGAAGAGTTTTCGGAAGACGGGGTAGATATCCGCCGGTTTCGCGATGCGGGTCATCTGAAAATTCGGCCATTCGCCGTCGACGGTGCGATAGGCCCGCCAGAGCGAAGTCCCGTTATCGGTAGTGCCGAAAATCTCCGTCTCTCGCTCATCGATAATCTCGACATAGGCGTAGTATTGGCAAAGTCCCATCAGTTCGTCGTGAAGAAGGGAAGCGCAGCGTTCGGAGTCGCCTGAGATATTCTCGCCGTCCGACGCCTGCGCGGCATAGATGTTCCATTCATGGGCAGGATAGCGCTCCCGGATGACGCGCAGCATCTCCTCCAGCGCGGTAGAAACGACCGTGCCGCCGCTCTGCTTGCTGTAGAAGAAGGTATTCTCGTCGACCTCGCCGGCCTCGTCGGTGTGCCGGATGAACACGATGTCGATCCGCTCGTAGCGCCGCTTGAGGAAGAGGTGCAGCAGCACGAAAAAACGCTTGGCGAGGTCCTTCTCCCGCTCCCCCATCGAAGCGGAGACATCCATGAGGCAGAACATGACCGCACTCGCATTGGGCAGCGGCTGCGGCTCGAACCGATTGAAGCGAATATCCACGGGATCGACATAGGGAATACGCCGGCGCCGGCGCTCGAGACCGTCGAGCTTCTGGCGCAGTTCCTCCAGGCGCTGCCGGTGCTTGATGCGTCCGCGCGGCTCCGTCTCCAGCCCGGCGATCTCGTCGGCAATCGCTTCGATTTCCCGGCGCGACGGCCGCCGCAATGCGATGCGGCGTCCGTAGCTGTTGCGCATGGTGCGGCCGACATTGATGTTCGTCGGGGAGCCGCTTGCGCTGAAGCCGGCCCGCCGTCGCTTGAAGGTAACCGATTCCTTCAGATTGAGCTTTACCATGTCGGGGAGTTCGAGGTCCTCGAAGAAGAGATCGAGCACCTCCTCGCGCGAAAGGACGAACTGAAACTCGTCTTCGCTCTGACCGGTGCCGGCTCCCGCATTGCCCGCACCGCCACCTGACCCCCTTTTGGGGATACGGTCTCCCGCCGCGAACTCCCGGTTGCCCGGCAGGACGTGGCGTCGCTCGCCGCTGTTGGAGTCCGGCTGGAAAGCCGGCTCGTTGACGCCGCGGGCGGGCATGGACACGTTCTGTTCGGCATCGACATCCGCGATCTTGCCCGACTTGACCCGCTCTTTGATGGTGCGCTTCAGTTCCTCTCGTGCCCGTTTCAGGAAGCGTTGCCTGTTACCGAGACTCTTATCCTTCGGATTGAGGCGACGGTCGATGAAATTCGGCATTAGCTAACCCCCGCATCCGCAGCCTCAACCCGCCTTGTTTACACGCATGTACCAGTCCACGAGACGCCGCACCTGCCGTTCGGTGTACCCACGCTCCTTCATGCGCTGTACGAATTCGACATGCTGCTTCTCTGTGGAGCTGTCCTTCTTCGACCCGAAGCTGATGACCGGCAACAGGTCTTCGACCTGACCGAACATGCGCTTCTCGATGACCTCGCGAAGTTTTTCATAGCTCGTCCAGGACGGGTTCTTGCCATGGTTCTTGGCCCGCGCCCGCAAGGTGAACTTGACCACCTCGTTGCGGAAGTCCTTCGGATTGGCGATGCCCGCCGGTTTTTCGATCTGAGACAGCTCGCTGTCGAGGATCTTGCGGTTGAGGATCTGCCCCGTATCGGGATCCTTGAAGTCCTGGTCCTCGAGCCAGGCATCGGCATAGGCGATATAGCGGTCGAACAGGTTCTGGCCGTATTCGCTGTAAGACTCGAGATAGGCCTTCTGGATCTCGTGACCGATGAATTCCGCATAACGCGTGGCGAGTTCCGACTTGATGAAGTCGAGATAGGCTGCCTCCGTTTCCTTCGCAAACTGCTCGCGCTTGATGGCCTGCTCCAGGATGTACATCAGATGTACGGGATCGGCCGCGACCTCCTTCGTGTCGTAATTGAAGGCCTCGGACAGGACCTTGAAGGCAAAGCGCGTGCTGACGCCCGTCATGCCTTCATCGACGCCGGCAGCGTCCCTATACTCCTGCACCGATCGTGCCTTCGGGTCGACATCCTTGAGGTTCTCGCCGTCATAGACGCGCATCTTGGTGTAGAGAGACGAGTTCTCGTGAGGAACGAGCCGGGTGGATACCGTGAAACGGCTCAGTATCTCCAACACCTCGGGTGCGCAGGGATTGCTGACCAGTTCGCTCTCGCGAAGAAGCTTTTCGTAGATCTGCTTCTCCTCGGTGACGCGCAGGCAATAGGGCACCTTGACCACCAGGATGCGGTCCAGGAACGCCTCGTTGTTGCGGTTGTTCTTGAACTGCAGCCATTCCGATTCGTTGGAGTGGGCGAGAATGGTGCCCTGAAACGGGAATGCGCCGAAGTTTTCCGTACCGTTGTAGCTGCCTTCCTGGGTCGCCGTCAGAAGAGGATGCAGGACCTTGATCGGCGCCTTGAACATTTCGACGAATTCGAGCAGCCCCTGCGTCGTGCGGTTCAGGCCGCCGCTGTAGGAGTAGGCATCCGGGTCGGCCTGGCTGTAGTTCTCGAGTTGGCGGATATCGACCTTGCCGACAAGCGAGGAGACATCCTGATTGTTCTCGTCGCCCGGCTCGGTCTTGGCGATGCCGATCTGACGCAGGCGCGACGGCATCAGCTTGACGACGCTGAACTTGGATATGTCGCCACCGACCTCGTCCAGCCGCTTGGCGGCCCAGGGAGAAATCAGGCCTGTCAGCCTCCTACGGGCGATGCCGTATTTGTCTTCCAGGAGATCGGCCATCCGTTCGGGATGGAACAGGCCGAGCGGCGATTCGAAAACCGGGCTGATCTTGCCGTCGACCATCAGGGTGTAGATCGGTCGCAGTTCCATCAGCTTCTTCAATCTTTCGGCGAGCGAAGACTTGCCGCCGCCGACCGGCCCCAGAAGATAAAGGATCTGCTTGCGCTCCTCGAGACCCTGCGCGGCATAGCGGAAGTAGCCGACGATCCGCTCGATCGTGTCTTCCATGCCGAAGAAGTCGGAGAAGGCCGGGTAGATTTTGATGGTTCGGTTTGCGAAGATCCGACCTAAACGCTCGTCAGCGCTGGTATCGACGAGAATCGGGTCTCCAATTGCGTCCACCATTCGTTCCTGAGCGGTGGCGTACATGCTTTTGTCATCGCGACATGCGAGGAGATATTCCTGTAGACTTATCTCTTCTTGCGCTGCACTCGTATAAATCTCCGAAAAGAGATCGAAGACGTCAGATTCACTCCTTTGCATCGTGCTCTCCCGCGGCGGGCCGCTTGGTTGAAACGGGCTCGCTGCCTTTCGGCATCTGCTTCAGGTGAACGGTTTTCCTAGCTTCAAAGTTCCTTCACGTAACCGACACTGAAACGGATACCGAAGCAGCAGCCAGCGACGAACATCCGCATATCAGTTCGGGACCGACCGATCGGCGCCTCATCAACGTTATGAGGCGCACTCCGCAAGACTCGTCGCTCTGTCACCCCATCATGCCGGCGCTTCTCGCGAATCCGTCATGACAAGCGAATCATAACTTGTCCCTGCTCATTCGCCGACTTTTTTTTTGCGATTCCACGAATTTAGCCATCAACAACATCGTGTAGAACGGTGATTTCGTGATCGGGCACCGCCATGTCGATGTCGTGGCGGGCGCTCCGCATCGGCACGGAGCAGAGACCTGGACGACGCTGTGGCCCGAGGCATGACGCCGAGCTGTTTTGCGCCGTAAATCCGAGAATAGTCCTCGCGTCCTACCGCGTCCAGCAACAACGTCGTGAAAGAGGATTAAAAATAAAAAAACCCACGGAACCATTTGGTTACGAGGGCTTCTTCATCTTAGATGGTGCGGTCGAGAAGACTCGAACTTCCACGGGTTGCCCCACAGCGACCTCAACGCTGCGCGTCTACCAATTCCGCCACGACCGCATCGTGGTAGGTGCCGATTGCGTCGGCGGGGCTGCATGTAGCAAAAGGATTCCGGGTGCACAAGTGCGTGACGACAGAAATTTGACGAGAAACAAAACTATTTCGATCGGCTCCCCGCGAACCACTGGAAACGCTGGACTCTTGCCGTCGGCGACCCCATGTACAGGCCGGAAAAAATCAGTATTCGCAAGGTTCCCATGCAACGCGAAGATCTTATCCAGAGCATGTTCGCTCCGCCGGATGCACCGCTGGTGCGGTGGCGCATCGCGCCTTCCCTCGTGGAATATCCAGAAGCCGTCGAGACGATGGAGCGCGAAGCCGCCGCGATCGCGGACGGCACCGCCGACGAGCTGGTCTGGCTGGTCGAGCACCCGCCGCTGTTCACCGCGGGAACCAGCGCCAACGCCGCCGACCTCGTGATGCCGGATATGCTCCCGGTTTTTGCCACCGGAAGAGGCGGCGAATACACCTATCACGGTCCCGGGCAGCGGGTGGTCTACGTCATGCTCGACTTGAAGCGCAGACGCCAGGACGTCCGCGGATTTGTCGCCGCACTCGAGAGCGTCATCATCGCCACGCTCGATTCCATGAACGTCAAGGGCGAACGCCGTGAAGATCGTGTCGGCGTCTGGGTGCGCCGCCCGGAAAAGCCGCCGCTCATGGACGGCACGATGGCGGAGGACAAGATAGCGGCAATCGGCATTCGCTTGCGCAAATGGGTGAGCTTTCACGGATTGTCGTTGAACGTCGATCCGGACCTTGAGCATTTCGGGGGCATCGTGCCTTGCGGCATTCGCGGCTATGGTGTCACCAGCCTCGTCGATCTCGGTCTGCCCGTCATGATGGCCGACGTCGATATAAGGCTGAGGGAGGCCTTCGAAAGGGTCTTCGGCCCGACCCGCATCGAGAACGAATAGCAGGGTCCCACGGCACGTTGCTCCGTTCGGGAAACGTCGGCAAAGCCGCTTTTAGCCGTCTTTTTGCCGCTTCACATTGCCCCATCCGCAAGGAAAAGCCTATAAGCTCCCCTCACCTTCGCCCCACCGCGGGCAGTCAGGGTGCCTCGGCACACGACAACGACAACAGGCGAAAGGAGCTACCATGCTGTTATCAACCGAGAATGCGATTGCACGTCTGCGTGAGACAGGAGACGGCGATACGCTGGGCGGTCGTATCTGGAGAGCGCGTGACGCGACGGGACTCTCTACGAAGGAGCTTGCCAGCAAGCTCGGTGTCCGCAGCGACACCATTTCCTCCTGGGAACGCGATCGCGCCGAGCCACGGGCCAATCGCCTGTTCATGCTGGCCGGCGTGCTTGGCGTGACGCCCGCCTGGCTGATGGCCGGTATCGGACGCGCACCGGATGATAACGCCGCAGATGCTTCGGGGGACGAACTTCGCAAGCAGCTGGATCTCGTAAAGAAGCTGCACGATCAAACCGCCGAGGCCATTTCGGCACTCGAGATGGAATTCGAACGCCTGAACCAGGACGTTCGGTGATCGGATAGGATTTTTCCTCTTGCCGGTGGCGACCGGCGCGATATGACGGTCGCCCCGCCTCGTTGTTCTTAGTTTGATGGAGTAGAGAAATGGACGTACGCGCCGCCGTGGCCCTGGAAGCCGGCAAGCCGCTGGAGGTCATGACCGTGCAGCTCGAAGGCCCTCGGGCCGGCGAGGTGCTGGTCGAGGTGAAGGCGACCGGCATCTGCCATACCGACGATTTCACGCTGTCGGGGGCCGATCCGGAGGGGCTGTTCCCGGCGATCCTCGGTCATGAGGGCGCCGGCATCGTCGTCGATGTCGGCCCGGGCGTCACCTCGGTGAAGAAGGGCGACCACGTCATCCCGCTCTATACGCCGGAATGCCGCTCCTGCCCCTCCTGCCTCAGCCGCAAGACCAATCTCTGCACCGCCATCCGCGCCACCCAGGGGCAAGGGCTGATGCCGGACGGCAGCTCGCGGTTCTCGATCAACGGCGACAAGGTCCACCACTATATGGGCTGCTCGACCTTTTCGAACTTCACCGTGCTGCCGGAGATCGCGCTCGCCAAGGTCAATCCGGACGCTCCCTTCGACAAGATCTGCTATATCGGCTGCGGCGTCACCACCGGCATCGGCGCGGTGATCAACACCGCCAAGGTCGAGATCGGCGCCACCGCCATCGTCTTCGGTCTCGGCGGCATCGGGCTCAACGTCATCCAGGGGCTTCGCCTTGCCGGCGCCGACATGATCATCGGCGTCGACCTCAACAACGACAAGAAGCCCTGGGGCGAAAAGTTCGGCATGACCCACTTCGTCAATCCGAAGGAGGTCGGCGACGACATCGTGCCCTATCTCGTCAACCTGACGAAGCGCGGTGCCGACCAGATCGGCGGCGCCGACTACACCTTCGACTGCACCGGCAACACCAAGGTCATGCGCCAGGCGCTCGAAGCCTCGCATCGCGGCTGGGGCAAGTCGGTGATCATCGGCGTCGCCGGCGCCGGCCAGGAGATTGCCACCAGGCCGTTCCAGCTCGTCACCGGCCGCACCTGGATGGGCACCGCCTTCGGCGGCGCGCGCGGGCGCACCGACGTGCCGAAGATCGTCGACTGGTACATGGAGGGCAAGATCGAGATCGATCCGATGATCACCCACACCATGCCGCTCGAGGACATCAACAAGGGGTTCGAGCTCATGCATTCCGGCGAGAGCATTCG
>NZ_JBQEMS010000026.1:55230-82718 GCF_052044265.1 Sinorhizobium sp. 22678 | reverse complement strand
GTCATCGATCGACGATTTACCGTGAGATCAGGCGCAACACCTTCCACGATCGCGAGCTGCCCGACTATAGCGGTTACTTCCCGACCGTTGCTGACGATATCCGCAAAGAGCGGCGGCAGCGTTTGAGGAAGCTTGTGCGGCACCCGCAATTGCGCGAACTGGTGATCGAGCAGCTGAAGGCACTTTGGTCACCGGAACAGATTGCCGGTCGTCTGCTCGCCGATGGCGTGAGCGCCGTGCGGGTCTGCACCGAGACGATCTATCGCTTCATCTATGGCAAGGAAGATCAGGCGCTGGAACTCCATCAGCATCTGGCGGAAGGCCGCCGCAAACGCCGCCCCCGCGGCTCGAGGAAACCCCGCGACGGCACTTTTCCTGCTGCCTGCAGGATATCGCAACGTCCTGATTTCATTGGTAATCGTTCGCAGTTCGGTCACTGGGAAGGCGACTTGTTGATCTTCCAGCGTGACTTGGGCAACGCCAACGTCACGTCCTTGGTTGAACGCAAGAGCCGCTACACCGTCATGATCAAGAACCACAGCCGGCATTCACGACCGATTATGGACAAGATCATCGAAACGTTCTCTCCCTTGCCAGCCTTTGCCCGGCAGAGCTTCACCTTTGATCGCGGCACGGAGTTTGCCGGATTCAGGGCTTTGGAAGAGGGCATCGGCGCGCGGAGCTGGTTCTGCGACCCCAGTGCGCCTTGGCAGAAAGGTGCCGTGGAAAACACCAACAAGCGCATCCGCCGCTTCATGCCTGGCCATACCGATCTCTCCGCTGTCAGTCAGCAACAGCTCGTCGCCCTCGCCCAACATATGAATGCGCTCCCGCGCAAGTGCTTGGGCTATCGAACGCCCACCGAGGTCTTCATGGCGCATTTGCGCGAATGCGCGTAGTGCCCTACTCTTCACCCGTCAATGTTGCACTTGGATTAGATTCTCCCAGTTGTATACTCAATTTTCAAGCGATGAGAACAATGGCTTGCCTCTTGGAGATTTTTGGATGTCGCTCTGCTATTCGCAGCTCACCCTTTCCGATCGCCGACGTCTGCATCAGCTCATGGAACGCAAGATTCCTGTCGGTGAGATCGCCCGCCAACTCGGTCGGCATCGATCAACGATCTATCGTGAGCTGAAGCGCAATGGAAGATGGACTCGGCGCCAGGAGCTGGTTCTGGGATCCGAATGCACCTTGGCAGAAAGGCGCCGTCGAGAACGCCAACAAGCGCATCCGCCGCTTTGTGCCAAGCGATACGAATCTATCTGCCGTCAACCAGCAGCAGCTGGTCGCCCTTGCCCATCACACGAACTCGCTGCCGCGCAAGTGCCTGGGCTACCGCACACCGGCCGAAGTCTTCATGGCAGGTTTGCGGGAAAGTAGCTGATGCCCTACCCTTCACCCGAGCTAGGCGAGCCTCGCGCAGCCATGCGATACAGTGTTACCTCTTCTCAGGAAACGCAAATCCGTTCCTAGGCCACTGGTCCATCAGCGAGCTCGACTGAATCCCGCCCGCTCCAGCGCGTCCTGCATATCAGGCGACATCAGGGCGGCAAGGAATGCCTGAACTGCCACCCGCTCCTTCCGGTCCGTAACTAGCGCGAAATCAAAGTGCTCTTGCGTCAGCGGTATGAAACCCAAGCCAGCCGCGCGCGCGACCGGCCCGATCGTGACGCCCCAGTCGGCGCGTTTCTGTACGACAGCGGCGGCGACTGCATTGTGTGAGCGAGGTTGGTTCCAGTAGCCATCTGGGCGCGTCTGGCCGAGCAATTGGTCGATCAGGATGCGCGTACCGGCACCCTGGTTTCGATTGACCATCATGCATTCGGGATCAGCCAGAGCAGCCTCCACCGCCTCTGGCGCATTGCGGCCTTCGAAGCGCGCGTCACCGCGGCGGAACACGATGCCTTGTATGCGCCGCCAGCCCGGCACGAGCTCGATACCCTCGCTAAGGAACGGCGTGTTGTAGACTTGTGTCTGAGGGTCGAAAAGATGGATCGGCGCAAGGTCGCACTCACAGCGTTTAGCGGCTGCAAGACCGCCCAGGCTTCCGACGGCCAACGATCGCACCGAAATCCCTTGGCGCGCGATCTTGCCCACGACAAGATCAAGGCCTGTGCAGTGACTGCCGATCACAACGAGGTCGGGCACCCTGACCTGCGGCGTGAACAGCGTCACCGGCACTTGTGCGCCCGCTGGCAGTTGGTCGGCGAAGGCGTCAATGCGGATAAAGCCATCAGCCTGGGCGAAGGCGGTAATCGCTCCCGAGCCCTTGCCGGTCGCATAGGCCATCAGTCCGTCCCGCCCCTGCACCAGCGAGACCATGACAAACTCGGTGCGCCCCAGTTCGGACGGAACGCGGAACGGAAGCTGCGCACTCGTCTGCGCATCAACGCGCGGCGGCAGCCCCGCCATGCGCCGCAGGATGGGCACCACCATATCGTGGAAGGTGAACATGGCCGAGGTCGGGAACCCTGGCAAGATGATAACCGGCTTGCCGCCGCATACCGCCAAACAGAGCGGCTTTCCAGGCTTAAGCGCAACACCATGAGCAATGATGCCCGGTTTTCCGAGGCGGCCAATAATACGGTAGCTGACATCTCCCGCACCCTTGGAAGTACCTCCAGACAAAATCAGAACGTCATGGGAGGCGAGCGCCTCACGCATCGCGGTCTCGAGCCTGGCTTCGTCGTCTGGAAACGCGCCCAAAAAATGGGCCTCGCCCCCGTTTTCGGTGACCGCCGCACTAACGATCGGCCCATTGGCGTCGTAAATGCCGGCCGGCTGCAGCGGTTCGCCCGGTTGCACGAGCTCATCACCCGTGGACAGAACAGCTACGCGGAGTTTGCGGGCCACCGTTACCTCCGGGGTTCCGCAGGCTGCGAGTATCCCGATCTCACGCGCGCCGATCACCGATCCAGCCCGCAACACGACCTCTCCTCGCGCCATGTCCGATCCGGCGGTGGAGACGAACTGCCCCGGCGAGACAGCACGCCGCACTTCGATGGCCCCACCCTCGGCTGGCTGAGTATATTCCACCATGACGATCGCGTCCGCACCGCGTGGCAGAGGCCCCCCCGTGGCGATGGCTGTAGCGGTCCCGGGCAGTACCGCAAGTTGCGGGACGCTGCCGCAGGCAATCGTTTCCCTGTTCAGTATCAATCGAACAGGCTGTAGGTCAGAGGCGGCAACCAGATCTGCTGCCCGTACCGCAAACCCATCGACATTGGAACGGTCGAAAGGTGGAATGTCGACCTGCGCCGCGACGTCTTCTGCAAGAGCCAGCCCGAGCGCCTCGGCTAAACTCCTCTTTTCAGTCGGCACCGACCAGGGAAACAGCGCTGCTTCGAAACGGGCCAGGGCCTCCTCACGTGACAGTATCGTCAGAAATTGCTTCTGGGCGGTGTTTTGCGGGATCGAAGAAGGAGACTTCATCATGAGGCTGCTCAGTTCACATTGCGAAGAGGCATCGCTGTGACGGACGTGCCGACGTCATATCCCTCACTATCGCCCGGCACTGCCAGCCAGGCATCGGCAAGCCGCATGGCCTCCAGTGAAAAATTACCAACCGCAAGCGGCGTCCACATGGCCTGCTCTCTGCCTAGCAGGACAATCTCACTGAGCCCGACCTTCGACGCAATCTTTCGCGAGAGCGGCAAGGTTGTACCAATCCGCTTCGAGCGGCCTGATAAACGGTCCAGGATCGGCTGGACCAATGCAAGAAAGCCGGCAAAGACATGGTCAGGCGCCCCGGCCAAAGCGACCAGCGGCGTACTGCCAAGCCGGCCGATCGCCGTAGTATCGCCAGGCCGCATGGCGATACGATGCGCAATCAACGCGTTGGAAAGCGTCAGGGCCTCGGCAGTCGCATCAAGGCGGCCAGCACCAGTGCCTCCGACCAGGAGAAGCAAATCGCAAACCTCGCCGGCAAGAGCGGCTGCGATCGAAGCTGCATCACGGTGCGCGGTCTCTATCGCGGCGATCGTCGCATTCGAGGTCATCACACATTCGGCAACGAGGCGCGTCGAGAACGTCTCATGGTTTACGGAAGCGACATCGATCACACGCACGCGCGGGCTGCGTACGGGAATCTGGCTCAACCCTGCTTTGCGAGCGATCAGCAGGTCCGCGGCGCCGACTATCCCGCCTTCGAGAACCGGGGGTCGATGTGCGGTCATGTCCTCCCCCACCCGGCGCACGCCCTGACCGGGAGCAGCCTCGCCGACGGCAAAAACGATTGGGCTGCTGCAATCGATCAGATCGGCTTGCAACACACAGTCCGATCCAGTCGGCATGACGTCGCCCACTTCCACCCGGACCGGGGCCGTCGAAAGCGCCAGAGGTGAGTAGGCGGACGCTCCCACGAGGTCGAGTGAACAACACGCCCAGCCATCAATTGTCGCAACGTCTCGCAACGGCAGTGCCGGCAAGGCAGCCGGCATCGCCGCGGCGACACGACCAAGCGCCCGGTCAAGCGGCTCCGACCGGGGAGCGATAGGCATCAAACCACTGAGAAGCGCCGCAAGCGCCACTTCCAGGCTTATCAGGGCGCTCGTCGGAGGATGCACTGTCATCATCGCCCGATAATGGGACAGATGCGGGCACCTTGGCAACAGACCTCAGATGCGCTGTCCGCTCGCATTTGGAAAGAAGAGTTGCTGGCCATCGATCTTGTACTCACCGATCGCCTTCTGGCCCTCAGGCGCAAGCAACCAGTCGATGAATATCTGGCCCAGCTCCGCCTTGACATCGGGGTGTTTTTCCGGGTTCACCAGCATGACGCCATACTGGTTGAACAGCCGCTTGTCGCCCTCGACGGAAATGGCAAGATCACCGCGGTTCCTGAACGACAGCCAAGTGCCGCGATCGGAAAGGACGTAGGCATTCATGGCAGATGCGGTGTTGAGCGCCGCTCCCATCCCCTGTCCGATGTCCTTGTACCACCGGCCCTTTGCAACCTCGATATCGACGCCCGCGTCCTTCCATAGCCTGAGTTCCATAAAATGGGTGCCTGACCGGTCACCGCGTGAGACAAATGGCGCTTTGCTTACTTCGATCGAAACTAGGGCCGCCGCGATATCCGTCATTCCACTGACGCTGGCGGGATCACTTTTCGGGCCAATCAACACAAAATCATTGTACATCACGTCGGAACGCTTCACTCCGAAGCCCTCCTGAATGAACTTCTCTTCCTGTGCTTCGGCATGAACGAAGACCACGTCGGCATCGCCACGGCGTCCGGTGTCGAGTGCCTGGCCGGTGCCCTGCGCCACGACCTTGACATCGATCCCAGTCTCTCTCTCGAACAGCGGAAGAATATAATCGAACAGGCCCGTGTCCTGGGTAGAAGTCGTCGATGCAACGACGATCGACCGGGTTTGGGCGTGGGCCGGCGTCACGCCGGCCAGGATCAGAAGCATTCCCACAGAGAACAATCGGCGGGTCGGCATTTTCAATCTCCGTTCTGTCGATCAAAGGACGAGATCGCCGCGTATAAAGGCCGCAGCCTGCGGCGTGGCTGGACGATCGAAAAAATCCCTAGCATTGGCATGCTCGAAGAGACGGCCATGGGCCAGGAACACGACATCTCCGGCAAGTCTGCGCACCTGGCCCAGATCGTGTGAAGCCATGATGATCTTGGTGCCCGAATGGGCCGTCGCAAGGATGATTTCCTCCACGAAGCGCGTTGCCGCCGGATCAAGGCTTGCGGTCGGTTCATCGAGCAGGAGAATTTCCGGCTGGCGCGCCAGAGCACGCGCGAGCGCCAGTCTTTGCTGCTCACCGCCCGACAAACGGCGCGCAGGCCTCGAAGCCAGCGCACTCAGGTCAACACTGTCGAGCAATTCCTCGGTGCGCTGGGCACGCAGGCCGCGCGGGCAACCGGCGTGAGCAAGTCCATACGCAACATTCGCGGCAACCGAGCGCCGCAACATCACGGGCTTCTGAAACAGGATCGCTCGGCGTTCGGGGCCGGCATCGATCCGGCCACCCCAGCTCACGACCCCCCGCGACGGGCCAAGCAAGCCCATGCACAGCCGCAACAGCGAGGTCTTGCCCGCCCCATTGGGGCCAAGAACAAACGTCGGCGCTCCCAGCCCGATCGTCAGGCTTATTCGGTCGAGTATGGTCGTCGCACCGGCGCTCAGCGATACGTCATCGAAGATAAGGGGAAGATTGCTTGCAGCAGCGCGCATTCTAACCGGCCCTTTCCACGGCCCATACCCGCACGCCCCAGGCAGTGGCATTTACCAGCAGAATGAGGAGAATAAGGATGATGCCAAGCCCGATCGCAAGGGCAATATTTCCCTTTGAGGTTTCCAGAGCAATCGTGGTGGTCATAGTCCGGGTGAAGCCATCGATATTGCCGCCGACGATCATCACCGTGCCGACTTCGGCCGCGGCCCTGCCGAAGCCTGCAAGCAAGACGGTAACGAGGCTGAAGCGGCTGTCCCACAAAAGTGTCGCAACCCTGCTGGCCCAGCCGACCCCCATGGCGCCCAACTCCTCGCGATATTCGAGCCAAAGATCCTCAACTGTCTGGCGCGTCAGCGCGGCAATGATGGGCAGCACCAGAAATGCCTGCGCGATAACCATGGCGATCGGCGTAAAGAGGAGACCGAGTTCTCCCAGCGGCCCCGACCGCGATAGCAGCAGGTAGACGCTCAAACCGACGACAACCGGCGGCAAGCCCATGAAACCGTTCAACACCACGACCATTGCCGTGCGGCCGGGGAAGCGGGTCAGCGCGAGAATGGCACCAAGCGGAAAACCGATAACCCCCGCAGCCACGACAGCCGTCAGGCTGACGGCCAGCGACAGGCCGACGATCGCAAATAGGGTGGCATCTCCGGATGCGATAAGCTGCCATGCAGTGAGTGTTTCCGACATGAGGCATCTTCCCTTGCCGTAATTTCCGGCTTTTTTTTCCTGGATGTCAAATTATTGAACAATCGCGCAAATATGCATAAAAATGCAGGATGATCCTGCTGACCACATCCGAGGCTGCTGACTATCTTCGCTTGGGAGAGCGTAAGATTTACGAGTTGATTTCGAAGGAGCGTATCCCGTGCAGCAAGGTGGCAGGCAAATGGCTATTCCCACAGCACGAACTCGACCGCTGGGTCCTTTCGGGGCTCGTGCAGCCGGCGGGAATGATATCGCTCGAACTGCCACCTATCGTGGGGGGGAGCCAGGATGACCTGCTGGAATGGAGCCTGCGTCAGTCAGGCTCGGGGCTTGCCACATTGGCGGAAGGCACTGAAGACGGTGTCGCGCGGCTGCTGCGCGGAGAGGTCGCGGCCGCTGCCATCCATTTCCATGGCACGGTGGCCGATGCAAATGTCGATGCGGTAGCCGCCATGCTACGGCTAAGCGATGCGGTGCTGGTCGGCTTCGTCCGCCGCGAGCAAGGTCTATTGCTGGAGCCGGGCAATCCCAAATCGCTGAACGGTCTCAATGACGTCCTGACGAGTGGTGCGAGGATGGCCGTTCGTCAACGCGGTGCCGGAGCGGATATGCTGCTTGCTCGGTTGCTGGCAGATTTAGGCGCGAAACACAGCGACCTCAATCGACTGGAGCCGCCCTGCCTGACCGGTCCCGATCTTGCATCCGCCGTGCGGAGCGGCCAGGCGGATTGCGGCATTGCCACACGCGCCGCCGCTCGCACCGCTGGCCTGGAATTCCTGCCGCTGCTGTGGGAAAATTTCGACCTGCTCATGCGTCAGCGAACCTATTTTCAGCCCTCCGTCCAGGCGCTGTTAGGTTTCTTGCCGCAAAAGGTTTTTACCGACCGCGCCGTCGAGCTTACCGGGTATGATACAAGCCCGGCCGGCCGGATCCGGTTCTTCAAGTAGAGCGCTTACGCGTTCTTGAGAGAATGGACAAAGGATGCTCGAACACCTTGACTGAGCATCGGAACCGTTAAAATGCGTGCAACTTTCGGTCGAAAGGGCAAAGCAGCATCCGCTGGCTCATCCCAGATCGATCTCGCCTTCCACGACATGATTCAGGCCGGCGGCCTCCGACGTGATGACGGCCTTGACGATCAGCTTCCCTTGTCCTTTCAGACCTTTTTGCTCCACTGCCTTCTCTATCGCCTGTTGCGAGGTCACCCCGACCTGCTTGAGGAACTTGCGCATGGAGACGTTGAAGGGGTCGGTTTCCATATTCGTGATCATATGATTGCCTCGAACAGAGTGAACAGTAAGGTCGATCCGGCACTTTCCGTTCCTGCAACGGAGACCATCGCCAATCGAGCATGAATCCGTTTGAGGTGCAATGAAGGCGATGCTCGCTATACGCTGCCTGGTGGCAGCCGCTTCCTTCCTCTTCGGCGCGACTGCGCATGGGGCGGAACTGCGCGGCCATGGAGGCCCGGTGCGTTCAATCGCCATAGCCCCTGACGGACAGACAGCGATCACCGGCAGTTTCGATACCAAGGCGATTATCTGGTCGCTTGAAACGGGCGAGGCGCAGCAGGTGCTGCTGTTTCACGAAAGTCAGGTCGATGCCGTCGCTGCTTTGCCGCGGGGGCGTTACGCCAGCGCCGGGGCCGACGGCCGAATCGCAATCTGGGAGGCCGGACGCAGCGCGCCGGTATCCGTGTTGCATGGCCATGACGGGCCGGTTGTCGCACTGGCAGTCGCGCCCGACGGCTCTACGCTCGCTTCTGCCTCCTGGGATACGAGCGTGCGGCTGTGGCCGCTTTCCGGCGCTGCGCCGCGCATACTCAAAGGCCACCATGGCAATGTTAACGCGGTCACCTTTCTGTCCGACGGAACGCTTGCAAGTGCGGGCTATGACGCAGCCATCATACTATGGCCGCCGGGACATGACGCTGCGCCGATGCGAATATCCATGCCGGGGCCACTCAACGCCCTCGTGACGATGCCGGGCGACCGCCTGCTTGCAGCAGGCGCAGACGGGACATTGCGCCAGCTCGACCGAAGCGGCGCGATTGTGGCCGAGGTCAGGGTGTCCTCCGGCCCCCTGATCGCACTAGCGGCTACGGCTGATGAGAAATACATCGCCGCCTCGGCCATCAGGGAGGGCATCGTGTTGCTCGACTCCCGCACCCTGAAGCCGGTTCACACCCTCGGCAGTGCCGGCGTTGCGCCGGTGTGGGCCCTTGCCTTTCCACGCCGTGCCCGGACGCTGCTGGCCGGCGGTGCGGACAACATAATAAGCGAATGGGATGTTGAAACCGGCAGGCGGCTTGGAACCTCAGCCGCGATCCAGGCCGATCTCATGAGCGAATATGCCGGCAATCCGGACGCCGAAGTCTTCCGTGCCTGCATCGCCTGCCATACGCTCGGCCCGGAGGACGGCAATCGCGCCGGACCGACGCTGCACGGCATCTTCGGCCGCAGGATCGCGTCGCTTGCCGGCTATCCCTACTCCCCCGCTTTCCGGCGGATGGATATCGTCTGGACGCCGGAAACGGTGTCGAAGCTCTTCGAACTGGGGCCAAGCATATATACGCCAGGGACCAAGATGCCGGAGCAGACGATCAACGATCCCGAGGATCGTGCAGCGCTGATCCGCTTTTTGCAGGCTGAGACCCGCCGCGACTAAACTCAACCGATTTGTCTGTCGTTGCGTCGCGCTCCCGCAAGTAATCCTCCGTCGTCCGTGGAGCGGGACGGCCCGACGCTTCGTAAGGATCGAACCCTTCATTCATGACGGATTCGACACGACAGTTGTCGCACATCCGCACGACATCGAGGCGTCGGGCATTCTCGCCGGAAAACATCCAGTGCTTGCCCCCCAGCTTGTCAACGATGCGTTCGACGGTACTTTTCGTTCCGAATGGCGTGTCGCATCGAATGCAATGGAACGGTTCTTCCTGTTTGATCACCCGGCGGGGCCCATTCCAGGCCTGGAAATCCAGTTGCGGTACCAACGCGATTGCCTTTTCTGGACAAGTCGCGGCACAGAGCCCGCACTGCACGCAGGCGCTCTCGGCAAAATACAAAGCTGGCCGCTCTTCACTGTCGGAGAGCGCGCCCGTCGGACAGGCCGATACGCATGACAGGCACAGCGTACAGGCATCGACATTGACGTCGAGCCCGCCAAATGGCGCGGCCGCTGGCAATGCCGTGCGCTCTACCGGCGTCGGAGCGGCCTCATACAAGCCGATCACCGAGCTTTTCAGCAAGCTGCGCTTGCCTCCGACCGGCAGGAATGTCACCGGCTTTCGCGCATCCGCTTGCGGCACCATCCGCCCGAGAACCGTTTGCAGATCATCGGGGTCGTCCGCTTCGATCACGCCGCAGAGATCGGCTCCATAACCCAGCGATTGTCCAAGAAGATTGGCGATGGTGACGTTTCTGGCTAGGCCGGTCAGGTCATGTTTCCCCCTCGCCGAAGAAAGGGCCCTGATCGCCACCGCTCCCCAGGCGGCCGGTGCAGTCCACGCCTCGACCCCCAGCTGCGTTATCTCATTCACACCGACCGGCAGCACATTCGCGGGCAGTCCCTGCCCGAAACGCGCCAGCGCATCGATAAGCGGCTCTCCATGACCTTCATCGTGAAACAGCACGATCGGATCGCTGCCGCCTACCCTGTGATAGGTGAGCAGGAGCGTGCGCAGGCGTCGAAGCAGGGCCGCCGCATCCGGGAAAGCATAGGCGGCGGCACCGGTCGGACAGGCGGCCGCGCAACTGCCGCAGCCGGCGCAGACATCAGCGTCGATCGCGACATGGTCGCCAGCGGGTGCAATCGCACCCGTAGGACAAAGGTTGATGCAGCGCGTGCATCCGGTGATGCGCGAACGCGAATGGGCGCAAAGATCTGCGGAAAAATTGATGTAGAGAGGTTTTTCGAATTCCCCCACAAGGCCGGCTGCCTTGGCGATCGCGGCAGCAAGGCCCGCGCGGTCGGCCGGATCCGCTCTCAGATAACCTGCCCGCAATTCATGGGCAGGAAACAGGGGAGCGCCGCCGGAAAGGTCAAGAACTATATCGGCATTCGATAGTGCGCCATCCCGCGGCGCGCCAAAACGCAGACGCTTGCGCGACGATGGCGATGGCATCGCGAAATCGTCGATCGTCAGTTCAAACGCGCCGAGATGACCGCGCGCGTTGCGGATCGTGCCCTGCACAACGGGGAAATCCCAGACGCGATGGGGCGTGACATCGTCCGGCCGCGTCAAAAGAACCGTGACGTTCATCTCGTCGGCAAGCTGCCGTCCAGCCTCGATCGCCGCTTCGTTTCGGCCATAGACGAGCACCACGCCGTTGCTCGCGAGCGTAACGCGGGTCGGCGAAGTGACCGTTTCCGCCGCCATCGCCACGAGTGCCGCGGCTTTCGGCCCGGCGGATGCCCCTTGTGCCGACCAGCCTGACGTCTCGCGGATGTTGACGAAAGCGAGTTCGCCCGCAAAGTCACGTTCCTGCGCGACTTCACGGAAAAGCCGTTCCTGCTGTGTGCAGGCTATCGTGATGTCGTCGCCTCCATTCAATGCGTTGCGGACGCGGTCAAGTTCGGCGCCGCAGAGTTGATTTCCAGATTGGATTTGGTCGCTTGAGCATCCACGGGCGACACTCTGGCCAAAGTCCGGCATGCTGCGTTCACAGGAACAAACAAAGACGGTGCGTGGTCTGTCTGGGATCATGCTCTTCTCCCCCCGCATCACGGCACCGCCCAACAACGGTGGCGCCTCCACTTCGGATGCATTATAAAGACATTAGGCTCGCCGTCATCAGAAATGGGACCGGCATCATGTTTCAGCACGCTTCGGTGATGGACCACGCCATCGAACTGCCCCCGCCCTACAACCTCGTCATGATGCGCGAGACCGGCGACGCTTTTGCACACGCTCGCGCCATTGCCGCCGAATGGGGAGCAGGGACGCTGGTCTGGGCACGCCGTGACGATCTGGCAGAGTTCGCCGTCGTGCTGGAACCGGAAATGCCGCTCGTGCATGCACGCCTGGCCATCTATGCTGGGATGAATGCACTGGCCGATGCGCTTGCCACACATGCGCCCCCGTCACGACCCATCACCTTCGACTGGCCAGACGCGATCCGTGTCGACGGGGTCTTGGTCGGCGGCGGACAACTGAGCTGGCCGGCGGGAACCGGCGAGACCGAGACGCCGGCCTGGCTTATCTTCTCGACAATGATCCGCACCACGATCGTGCGCGTCCACGAACCGGGTCTGCGGCCGCTGTTCGGCGCACTGGACGAAGTGGGTTTCGAAGCCGTCAATACCGGCGAGATCATCGCCAGCTTTTCACGTCACCTGATGGTCGGCTTGGACGAATGGCACGAGACCGGCTTTGCGCGGTTGGCCAGGCGATGGCTGGACCGCGTGTCGCCCGGAGGCCACAATGGACGGATCGCCGACAACGGGGATCTGCTGGTTCAGGCCGAACCCGGCCAGACTTCCCTCACGAGGCGGAGCCTGGCGCAGGCGCTTGCATCCTGTTCCTGGCTCGATCCCGCAACGGGAATGCCATGGCTTTGAACCTGCCGCGCACCATTCGCCTCGATCCGTCCGATACGTTCGTCTATTCGCGCGCCGCCGAGCCCGGCGAATGGGCAGTATCGGGCACATTCCTTTTCTTCGGCATCGACCCCGAAACCCTCGCCGGCAAGAAACGCCAGGCTTTTCGAGCCGGCTTCCTGGGCATCGAAAGTTTTGGCTGGTCCACCCTCGTTGTCGTGACGGAGGTGAAGGCGGAAGAACGCGCTGCGGCCGTTGAACGCCTGGCCGAACAGTTGGTCGCGCATTGCGGCGCCCCCGATCTTGAAACAGCGCGGCCGGCCGCCGAAGAAGAAATCGCGTTTGCGCAATCGCTTTGCGATCACCCGCCAAACACCATACTTGCCCTCCACCGCGCCAGCGAGCAGACTGGGATCCGGGAGGCGTTCCGTACCCTTCACCCGAAGGTGGGTCGACTGGATATGGCAACGGCCTTCAACGCTATAGAGATTGACGAGGAAAACGACCGGATGGAAGAGCTCGATATCCGGACGTTGGCGGGAAGGCACACGTGAAGGATTTCTGGGTATCTTCGGGTCACCATCTCCTCGATCGGGACGAGGCAGACCGGCTTATAGTGACCGACGCGTTCCTCAAGGCTTATCTCGCTCGCCCCGAACTGCTTCCGCCGGAAGGGGCGTGTGAGGTAGAATTGCGTCTGCACCATGAGCTTCTGATGCATCATCCGCGCCGTCCGGTCACTCTGGACGAGATCGCCGTCATGGGCGACCCGGATGCTCGCGAAAACTGGGCGTTCATGATCTCCTTCCGCGACCGGCTTCTTGCCACGCGCTCGCTTGAGGCCGCTTATCTGCAACTGGCGCTCGGTTCGGCAGCCGACACGCCTCCGCTGTTCATGAACCAGCTCGCGCAGGTCGTGCTGCGCAATGCGCTCGACGGCGAGACCGAGCCCGCGGTGTTGCGCGCCGCCGAGCTGTTCTATCGCCCACAGCGGGTAAGCTTCCATGAAGGAGCGCTGCTGCTTGCCGACGCGGAAACAATAGAAGTTCACGAGCAGAACCGCCACACTTCACCGCTCTTGAGCATGCTCGGCGGGCCAGCCGTCACCGAACTCGAAATCCTGGACGAGACGAACGCCGATAGCTATTTTGACAGGAGCGATGCCTTTGACATGGTGCTCCGTCTGGGTGGCGCCCACAGCCCCGCGCGTCGCGGCCTTGCCGACGCAATGGAAGCCTGGATCCGCCATCTGGTCGCCGTCACGGTAACGATCGAACCGGTCGAGCGGATCGAAGACGACAACTGGGCATGGTTCGTCGGCCTTGACGCCGAGGCGACACGCATCGGTAATGCACTGTGGCGAGGCGAGGACCTCGACCCCGAAACGGCGGAGCGTATCGTTGCGTTGTTCCGGCTCCGCTTTTCCGACATTGGCGAGGTCAGGCCCCAAGTGGGTGCTCAACCGATCTGGCTGATCATGGCGATGACGCCCGATCGAATGATCCGCATGAAGCCGCAAAATCTTATTGCCGGTCTGCCGTTGTGCGCTACGGCGCAAGCGACCTAGGAGCGCAGTCATGGTGCGGGAAACGGAAAAAGTCGGTGTGATCGTGGAGAGGCGAGACCTGGATAGCCCATGGGCGGATCATTCCTGGGTGCCGGTCGCCGCGCTCGCGGGCGCACCGGTCGCGACACCATGGACGGTGCTCGAACAGACGACGAGACTTACGCGGTATTATGCAGGGACATCCGACATTGAATTTTTCGGAACGGATACGGCGATGTACCGGGAGAACCTGCGTTCACAGCGGCCTAGCCTTTGGATCGCCCTCCGACTCACGGATTCAGCTCCGGGGATCGTAGTCCATCTGGTGACAGCGGATCCGGCTGAGGCCGAAGCTCTGACGGAAACCAACACAGACATTATCGAAGCCGTTGCGATGCCGATTGAAATACAGGAGCGCCTTGCCGCATTCGTGGAAGCTCATCATGTCGAGCGTGCGTTCGTCAAACGCAAGCGTGATCGGACAGATCCCGAAGCCATGGCAAGTCGGATTCATGGTGGCTCACAAAGCAGGACGGCAAGGGATGAGTGACGGCAGCGACAATCATCTTGCCCGCTGGTCGCGCCGCAAGCTGGCCTCACGGCGAGAGCAAAAGCCGGCGGCCCCTGAATTGGACCAGGCATCGGGCGAGGTCGCCGAGAATAACGATCCGGTGGCCTCCTGTCCTGAGCGCAACCAGCCAGAGGCGAAAGCAGCGGAGCTTGAGGGTGTTGGGGTGGTCGAGCCCCTCCCGCACCTCGAAGACCTGACTGCCGAAAGCGACGTTGCGGCTTTCTTGAAGAAAGGCGTTCCGTTGGCGCTGAAGCATGCGGCGTTACGCAAGGCATGGTCACTGGACCCCGGAATCCGCGACTTCGTCGGCCCTTCGGAATATGCCTGGGACTTCAACAAACCAGGCTCGATGGGGGGGTTTGGTCCGCTCGACGCAAAGGAAACCGTGGTGGGCTTCCTGTCAAAAGCGGCGCGCGCCGTTGACACCCTTACGAAACCGGAGGCCGTTCCGCCACATGAACAACGCGGCGATGCCGTGCCGGATGCGGCACTTCCTGTCGAGGATCCAGAGAATTTAGCGACGGAAAAACCAGCCACCGACGAGCCGCCGGCGACAGAGGCGCCAGCTCTCGAGGCGGCAACCAATGTAAGCGCATCGGTTGGATTCAAATCTCACACGCATTCGCCGGACAAGATGCGTCCTTCTCAGCTTCCCGGGGCTTACTCCGGGCCCCGACATGGCGGAGCGATGCCACGCTGATCCGGTAATTGCCGGGATCTTATGTGGTAACCTGTCAAGGTCAGGCTGTTGCATTCGTTCGGTATCGGGTTACTATGAGAAACCCATTCAGGCAGCACGGTCATGGTATGATGAACCCCGACTTGCTTTCAGATCAGGCCTGGGAACAGCCAGATGGAGCGGATGCTTCAATCTTCGGTGCAGGAACAGCTGTTCTCGATGACATCGACCAGGCCCGGGCGGACGAATACGCACTCCTCGCCTCACTATTGATCACCCCGCCGGACAGGGAATCGCTCGCCAGGCTTTCATGCTTGCAGGACAACAGCGATGCACCGCTCGGCCGTGCTCACATCGCACTTGCTCAAGCGGCAGCATCGTATTCGCACGATGCGATCTGTCGCGAATATTCCGAGCTGTTCATTGGCGTGGGACGCGGCGAACTCCTTCCCTACGCATCCTATTATCTCACCGGCTTCCTCAACGAGCGCCCGCTTGCGCGCCTGCGGGCAGACATGGCCCGTTTCGGTATCGAGCGCGCCGAGGGCAATTGCGAACCCGAGGATCATCTGGCCAGCATATGCGAGATGATGAGCGGCTTTGCCGGCAATCACTTTGCCGTCTCCCACGACGAGGAGCAGGATTTCTTCAAACGCCACGTCGAGCCGTGGGCCGGGCGTTTCTTCAGCGACCTGGAACACGCTAAGGCCGCCAAATTCTACCGGTCGGTCGGCACGGTCGGTCGGCTTTTCATCGAGATCGACAGCGAAGCCTTCGCCATGGCGGCACGGCAAAACGCATAGGCGCATGCCCGGGCGCCAAGCCCACTAAGGAGGAGGATGCCAAGATGCAAGACGAGCGACAAACGGCATTGGGCCGGCGCTACTTCCTTAAGGCATTCGGCGGCGCAACGACGACCGTCGTCGCGGCCGCGGCGCTCTGTCCCACCGATGCTGAGGCCTACGACCCGGGCGAAGAGGAGATGCGGGGCCGCTACCGCGAAACGGACCACGTCAAGGCCTACTATCGCGTCAATCGCTATCCTGAGCAGAAGTGAGGGTGCCATGCTGACGAAGCGCAAGGATCGGCAGGCAAGCCGCACGCATCTGCAAACCCTGACCGGAGGCATGGCAGCGGCCCCCTTGGACCGGCGGACATTCCTCCGGCGCTCCGGCCTTGTCGCCGGCGGCCTGGCGGCACTCGGTTCGTTCCAACTCGGCACAGTCAAAAAGGCCGCCGCGATCAGCCCCCCCCAACCGGGCGTGCCGATTGAACTCAAAAAGAGCATCTGTACCCACTGTTCTGTCGGGTGCACCGTAACTGCGGAGGTTCAGAACGGCGTGTGGACGGGGCAGGAACCCTCCTGGGACAGCCCCTTCAATCGCGGCTCGCATTGCGCCAAAGGCGCCAGCGTACGTGAACTCGTGCACAGCGACCGTCGTCTGAAGTACCCGATGAAGCTCGTCGACGGCCAATGGGAGCGTACCACCTGGGAGGATGCGATCAACGGCATCGGCGACAAGCTTCTCGAGATCCGCGAGAAGTCGGGGCCGGAATCCACCTATTGGATGGGGTCGGCGAAATTCTCCAACGAAGGCACCTATCTCTTCCGCAAGCTCGCCGCTCTGTGGGGAACCAACAATCAGGATCACCAGGCCCGTATCTGTCATTCGACGACGGTTGCCGGCGTAGCCAACACCTGGGGCTACGGCGCAATGACCAACTCGTACAACGACATCAGAAATTCCAAGACGATGCTCGTTCTTGGCGGCAATCCGGCCGAGGCGCATCCGGTCGCGATGCAACATCTGCTTGAGGGAAAGGAACTCAACAACGCCAATTTCATCGTCATGGACCCGCGCTTCACGCGCACGGCTGCCCACGCCACCGAATACGTCCGCTTCAGGTCCGGCACCGACATTGCGCTGATCTGGGGCATGCTTTGGCATATTTTCGAGAATGGCTGGGAGGACAAGGAATTTATCGCGCAACGCGTCTACGGAATGGATGAGGTTCGAAAGGAGGTCGCCAAGTACACCCCGGACGAGGTGGAAACGATCACCGGCGTGCCCGGCGAGCAGTTGAAGCGCATCGCCGAGACGTTCGCGACCCAGAAGCCATCGACGATCATCTGGTGCATGGGCCAGACGCACCACACTGTTGGGACCGCCAATACGCGGGCGAGCTGCATCCTGTGTCTCGCTACCGGCAACATCGGCAAGCCGGGCACCGGCGCAAATATATTCCGCGGCCACGACAACGTTCAAGGCGCGACGGACATCGGGCTCGACGTGGTCACCCTGCCCTTCTACTACGGTCTGACGGAAGGGGCCTGGAAGCATTGGGGGCGGGTGTGGGAGATCCCCTATGACGACCTGTTGGGCCAGTTCTCTTCCAAGGAACTGATGGAAACACCGGGCATTCCGCTGACCCGATGGTTCGATTCGGTTTCACTGCCAAAGGAAGACGTCGAGCAACCCGACACCATGCGGTCGATGTTCGTACAGGGCCACGCCAGCAACAGCATCACGCGCATACCCGAGTCGATGAAGGGGCTTGCCGGACTTGAGCTGCTTGTCGTGGCCGATCCTCACCCTACGACCTGGGCCTCGCTCGCGGTGCAGGCGGGGCGCAAGGACAACACCTATCTCCTGCCGGTTTGCACACAGTTCGAAACCTCGGGATCGCGGGTCGCCTCCAACCGCGCGCTCCAGTGGGGCGAGCAGATCGTCCCCCCAAGCTTCGAGCAGAAGGACGATTATCAGGTCCTGTACCTGCTCTCACAGAAGCTTGGCCTCGCCGAATGGATGTTCAAGAACATCGCCGTCGAAGGTGATCGGCCGGTACCCGAGGACGTGCTGCGTGAAATGAACCGCGGCGGCTGGTCGACCGGCTATTGTGGCCAGTCGCCCGAGCGGCTCAAGGCGCATATGCGCAACCAGCACAAATTCGATCTGCTTACCCTGCGCGCGCCGAAGGACGACCCGGAGGTCGGCGGCGATTACTACGGTCTGCCCTGGCCATGCTGGGGAAAACCGGAACTCCGTCACCCGGGAACTGCAAACCTCTACAGCACCGGCCTGCATGTCATGGACGGGGGCAGCCCATTCCGCGCCCGCTTTGGCGTGGAACGCAACGGCGAAACGCTTCTTGCCGAGGGTTCTTACACGGAAGGTTCCGAACTCACCGACGGTTATCCGGAGTTCACCATGGCCGTGCTCCAGAAACTCGGCTGGGATCGGGATCTCACCCCGGAAGAACTAGGCATCATCCAGACGATCGGCGATGATATGGGCGACATCGGCAAGGTGTCGTGGTCGACCGACCTGTCTGGCGGCATCCAGCGCGTGGCGCTCAGCCATGGCTGCCACCCCTACGGGAATGGCAAGGCCAGGGCGCTTGCCTGGAATTTGCCGGATCCGGTGCCGATCCACCGCGAGCCGATCTATACGCCCAGGGTGGATCTTGTAGCCAAGTATCCGACCTATCCAGACGCCAAGCAGTTCCGCCTGCCCAATATCGGCTTCAGTGTGCAGAAGGCAGCTGTGGACAATGGCACCGCGAAATCGTTCCCGATCATTCTGACGACCGGACGCCTCGTCGAATACGAGGGTGGCGGTGAGGAAACCCGCTCGAACCGGTGGCTTGCCGAGTTGCAGCAGGACATGTTTGTCGAGATCAACGTCGACGATGCAGCCGAGCGCGGCATCAGTGACGGAGGTTGGGTCTGGGTCAACGGAGCGGAGAACGACGTGAAGGCAAAGGTAAAGGCTCTGGTCACCGAGCGTGTCGGCAAGGGTGTCGCATTCATGCCCTTCCACTTCGGCGGCTGGTTCCGGGGCGAGGACTTGCGAGCCAATTATCCCGAAGGGACCGACCCTTACGTTCTCGGCGAAAGCGCCAACAGTATCACCACCTACGGCTACGATCCCGTAACGGGGATGCAGGAACCGAAGGTTACGCTTTGCCAGATCGTTGCGGTGTAGCGGAGGAACGAAGATGGCACGGATGAAATTCCTTTGTGACGCCGAACGTTGTATCGAGTGCAATGCCTGCGTTACCGCCTGCAAGAACGAGCACGACGTTCCGTGGGGTATCAATCGGCGGCGTGTCGTCACCATCAATGACGGCAAGCCGGGCGAACGCTCCGTCTCGATGGCCTGCATGCACTGTACGGACGCACCCTGCGCGGCAGTTTGTCCCGTTGACTGTTTTTACACCACTGCGGATGCCGTGGTGCTGCATTCCAAGGACCTGTGCATCGGCTGCGGCTACTGTTTCTACGCCTGTCCGTTCGGCGCGCCGCAATATCCACGCGTCGGCAATTTCGGCTCACGCGGCAAGATGGACAAATGCACGTTTTGTGCGGCAGGACCGGAGGCCGACTCGACGGAGGTCGAGTATGCGAAATATGGAGCCAACCGGCTGGCGGAAGGCAAGCTGCCACTCTGCGCGGAGATGTGCTCGACGAAATCGCTGCTGGCTGGCGACGGAGTGATCATTGCCGCGATCTACAAGGAGCGTGTGACGCAGCGAGGCTATGGCTCGGGCGCATGGGGCTGGCAGACCGCGTATCGAGAGACAGTGGACGTCTAGAGAATCCGCAGCCGATAAGGTGATCCGATTGCAGATGAGATGATCTGGAACCGATAGATAGAGCGCCATGCAGCTTTTCACGCTCAGGAAGGACGCTTCAGCGCTTTGGTCGACATGGGGATAGCCGGAAGCAGGTTCCGTTTCGGTACGATGTCCGAAAAAATCGTGATGGCGGGTGCTTGGCCGCAGTGAATGCAAGTTGGGAGGTGGAGCAAATGCGGATCTGGAGCCTTTATCGACTGATTTCGGCGGCGGTTGCGGCATTCATACTGGCTTTCGTCCTGTCGATGGCCCCGACCGGGGCGCAGGAGCGCCCAGCGGTCTCCAACCCCGGTGCGCAAGGGGTGAGCGAACAACAGCTTCTCGATGAGCTCGGCAAGATTCAGGGTCGGGTCACGATACCCGACCGCAAGGCCACGACGCTGCAACAGCCTCAGGGCCGGGACTATCAAACCTTCGAGCGGACTGCTCTGCCCTGGGTCGGTGCGTTCATCATCATCGGCACACTGCTCTCAATCGCGCTGTTTTATTTCATCCGGGGCCGTATTCGAACACAGGCCGGGGAGTCAGGTCAGAAAATTCTCCGGTTCAACGCGCTGGAACGCCTGCTCCATTGGACAACCGCAACGGCCTTCATCGTCCTTGCGATCACTGGTCTGAACTTGATCTTTGGAAAACGCCTGTTGATGCCGATGATCGGGCCGGAGGCGTTTTCGACCTGGTCGATCTGGGCCAAGTACGCACATCATTTCGTATCCTGGGCGTTCATGCTCGGCGTCGTATTGATGCTGTTGACGTGGATCCGGCACAATCTCCCGGACCGCTACGACGCAAACTGGCTGAAATCCGCCGGTGGGTTCTTCGATCGGTCGAACCGAACGCATGTACCGGCGGGACGTTTCAACACCGGGCAGAAACTCATCTTCTGGTCTGTCGTGGCGGGGGGGACTGCGTTGTCGGTCTCAGGCATCTTCATGATGTTTCCGTTTTCCTTCACTGACGTCAACGGCATGCAGACGGCCCAATATGTCCATGCCATCGTAGGCCTCATCATGATCGCGGTGATCATTGGACACATCTATATCGGCACGCTCGGTATGGAAGGTGCCTATCAGGCGATGGGCTCTGGCTCGGTGGACCTAAACTGGGCCAAGGAACATCACAGCGCCTGGGTGGAAGAGCAGCAAGGCAAGACCGGTGCTCGGACACCGCCGCATACTGCCGCTGAGCCGGCGGAATAGACCAGCCGTCTTCGGCACGAATGGCGATCTGCGCATCGCGCGGTTGCAGAGTTGCGCCGCCCGTGCCGCGAAACACTCCGGCAGAGCGTCGTGAAACGCGGTCTCTGTATTGCTAAAAGGCGAGGCATCCGAGGGCAGAAAGCGCAATTTGGGACCGTTCGGATGCTCGATCAGGGGTTTGCACGTCACCGGCGCATCTGAAAGAACGCTCGGGGCCTTCCTAGGAAGATGTCTTCTCGCCGTCCGTAGAGATGTTGCCCGGTTCGCCCGACCAGTTCTTTCCGACGAGGTTGTGACCTGGATCCCCTACGCGGGCGCCGTCGGTACTGTAGACCTCCCAAGCAGGCTCCGCTGGCTGTAAGTTCAAGACATAATAGCCGGTACCAAACGCGATCGCTCCTACTACGACTACTCCCGTCACGATGATCCCCATTCCGGACTCCTTCGCTTCCGTTGCCACTCGATGCAGCCTCGACCAGGGTGCCACGGGCGATTCTTGTGGGCACAGTTCCCGCAGCTAATCGTTCTGTTCCGGGCCGCCAGTCCCGGAGGGCCCCTGTACTGCGCCTGAATTCTGCTGATACCGGATGTCCAATGCTGCCAATGCAATCAGAGGCGGTGGCATGGCAACGCCGGCAACGCGCATCTCACGAGCCGTCTTCTGGCATTGCGCGATATCGTTTGCGTCGGCGAGCTGCTGGGCCGCTTCCATGCTCAGCACGGATTCCTTGGGCGTGCTCGTCACGTCCGCGGGCGGGAGCGGCGCTGCCCGGGACTCTTTCTGCGGCGCGTTTGCGACCGATCCGGCATCCGCTTTACCCTTGCCGGGGTCGGGTGCATCGGTTGCGACGCCGTCCTGTCCGGTAACAGCCTGCGCCGAATTGCTCCCGCCACCCCCCGAGGGGTCTTTGCCGGTGGCGGCCGTGCCGGCCAAGCCGGCCGAGCCTTGCTGGTTCGAGGCGGGCTGCTGAGGCTTTGCCTGTTGATCGGCCGTCGCGGCCGGTTTCTTCGCATCGGCAGCTTGAGGCGCCTCTGGAGGGGGAGCCTTCATGAAGCCGAGAAGCTCCTGACAGAGGTTGGCCGGGCCGCCTTGTGGCGGGGCAGCCGCCTGCATCGGCGAGGCAGATTGGGGAGATGCTGGCGCCGGTTGCGTCGCAGTCTGCGCCAGGCAAGTCGAAGTTGAGAGTGCGAACGCTCCCGCGAGAATGATTTCTCTCATCGCCAGCTCCTTGTCTTGTTGATCAGGCAGCGACTATGGAAATTCCTGCTTAGCATGCGGGATCATCGCTCAACTTGCAAGTTGAACGGTAACCGCAGGCGCCGGCTTTGTGTTCCATCCTCGGCACTGCGAGCCCCCGCGGTAGCTTTGTCCGTTGCGACGGACTACAATTCAAAGGAGCCGTAGGGGAGGAAACGAACGGGATCGCCCGGTGCGATCCGGCGGGCGCCATCGGCAAGTTCGACCAGTCCGGTGGCCCAGGAAAGCCCGCTGATCCGCCCCGAACCTTCCGACCGGAAAACCTCAGCGTGGCCTTCCGGCGTCAACCGCGCCCGCAAGTACTCGCGCCGGCCTGCGCGCTTGTTCTTTTCGAAGGCTGCCGGAACCGTGAAGCCCACGGGCTCCTCCCATCCCTCGCCGGCCAACACGGAGAGGGCCGGGCGGCCGAATATAAGAGTGCAGACGAAGGCCGCGACCGGATTTCCCGGCAGGCCGAACACCGGAACACCCCTCCACAAACCGAGCGCCAACGGCCGGCCCGGCTTGACGGCGATACGCCAGCTTTGCATCACGCCGGCCTCGCGTAACAGCGCCGAGACGTGATCTTCGTCTCCCGCCGAGGCCCCGCCGGAGGTGAAGATCACATCTGCCTCATTTGCCCCTCGGTCAAGCCGGGCGGCCAGTGCTGTTCGGTCGTCGCCGACATGACCAAGGTCTACAGGCACATGGTTCCAGCGCCGCGCCATTGCTAGAAGCATCGGCCGGTTGGCGTCATAGATGCGGCCGACTTCCAGAAGGGCTCCGCCAGAATCGGCGACGATCTCGTCACCGGTGGACAGCACACCCAAGCGCAGGGGACGGAAAACCGAAACCCTTGTCGTCCCAACCGCGGACAACAGCGCCAGATCTGGGGCGCGCAGGCGATGCCCGGCCGGCAATGCGACATCACCGGCGATCACGTCCTCGCCGGCCCTACGGGTATTGGAGCGCATCTTGATCGGACCGTGGAAGGCTATGCGGTGGCCATCGCCGGCGGTATCCTCCTCCAGCACCACAGTGTCGACTCCTGCGGGCAGAATCGCCCCGGTCAGGATGCGGATCGCCATTCCCTCGGGCACGCGTCCTGAAAATGGCACACCCGCCGCCGCACGGCCTTCGATCAGCGGCAGCGTCTGGAGTCCCTCGCCGGTAGCCGCATGAGCAAAACCGTATCCATCGACGGCCGAGTTGGCGGCAGGCGGATTGGAGCGGCGTGCAACTGCAGGGTACGCCAGGACGTGGCCGAGCGCATCAGAAACGTCCAGTTCCTCTGTATCCACGACAGGAGAGAGATTTGTCCGTAGCAGGCCGAGCGCTGTATCCACGGGAGTCCAATCGACGCCCGCCGGCAGGGCGAAACAATCGTTCTTCAAGCGTGGCGGCGTAAGAGGCGTCGTGGACATCAGCAAGCCCAGCGCAAAACGACATTGACGGTCCCGGTCTTTCGGGTGCTGGTACAGTCAGCCGCGTCGTAGAAGGTCATGTCGAAACTCCGTGCAGAATGGCATTGGCGCGTGCCATGTCCTGCGGCGTGTTGACATTGAAGAACGGATCGAACGGCGTCGACGCAAACAGCGCAGTCGCGGTGCCATGCCGTTCGGCCCACAGCATGATCTTGCGAAGCCCACCGGAAAGTTCGGCGTGCAGGTCCTCGCGCAAGGCGACAGGCCACAGACCGAAGGTGGGATGGTGGCGCAGCGATCCCGCCTCGTCGGGAGAGGCGGCCAGCGCTATTGGAACCTTCTTCTGTGCCGCCGCGTCGCTGAGCCTGGCCACTAGGTCACGGGGGAGGAAAGGCGTATCGGCCGCCGCAGTCACGATCGCATCCGCGCCCTCTTCGGCCGCCCACTCGAGGCCCGCGAGAACACCCGCCAGGGGCCCAAGATAATCCGGCAGCGTATCGGCAAGCACAGGAAGCCCGAAATCTGAAAAGCGCGCTGGATCCCCATTGGCGTTGATCGCAAGCTCCGCGCATTGCGGAGCAAACCGTGCATGTACATGACCGAGCAGCGTTACATCGCCGAGCCGCAGCAAGCCCTTGTCGCCGCCACCCATACGAGTGGAACGGCCTCCGGCCAGTATGACACCCATAATTTTAGTCAATTAGTGCGCCTTTGCGGCGGTGATGTTTCTCATCCTCAGGTACGGTTTCGGGATCAGCATCCCAGATCAGCCTCTCCTCTCCCGTTAAACAGACGAAGCGTTTACCGCGCATGCGTCCAATCAGTGTCAGCCCTACCTGGCGCGCAATCTCCACGCCCCAGGCCGTGAAGCCTGAGCGCGACGCGAGCACCGGAATCCCCATCATGGCGGTCTTGATAACCATTTCGGACGTAAGCCGTCCGGTGGTGTAGAGAATCTTGTCTTCAGCTCCCACTTTCTCGAAGAGCATCCAGCCGGCGATCTTGTCGACCGCGTTGTGACGACCGACATCTTCCATATAGACCAGCGGTCGGTCCTCCTTGCACAGCACCGTTCCATGGATCGCGCCAGCTTCAAGATACAGACTCGGCGTAGTGTTGATCGTGCGGGCCAGCGTGTAGAGCCACGACGTCCGCATTGGCGCGGCCGGCAAGGTCAGCCCCACCAGGCCCTCCATCATATCGCCAAACACCGTACCTACAGCACAGCCACTCGTGCGGGTCTTCTTCTTGACCTTTTCTTCGTACGTCGTGCGGCTCTCGGTCCGGACGACAACCACGTCAAGTTCCTCATCATATTCAACATCGGTAACTGTTTCTGCAGGATCTAGCATCCCCTGATTACGAAGGAACCCGAGCGCGAGGTATTCCGGGTAGTCGCCGATCGTCATAGCCGTGACGATCTCCTGCGAGTTGAGGAAGATGGTGAGGGGCCGCTCCTCGATAACCGAAAGTTCGAGCTTTTCGCCAAGATGGTCCACGCCCATGACAGATCGCGTCAGCCGTGGATTCTCTGTGTTCGGTCCTATGATGTAGTCAGCCGCCATTGGTCACCATCAAAAGAGGGTTGCCGTTATGGGTCTGTAATTAAAGTGCAGTAGCAGGTGATGTCCGTCAAGCAGCCGACGACATCTCGCCTGCCGGTGCGACGCCGTGGCCAAGCGTTCAATGAACAGTTTTCCGTCCGGATTCAGCATGATCTCGGTGACGCTCGGATCATCCAATGCAACGCAGAGCTGATCGCCAAGCGCTTCTTGAAGCTTGCGCACGAGTCGAGGACGGGATCGAAGCTTTGTCGCGGATGTCTCCTTTAAGCTGCTTCATTACGGTGGCCAGCGATTTAAGCGCGATAGTTGGCGGGCCGGAGCTTCTTGAATGTGCTGGTGTCGGCGAGGACCAAGAGCAGGAAGTAGGCGGGCGACTCTATATTCCTTGTCAGCCGGTGAGACTCGTACATTAACAATTGTAGAATAAGTAGTTGATTTTGCGTAGTAATAATGCGGCGAAAACGCAACAAAGAATGGCCTAATCAACCGATTCCGGCCCGGACGGTGCTGAAAGAATCTCGATGGTAACGCTGTTCGGCATTATGCGAAAAGCCATCTAGCAGGACACGCCCGATCCGGATGCGGCGTCTTCAACTGCAAGGTCTTAGTTGATGGTGAACACCTTTGCTCGGGGTTATCGACAGCCCCCATTCGGGCGACGCGCCGCTTTAACTCCGGAATTCTTCGTATGGAATCGTGTCAAAGCCGCTCAGTAAACGCTTTGATACAACTGCATAAAATCCCGAAACAGGGCAGATACGTCAGGTTCGTAGATCCCGCTCCGCACTGATTGTTGTCAATCGACACAGACAAGGAGAGGCCACATGACTGCTATCGACACATTGTCCCGCCGGAATCATATTGCTGACCGCGCCATCGCGCTTGCTATTGGGTCCATGATGCTGCTGCCGGTCACAGCCCTGCGAGAGGCAAGTGCCGCTGAAACCACCTTAGTCAGTTCCAAGAACCAGCAGGCGGATGAAAGCATTCGCCCGTTTCAAATTCATGTCCCGCAGTCTCAGCTCGACGATCTTCGCAAGCGGATCGCGAACACGCGTTGGCCGGATAAGGAGACTGTCGGCGATATCTCCCAGGGCATCCAGCTCCAACGTATTCAGGAACTGATTCGCTACTGGGGAAGCGAGTATGATTGGCGTAAGGCCGAGCAGGAACTGAATGCCCTGCCGGAATTCATTACCACGATTGACGGGGTCGATATCCAGTTCATCCACGCCCGGTCGCGTCACCCAAACGCCCTCCCCGTCATTTTAACGCACGGCTGGCCGGGATCGCAGTTCGAGTTCATCAAGACGATTGGTCCACTTACCGATCCAACCGCCTACGGTGGTCGCGCGGAAGATGCGTTCGACGTCGTGATCCCGTCGATTCCCGGTCATGGATTCTCCGGCAAGCCTACCGAACTCGGATGGGGACCGGAGCGGGTCGCGAAAGCTTGGGACGTGCTCATGAAACGTCTGGGATATTCGACCTATGTTTCCCAAGGTGGCGACCACGGTTCGGTGATCTCTGATGCGCTGGCGCGGCAAGCTCCGAAGGGCTTGCTCGGCATTCACCTCAACATGCCCGCGACTGTTCCAGGGGAGCTGATGAGGGGCATCAATGCAGGCGATCCGGCACCGGTGAGCTTATCGCAGCCCGAAAGGGAAGCCTATAGGTCGCTTAGCACGTTCTTCGGCAGGAACGCCGCCTATGGCGCAATGATGGTGACCCGCCCGCAGACCATCGGCTACTCGCTAGCGGACTCGCCATCCGGTCTAGCGGCGTGGATTTATGAGAAATTCGTTCAATGGAGCGACAGCAACGGCGTGCCTGAAAATGTCCTCTCCCGGGACGAGATGCTCAACGACATCACCCTCTATTGGCTGACGAACGTCGGTGCATCGTCGTCGCGCTTCTACTGGGAGAACAACAACAACAACTTCAGCTCCGACGCCCAGAAGACCAAAGACATCAAGGTGCCCGTGGCAATCACGGTGTTCCCGAAGGAAATCTACAAGGCACCGGAAAGCTGGAGCAAGCAGGCATACCCGTCTCTGGTCTACTACAACCAGGTCGAAAAGGGTGGCCATTTCGCTGCCTGGGAACAGCCGCAGCTGTTTGCCGAGGAACTGCGGGCCGCATTTAAGTCGATGCGTTAGACTCCAATTCCACATCGGTGCGG
>NZ_JBQEMS010000026.1:0-55224 GCF_052044265.1 Sinorhizobium sp. 22678 | reverse complement strand
CACGTTCGCTTTGCGGGCTTCGTCCTGCCCTTCAGCGATGATGCCCATAGCGTATGCTATGGCTCATCCCCGCGCTTCTCGCCGGCTCCGGCATCGCCGCGGGGATCGAGTTGCGAGCGTCCGCGCCCCTCCTGCGGCGACGCCCTCGTTATGAAAATTTGTAAGCAGATGTACGGCTGCGTTCTCGCGACAAACTTCGTTACACCGCCGCGCGTTTCGAACATAACGCGGATACACCCGAAAGCTCGTATTCGCGGGTCACTTCAAGCGAAAGGAGATCGATCACATGTCCCGCTACACGCATATCCTCGCGGCACTGGCAGCGAGTGCTCTGGCCCTTGCTGGGCCGGCTTTTGCCGGTCAGAAGCCTACTGTCGTACTCGTCCATGGTGCGTTCGCAGAATCGAACAGCTGGAACGGTGTCGTGCGGGAGCTGGAAAAAGACGGCTATCCTGTCGTAGGGGCCGCCAATCCGCTCAGAAGCGTCAAGGGCGATGCTGATTATGTTTCAGCCATTCTCTCCGGGATCAAGGGGCCGATTATTCTTGTCGGCCATTCCTACGGCGGCAGCGTCATCTCCAGCGCCGCGAACGGTCATGAGAACGTCAAGGCTCTGGTCTTCGTCGCGGCGTTTGCGCCGGAAGCGGGAGAAACCGCCATCGATCTCACCGGAAAGTTCCCCGGCAGTACCCTGGGCCCTACCCTCGCCCCGCCGGTCACCCTGCCGAATGGAGGTCATGATCTGTACATCGACCAGAACAAGTTTCCCGATCAGTTCGCCGCAGACGTTCCGCTCGTTGAAGCCAGGCTCATGGCAGCGGGACAACGCCCTGTCGCCGAAGCCGCGTTGAAGGAGCCGGCTGGCGCGCCTGCCTGGAAGAAAATCCCGTCCTGGTTTGTTTATGGCGACGCTGACAAGAACATTCCGCCTGCCGCGATGTCTTGGATGGCTGAGCGCGCAAAGTCCAAAGAGACCGTGGTCGTCAAGGGCGCTTCGCACGTCCTCATGGTTTCCCATCCGGAAGCTGTCTCCCACCTTATCGAGAAGGCCGCAGCGTCGGGCGAGAAGTAGTCGCAAAGCTCCCGACGACATTATCGCGCGTCGGGAGAATACACCCCACCATCTTAGTGCGGTTCATCAAAATGGTCAGCCGGCGCCCGCCCTACGCCCTGGTAGTAGGGAAGATAGCGGCGCAGGCAGGAAAGACGCGCCTTGCCGAAGCAGCAGTGGCTTCGAAGTCGTCGCGGATCGTGCCGCAGACCACCGGAAACGGCACTTCTGGCAAGGGACGGGCGACTCTCCGACCGATTGAAGCTCAACGCGGCGGCCGCAGCATCGGGACGAGCGTCGGCGACGAACCGGCCTGGATCGCGCCGAGCGGTTCGAAGCCGTAGCGTCGATAGAACGGAATGTTGCGCGGGTTTGAGGATTCCAAATAGGCTGGCGCGTGATCGCGATCGCACCGTGCGAGTGCGTACGCCATCAAGGCGTCGCCGTGACCTTCGCCTTGATGCGCCGGGTCGACGCCGATCAGGGGCAGGTACCAATGGGGTTCGGTCGGGTGGTACGTGGCCATCTGTTCGAATATGGCCGTGGTTTCGGGGGCAAGAGAGCGGGCAACCGTGCTCTCGAGCACCGCACCAAGCCCCTCCTCGTCGGAATGCACCCCGGGCGATAGCCACAGCGCCGCCCCGGCGTGGCCGTCGGTGCAAAAGGCGGTTCCGTTAGCGAATGCGCTGCTCCCGAACGCCCGGATCATTCGTGGCATGGCCGCAAGGTACTGGTGTGCATGCGGCCAGGTCCATCGCGCCATGGGATCCGCTGCAAACGCCAGCACGACCGTTTCGATCGCCAGATCTTCCTCGGCCGCGGCCATAACTCTCACCGTTGGCGATTTCACACTGCCCTCCTGACGCAGGTGGTCCGACGAGACGCCCGTTCTCAGCTACGCATCGTAACCCGGATGGCGTGGAAGCGATACCGGTTGCTGCCGGCTCAGCGGTTCCGGATTCGCTTCGGTCCATTCTGGCCACAAACGACAGTCGGCTTTGAGGGAACAATGACCAGAAGCGGCTGTTAGGGGGACAAAGCTCGAGCGGAGGTAGTAGTTGTGATCCACCATGTCTCGGTAGGGCCGAATGATGTCGGGCGCTCGAAGCGCTTCTACGATGCCGTTTTGCCCATCGTCGGCCTTGTGCCAATGGACGAAGACGAGGGTGGACTGGCTACGGAAGCGTCACTTTTCGGTTCAGCGTTCAGGTTCCGATTGGGCTGAAGCGGCTGCGGATCGCGGATGCCTCGGTCATGCCGTCACTGACCAGCGGTAATACCAACGCCCCCACCATCATGATCGGCGAAAGAAATGCCGATTTCATCCTGCGCGGTATTTGAATCCGGCTGCCTGACGCCCTGGCGTCAGGCCTTCGGCGTGGAGAAGGTTTCCAGCAGGTCCACCAGCTGTTCAAAACGTTCCTTGCCGAAATTGGCCTCCAGATCGGCAAAGATCTTGGCGCTATCGGGCGTGACCTTGCACAGCATCTCTCGCCCGGCAGGGGCGATTTCCAGCATCACGCGGCGGCCATCGCTGTCGTACGCGATACACGTCAGCACCAGGCTCTCGCTCAGCGACAGCGGCCGGAGGTTATCGCCGAGCCTCGTCGCGACCCAGATCGCGTCACCAAACGACTTTCGCGTGCGATGCTGCCAGCCGCCGGCGACCTTGACCAGCTTATACGGGCGACCGCGCAATTCCTCGCGGATGTCGTCGATGATGAGATCGAGATTGCAGTCGCGCCCGACGACCCGCGCCAATGCCTCTCGTTTTCATCGCTCTGTTGCAATGGAGGTTGGGCGTCAATGCTCTTCACGGCGCCGCGAGGACTGACCGGTGGCCTTGTCATCGACCTGGAGGCTGGCGCCTTTCGCGAGTGCCAGCCCGAAGGGCAGAACCAGTATGCCGCTGAATTTGCCTTTGGCTGGCGCGTTGAGTTCGACGGCGAGAATACGCTGGCCATTGGCGGCCAAACAGGTCCACACCGGCGCGCTGCAAGGTTGTCGCGAAGGTTCGCCAGTAAGCCGGGACATGGGCATACCCCCCTTGAAACCGCATGGCGAGAACAGGAAGGTCTCGGTGCCGATGCGGCTTGGTAGCCTCCGCAAAAGCGCGATGGCGGAGACTAGGTTGAGGGGCTCTCGTTGCGGCGAGCAACCTTGCCTTACGAGGCGGCACTCCAAACTGCCGGACAAAAGCGTGGTTGAAGGCCGCCTGGCTTCCGTATCCCGTTTGGAGAGCGATATCGAGAATGTTCTGGTCGCTACGGGTAAGAAGCGCGGCCGCTAGGTTCAGACGTAGACGGCGCTGATAATTTCCCAGCGTATCCCCGAGTGCACGTTTTAGCCGGCGATTGAGCTGGAACGGGCTTAGGCCCACGGAGCTTGCCAGGTCGGCGAGACCCAAGGTCGGGGAATTGATTGCCTCCATCTGAGCCAGAATTTCAATGATTTCAAAGTCATCTAAAGCTTGCGGCACTTGAAGGCCAAATTCGGACCCCGAATTCGGGAGCAATAAGGGTTCCATCCACGAATGTCCTGCTGCTTGTCATTTCGACATCGTAAGCTCTTCTACGCCATATTAAAAAAGGTGATGTGATACAGCTCTTCGTACTCACCTTCAGAAGCCGCGCCAACTTCGATAAGGGGCGCCCGGCCGAACGTGGATGCCCAACTTTGAATTCGTTATTAGGCGTCAATCAAGAATTGACAGTTATGTCATGTAATAAAGTTCCACTGGCGCTGACTTTAACTTTATGCCAAAATGTCAAATATGCGTGGACGACCCGAACCAAAGCTAAAGCGGCTTCTCCAAGACGTGCCTCCCGGTTTCCTGGTGGATACAGGGTGGATGACCCGTCATGCCATCTCGCGGCAATCCGTTTCCGGATACATCAAACAGGGATGGCTCGAGCCCGTCATGACGGGCGTGTACCGGCGTCCATTCTCGTCAGACGCCAACCCAGAAGCCGCCACCGGTTGGAAAATACCCCTGCTCTCGGCCATCTGGCTCATGCAGCATAGATTTCATGTCGGCGGGGCAAGCGCTCTCTCCCTGCGGGGCCACACCCACTACATTTCCCCCGGCCACGAATTCCCCCTCTACCTCTATGGCGCCGACATCCCGGCATGGCTGACGAAACTGCGCACCGACGCTCGCATCTCGGTCAGACGCAACGCCCTGTTTGGCGACAGCGCGATAGGAGTGGAAAATTCCGACTTCAGCCTGTCGAATGAAGACGATCCGGAGCTGGCGCAAAGCCCATGGCGCTGGCCGATGCCGATGTCGTCCCCCGAACGCGCAATCCTCGAGATGCTGGATGAACTCCCGAAGGGCGAGAGCTTCCATATAATCGACATGTCATTCGAGAGCCTCGCCAATCTGCGTCCGAGGTTGCTGACGATGCTGCTCGCGCAATGCCGGAGCGTCAAAACCAAGCGCCTTTTCTTCGTCTATGCCGATAAGCACAATCATGCCTGGCGCCGGCACATCGACATGTCGGCGGTCGATCTCGGCAAGGGCGACCGGGCGCTAACGCAAGGCGGTCGGCTGCACCCCCTCTACCGCATCACAATTCCGACCGATCTCATGCCGCAGGAGACCCCGCATGGCACGTGAGCAATACATGCGCCAGGTCGATCTCCTGGTGCGGACCCTTCCCTTCATCGCGCGACACGACGCCTTCGCGTTGAAGGGTGGTACGGCGATCAACCTCTTCTACCGCGATATGCCGCGGCTCTCGGTCGACATCGACCTGACCTATCTGCCGATCGAGGATCGTTTGACGACGTTGAAGGGCATCGACGCGGCGCTCGAACGCATCCGCGAGGATCTGCAGCATAATCTCCGCGGCGTCGCCGTCCAGAGAATTGCCGGCGGCGGCAACAACGACACCCGCGTCCTCGTCAGACAAGGCGGCGCGGAGATCAAGATCGAGACATCGCCCGTCGCGCGGGGAACCGTCCATGCGCCGGAACTGCGCCGCGTGAGCCCATCTGTGGAAGATGCATTCGGCTTTGCCGAGATGCAGGTCGTTGCGTTCGAAGACCTATTCGGCGGAAAGCTTCATGCGGCGGTCGACCGGCAGCATCCGCGCGATCTGTTCGACGTGAAGCTGCTCTATGAAAACGAGGGGCTGACCGACCCGCTATTCCGCACCTTCCTGATCTATGTCGCGAGCTCGGGGCGCCCGCCGCACGAGCTGGTGAGACCATCTCTTGCGGAGCTCGACGACACCTTCGTCAAGGAATTTGAGGGCATGACTATCGAGACCGTCAGCTTGGATGACCTGAAAGCGGCGCGAGCCAGGTTGATGACTGACATCCGCGCCCGGCTTGACGAGAAGGCTATGCGCTTTCTGCTGTCTCTGCATAACGGTGAACCGGACTTCGAGGCTATCGGCCTGCCCCAAGCAGCAGATCTTCCGGCTGTACGCTGGAAGCTGCTGAACTTGCAAAAGCTAAAAGAGCAGAACCCGGCGAAACACGCTGAGCAACGGCGGGAGATCGAGGGAATTCGGCCATAAGGGCTCCGCCGCCGGAACCCGGGCCTCAAGCTATGCGCGTTCGCGCTCACTCGACCGGCGGGAATTCGGCCTCACGTGTCCGCGCCGCAACCACCGAGGGGCGCGCCGCGATCCGATGCATGTAGTAGGCAATTCCAGGCCAAAGTCCGAGTTCGATCGCGAACACTGGCATCCAGCCGAGGATCGTGAAAGGAACCCTGATCGCAGCCTCATCCCGTTTGCAATACGACCATTTCAGGTGCTCCCGCACAGTGATGAAGTCTGCTTGTTTGAGAAATATAGGTGCCGACTGGCCGTAGGCTGTGCAACGGCTAGAGCCTCGGAAATCAATGGCATGCAAACACCGAACTCGACCGGATCGGCAGACCACTGGTGGCCGAATGCTTTTGCGGTTTGCTCGATTCCGGCAGGACGTCGAAGAGATCGGCGATGTTTCTAAAAGTTGCACCCTGCACTGCAACTGCTCGTCATGAGAACTCAAGGAGGCGCTTGACCAAGTCGATTCCGCGACCTATTAGGAAATGAACGTTTCCTAATAGGTCGATCAGATGAGTTTCGAAAGCATCTCTCCTCGCCCCGCCGGGCGGCCACGCGAATTCGACATGCACCAGGCTCTGGATGCGGCGATCCGCATATTTTCCGAGAAGGGCTATCACGGGACCTCGATCGCCGAGCTCAAGGCGGAAATGGGACTGACCGCCGGCAGCATATACAAGGCGTTTCGTGACAAGCGTGACGTCTTCGTCGCCGCCTACGACCGCTATAAGCAAATCCGGGCCGATCTTCTGGATGAGGCGCTGTCCTCAGCCTCCACCGGTCGCGAAAAGATCGCCCGCGTCGTCGGTTTCTATGCCATCTCCGCCTGCGGCGAAACCGGCAGGCGTGGATGCCTGGCCATTGGCGCTGCCGTGGAACTGGTTCTGTCGGACGCCGAGATCGCCGAAAAGGTGGCCGGACACAATCGCCATCTCGTCTCCCGGCTCGAAGGTTTCATCCACGAAGGCCACCAAGACGGTTCAATCCGCCAGAACGTCGATCCTGCGGGGACCGCGCTTGCGCTGTTTTCCTATCTTCAGGGCGTCCGCATCGCCGGCAAAACCGGAGAGCTGGAAAACCAGATGCTCGCTTCCGCCGAAGCCGTCCTGCGCATTCTCGACTGATTGAACCGTCCGCCTCCTGCCTCCCAAGGAACTCTTCAATGACAGCTCCCGTATCCATCGCCCAGACGCAGCATCCGGCCGGGCTTTCTGCCGGCATGACATTTCTCATGGCCGCCGCCTGCGGCCTGATTGCCGCCAACCTTTACTATACCCAGCCACTCGCCGGCCCGATCGCACTCGACATCGGCCTGCCGGCAGAGGCAACCGGCCTGATCGTTACCCTGACCCAGATCGGCTATGGCATCGGATTGCTGCTGCTCGTGCCGCTGGGCGATCTCCTGGAAAATCGTCGGCTGATCGTGACGATGATCGGACTGGTCACTCTTGCCCTGATCGCGGCCGGTCTCTCGACCACACCCGGGCCTTTCCTCACAGCTTCGCTTGCCATCGGTCTAGGCTCCGTCGCAGTCCAGATGATCGTGCCCTTCGCTGCCAACCTTGCTCCGGATGCGGCTCGGGGCCGCGTCGTCGGCAATGTCATGAGCGGGCTGATGGTCGGGATCATGATGGCGCGGCCGATTTCCGGGCTGATCGCCGGCCTCAGCTCCTGGCATGCCGTCTTCTATGTTTCGGCCGTCGTCATGGTCGGGCTGGGCAGCCTGCTGTGGGTGCAACTGCCGACCCGCCGACCGGCGGCCCGGATGACTTACGGCCAGCTCATCAAGTCGATGGGCAAGCTCCTCGCGACGCAGCCGGTCCTGCAGCGCCGCGCCGCCTATCAGGCCTGTCAGTTCGCTGCGTTCAGCCTCTTCTGGACCGTCACGCCGCTCTATCTTGCCGGCCCGCGCTGCGGGCTTGGTCATAACGGCATTGCGCTTTTTGCCCTGGCCGGTGTCGCGGGCGCAATTGCTTCCCCCATCGCCGGGCGCCTCGCGGATAAGGGCTTGATCCGGCCGGCGACGGCATTCGGCCTTGTCGGTGTAGGAGCCGCTTTCCTGATGACGCAGGTCGCTACCGAAGGGTCCACTACCGCGCTCACGCTTCTGACGCTGGCGGCGATCCTGCTCGACTTCGGCGTGACCATGACCTTGGTGACCGGGCAGCGCTCGATCTACGAACTCGGCGCGGAGTTGCGCAGCCGGCTCAACGGCCTGTTCATGGCCATATTCTTCACGGGCGGCGCCATCGGCTCTGCCCTGGGCGCCTGGGCATTTGCCTCTGGCGGGTGGTGGCTCGCCTCCATGATCGGGCTTGCGCTGCCCGCTACGGCGTTCGCCATCTTCCTGACCGAGAAAATCGATCAGAAAAGAGCCCTGAAGCACTGATCGAATTCAGATTTTACGGCCACGCCCTGCGCGTCAAGCGCGAACGGCGTGGCCGGAAGACGACCGGTCTACTCCTCCACCGGTCCGTAGAGACCGAGCCGGTCGAGCAGCGCCCGCTGACGATCGACACTTTCGACGAGCAGGCCGGTATAGCGATCGATGATCCGGCCGCGGTGATCCCGGTCGGCAACGGCGGCGAGCGCGCCCAGGATTGCCGCAACCCTTTCCGACGTCTGCCGCAGCTCCACCAGGAGTTCCGCCTTGCCACCGACCTCGGCGACCAGCCGCTTCGTTACGCGGCCGATGCCGGCGGGCGTGCGGCTGCCGGCCGATACGTAGCCCTCGGGCAGATCCCCCTTGAGATTGGTGACCGACTTGAAGCGGATGACATCGAAGATCTGGTCTACCGCCTGTTTCGCGCCGGTCACGCGCGAAGGATGATCCGTGTCGGCTGCCGCGTGAGGCAGGAGTTCCAGCCGGCCCTTATGGCGTTCCTCTAGTGCCAGGTAAGGAAGCATCGGCCCGCTGAGCTTGCCGGTCGCGACGTCCTTGAAGAGGTCGGCATCGATCGCCGCATGCGCGATCTTGCCTGTCGACAGCGCCTCGTCAAGCGCGGCGGTATCGACCACCTCGCCCCGGTCGTAGTTGACCAGCACGGCGCCATCCTTCATCGCGCAGAGCACCTTCTGATCGACGGTTCCGGCGTTGGAATAGAGACCGGTCACCGGATCCAGGCGTCCGAGACCGATATGGACGGAGAGCACGTCGGCGCCGGTTGCCGCGGCTACGGCACTTTCGGCATATTCGAAGCCCTCTGTCTCGATCCAGTGCTTGTGGTGGTGGCGGGCGTAGATCGCGACATGCATACCGAAGGCCTTGGCGAGCTTGGCGACTTCACGGCCGATATTGCCGTAGCCGAGAATGGCGATCCTGCGGCCCTCGAGCTTGGCGGTCGGGAAATCCTTGAGCTGACGGCCGGTATCGAAGTCGCCCTCTGCGACCATCCGGTGCAGCCTGTCGACCGGCAGGTCTGGAACGACCTTCAGTATCGCCTTCATCGCCATCTGGGCGGTCGCGCGGCTGTTTATGCCCGGCGTGTTCATCAGCGGCGCCTGGCCCCCCTCGCCATTGCCACCGCCCCAGGAGGCCGAGCCCATGTTGCCGGTGCCGGCGCCGATGCGCACGCCGCCGAGCGGGAATACGGAAGCTTTCGGAATGAAGGTCGCCGCCGCAATCAGCGCGTCGTACTGGCCCTTGTCGGTCTGCGGCAGAATTTCCGCCTCGGTGCTCAGGTCCGGCTGGTAGAAGAAGTGGATGCGGCCCTTCTCCAGGGCAGACCGGTCGCCGATCGGCCCCAGGTGGAACACGCCGCCCTTTTCCTCGATATAGGCCTTCACCTCGCCGTGATCCGGCCGGCCATCGGCACCGAAGCGCAGTCCGACCAGGTCGGCGATCAGCACGGTGTAGGCACGGTCGGGATCGTCCTTGCGGACGGCCTGGCCGGCTTTGGCAGGGGCTTCGAACGTGACGCCCTTCTTCGCCAGTTCCTCTTCGAGAACGACGATCTTGGCGCGCAGATAGGCGTATTGCAGGTTCTCCAGCAGTGCGACGACGTCGTCTGGCTCGCGGATGCCGCCGACCCAGGCGCGATAGTCCCCGGGTGTGCCGGGGAAGGCATTGACGTAGCGGGCCGCGTCGAGGCCGGGCTCGTACTCGCCATTCGGATGGGTGATGCCCTCATAGCCGAGCAGCTGCTTCGAACGTGCAATGATGCGGGCGTGGATGTCTGTATCTGTGATGTCTTCGTCGACCACCTTCAGGAGCGTCACTGCCGCACCGCGACGCTCCGGATCGGCAACGGTCAGCTTCAGGAGCGGATGCGTCTCCACCCACTCGTCGATCACCTTGCGATTGGCGGCGGAGCGCCGGTTGAGCTCGACCACGGAGCCGACGCGCGCCTCGGACTGCAAGAGACCGAAGGTGGTCTCGGCGAACGCGAGCGCGCTGTAGGTATTTATGACGCCGCCGAGCATGCGGTCTTCGGCGGCATCGTAGAACGGGCCGGCGTCGACAGAGCGCTTGGCCGAAAATGGCTGCCTCGGGTCGACCGGCGGCGCGATCTTCAGCTGGCGCGGGATAGCCCAGGCAGGGTCTTGCTGGTTCTTCTCGATCAACGTCAGGGCATGCGGCGTGAAGGAGGCGACGAAATAACCGGAGACCCCGCCGATCGCCTTCTGGAAGGGCATGAACAGGCAGCACTTCGCCATCACGGCGCTGACCAGTTCCGGCTCCCACGGCATGGCGCCGAGCATCGAGGTGGCATCGAAAACCGCATGCCGGTTGGCCGGATCACCGTCGATCCACTTCAACAGTTCGCGGATCTCGCCGCTGGTATAGGCATTGGCGCCGGTCGTCTCGTGCCCGACGCCGACGAAGATCGACACGCCGAGGGCGGAGAGCTCTTCTGCCGTCGGAATCACGCCTTCGGAGGCTGCGAAATGAATTCGGCTCTCGCAGCCCTTCTCGGCGAATCGCTGCATTTCGACGAGCTGGGTCGCCCAGGACTGGCGGAAGAAGCCCGCGGCTCTCGAAGGATCGCTCTCTGGCCGCGGCGTATCGACATAGACGCGTTGGGAGGCGTCGTTGGCGTTCATCAGGTGCTGGACGCAGACAGTGAAACCGCTGTGGCCGCCGCCGAGACCCACTGCCATACGGTTCGCCTTCGGAAAACCGAAATAGCGATGGATCGCCCGCATCATGTCGGTCAAAATCTTGTCGGCCGGATAGCCGCGATGCATGCTGCGGGAGATTTCCGCCGTGGTAAAGCCGCCGATATCATTGCCGCTGTCGTCGAACTTGCGATAGGTCTTCTCGATCCAGGCGTCGAAGGCGATCCGCCGCAAGCGGCTGTCCACCTCATCGGTGGTCGCGTCAGTGATCGGGCCGACGCCGAAGAAAGGATTGGACGGCAGCTTCGGCGCGCCATTCCTCGTCAGTTCGAGTGCCTTCAATCGCCGTTCCTGCATCTGCGCGCTGTTCGTCATGATCTGCCATCCATTGTCGAGGCCTGAGGATGCGCGATAGTGGATCTAACGGAGCATAAACAAGACCTCATCTGCGCCGATCAGCACGCGGAATGCGTCATGCCCGTGCTCGCGAGTACCCGTACTGCTATTCGTAGGCTGCAGTGATGGCTCGAGCCGCGGCCGCGATGACGGCAGCACGTTCGGCCTGACCGGCGCGAGACTCTGCAACGAACGCAGCCACGGCAATGCGCCTCCCGTCTGGCGCCGTCAGAATGCCGACATCATTGGTCGCACCATTGATGCCCCCACGGGTCTGGCTCGTGCCTGTCTTGTGCCCGATACCCCATTCTGGAGGGATGCCCGCGCGCAGCCGATCGGGAAAGGTGGTCGTTTGGCTCATGACCGTCAAAAGGAATTCCGTCGAGCCCGCAGTCAGAAGGCTGCCTGACGCAAGGCTGTACAGGAAAGCAGCCATGCCGCGGGGCGTCGCGGTGTCGCGCGGGTCCTTCATGTAGGCCTCGAAGGCGGTTTGGCGGACTGCCGCGGGGACTTCCCTGCGCGCCTGCTCCAGCCTCTGCGGAAAGACGAACTCTGGCTGCCACATGAGCCCATCGGTCTCAGTTTGAAGCTCGCGCTCGGTTCGGTCGATTCGGACGCCCGTCAGTCCCGCCTTTTCGAGGAAAACCTGTATCGCCTTCGTCCCACCCAGGCGGGCGATCAACACGTCCGTAGCCGCACTGTCACTCGCGACCACCGCCCGGCGCACAAGATCCCGAACACTCGTCTCAAAGGAGCCATGCCTGGCGACGATATCGGCGATGGGCTGGATGTTTACGCTCAGGTCTTCGCGCCTGATGGTGATTTGGTCGTCCAACCGGATACGCTGTTCGTCGACCGCCTGCATGACGGCTGCAGCGACGACCAATTTCATGACACTCTGCAGAGAGAAGCGTTGAGCGCCGTTCACACAAACAGGCGCCTTAGGCTGGTCCTGCACGCAAATGCCGACGCGGCCGGGATGCCCGTCGGCGAGTGTCTCGAGCTCCAGACGAAGACGGTCCGTTTGGGTGATCTCGCCTGCGAATATTCGAGAAGAAAAGAGGTTTATGAGAATTGCGACCGCAGCGGTCATGCAGATGATTCTTGGCATGCTCTCACCAATGAAAGGATGTGCTTCGAGCAGTTGTTGCCATAGGATACAAACTGAGTCAAATGATAGAATCTCAGCGTAACCTGAATGAGATTCACTTTATGGACTGGTGCAAGGTCGACCTTAACCTCTTGAAGGTGCTGGCGGTCATGTTGGAAGAGCGGAGCGTTGCCCGCTGCGCCGATCGTCTTTTTGTCTCTCCCTCTGCAGTCAGCCACGCACTCGCCCGGCTGAGAACGATGTTCTCGGATCCTCTCTTTGTACGCAGTGGCGGGGCGATGTTGCCTACAATTCGTGCGCAGAGCCTGGAACGCTCGCTTTCGCTCCTGAGTACGGTTTTGAACGCCGAGCTCGAAAAGACGCGAGGGAGCCAATGCACCACGGCGTTCCATCCGGCCGAGTCGGTGAGAGATGTTAAGATCGTTTCACCTGGGGCATTGGAGCTTACGCTGGTGCCGGCCGTTATAGCCATATTGCACGAGCAAGCTCCAAACTGGACACTGAGAGTGGAGCCGTTTGAACGGCGCAGCTATGAATCAGATCTCGCGACCGGTCGCGTCGACTTCGTGCTTTCCATCGGTGGAACCACGCCTGTCGGAGCATTGGTGGACGGAATCACCTTATGGGAGGACGAACTCGTTGTCCTCGCCGGTCCACGTTCGGATCTCTACGATTGTGCCGATCGGATTTCGACCGAGCTCTTTCTAGCCCATCGGCACGTTTATCCGCTTCCGTGGCCAATTTCCCAGAACTACCTTGACGTGGAGTTGGCGCGGCGCGGGCAGCACCGCAATATTGCCGTCTCGTTACCGAGCTATGCCGCACTTGGCCATCTGCTGGAAGCCACCGACCTGGTTTCGTCGCTGCCGGACCGTTCCGCCCGCGCGCTGATGCGCAGCCATCCAGATCTAAAACTGCTTCGCCTTGAACCAGCGCGACGATCGGAGCTCTCGCTCCTCTGGGGGATCGCGGCTGCTCAAGAACCGGCGATCGCGTGGATACGGGACATCATTCAACGTGCCGCGGGCGAGCTAGAGAGCTTCCCGGACAACGCGTTGCCGGTGACCCGGCGCCTCAGCCGGTCGACCGTCGCTTAGGCCCATTCGATAGGCCTGTCGTCTCATCGGGTTTGCGTCCGAGTCTGCGCATTCGTTGAAGACCCAACAAGGGCCGAAGCGTCTTCCGCGGTTACACTCAAAGGCGAGATCTCGAAAAGAGTGGCAGCGCCGCACCCTCCGTCGACGCCGCCACTTCTGTGCAGGAACTCCGTCGGCATTCTGCAGGAGCTATTGCTGTCCGCCGCCCGAGGGCGCTGGCGTCGCCGTGCCGCCTGAAGGCGCCGATGTTTCTCCACCAGACGGAGCCTGAGGCGCTTCGACGTTCGGCACGTTCACGTCGACATCGGTATTCCCGCCGCCTCCGCCGCCGTTGAACAGGTCGCCGCCGAACAGGAACAAGGCTCCGACGATCAGCAGAACCACGATCACTGCGACGGCCCAACCAGCACCGTTGCCTCCGGTATTCACAACTGTTGGTCCTCTATCAGCCATGTTGTTTCTCCTTGTCGTAGATTCCTTCATCGAAACCATCACAGAAGATTTAAGTTCCCTGAACGTAGGTAAAAGAAGAAGATGGCGACAACAGTTCCGACAAGGAAATCGGTGATCGCGTTCGCCTCGGAGCCAACATTCGGATGGCGCAGGTTTGTCGCGAGATATCTACTTCAAGACACCTTCACAGGTGCATTGAGTCAGTAATGCCTCCGAGAAACCAATGTCATCCTCATATGCCGAGGGGAAAGGGCATTAGTATATATCGGACCTTAGTCCCATGGACCCTGACAAAAGTCTTACGGCAGTTGCCGAAAAGTTTACCCGACACATATCCCGATGAACGCCATGGCGGATCTCGTCACCTGCTATTGCGTTTGAGGCTCCGGAACTGCTCATGTCGTCCCTTGAAGGCAGTTCCGGTGCCTCATGGTCCTCTAAGGAGGCGACAATGGCCGGCAGACTGCCGAGAAAGCTTCGTAAACTCGGCTCAGCGGCTCGGCATGGCACACCGTAATTGCCGCTCTGCCTTCACCCCCCACACGCTTTCACCAGCTCTATCAACCCGGCTGCGTCGGGTCAGGTTTTCTGCAGCGAGATCGGCTGCTTCACCGCTGTCAGATCAGGGCCGCGGACGACCCGATACCGCGCTTCAATGAGGTTATAGATGCCGAAAGCAGCAATACCGACAGCCACGGCGATGTACAGGATCGAGCCGAACGGCAGTTGTCGAAGCCACTCCAGGGCATCGCTCATGCTGCCGGCCTGTTCCGGGTCAACCCGGAATCCGGCATAGGCGAACAGGATGCCGATAATCACGAAGACAGCGCCACGCGCGACGAGGCCGTAAATGCAGATTGAGGTAAGGACACGGTTCCGATCGGGAATGCGGAGATATCGCTCGAACTTTCGTGTGAGGCCTTTGTACACGGTGACGACCCCCCCGGCGATGAAGCCGGTCCCGACCGCGATCGCCAGGTACGAGCCGAACGGCTTCGACATGATCCATTCCGCCAGCCCTTTCTCGCCAGATTCGTGGTTTCCACCCGCAAGAAATAGTGCATGTCCGAGGGAGTAGCCGGCCAGCCCAAGGTATACTACGGCGCTGCCGAACAATGCACTGCGCACAGTGAGACCCTTGCGATCGGATCCGTGGCCGTCACTATCCGCAAGGGACTGGGCCAGTCTCCAGGCGACGAACCCGAGCAGGCCGAGCCCGATCAATGCGACCCAGATCCGGCCGAAGGGCTGTCCGAGCAGCGTCAAGAGCGCTGACTTCATTTCGGGCCGACCGCCTGTCACTCCGGAGAAAAGAGCGAGTCCGGCAACGAGAAGGAACACGACACCACGGGCCGTGTAGCCTGCTTTCGCCAGTAGGCCGAAACGAAATCTTGAGGGCATCGTGCTCTCCGCGCTCCAATTTACTTCGTCTACTAACGCACGACCTGCCGGAAGGTTGTCGCGGTTCGACCCAAGCTCTCGGCCGGCAACAGGCAAGCACCCGTTACAAGATCGTTTTCAATGCACGGGCCTTCCCCCGAACAGCCGCTTGTCTTGGGAATTCTAAGGGTTGCCGCGGCACTCCCCACCCTCTGTTCCTTGCCATCAACGGCTGAGACATGCCATCAAATGTGAGACGCAAGCCGCCGCGAAGACCTTTGCAGTGCAAGCAAACATTGCAAGGCGCGCAGCAGAGGTACGCTCGGGCGCATCTTCGTCGGGCAGGCCCACACACTTCAGGAGAAGTCATGTTTGACCATGTCAAATTCGGCGTCAGCGACTACGCAGCGAGCAAAGCGTTCTTCCTCAAGGCACTCGAACCACTCGGCGTGACCGTCGTCTCGGAGGGTCTGCCGACCTACGGTGTCGAGCTTAGCCCAAAGGGCAAGCTTCATTGTGCCTGTACCAAACCGAGGAGAAGCCGGCGCATCTCCACCTGGCGTTCACAGCCGAGAATCGCCAGCAAGTCGAAGCTTTCTATCGCGCGGCTCTCCAGGCGGGTGGCAAAGACAATGGTGCCCCTGGTTTGCGCCCGAACTACCACGCGAACTACTATGCAGCTTTCGTCATTGGTCCGGACGGGCACAACATCGAAGTCGTTTGCCACGAAGCTGATGCCTAATCCTGCCATCGAGAGGCATCGGCAGAAGGGCTTCGCCTACCTGCCGGGTCTTTCTCGTTCGGTGTGCGCCCAGTATACCCTCGCCCTGAACCTCAATACCTCCACTTAGGAGCGCGCTTTGCGTTGTGAAGCAACTCGCGAGCCGTGGCAAACCGGCCGAAGAGGCGGGTCAAGCGCCGTTTTTCTTCCTCGCACAAGTTTTGCCGTCGGCAAAACTCCGGCACTGACCACATTTTGGTTGCAGCCACTGCTATTGCGGCTTGCGGCTGAATGCGCTCCATAGAAATCCTCCATCCCATGACGCGAGCACACTACCAAAGTCTAATTTAGCTACAAATAAACTAAGACATGTGCTGAGGGGTTTTTTCGGCAGTTGGGGTTTCAGACATAATAATACGGCAGTCGCTCAGTCCCAGCATCCGCATAACCGCCAACGGCTGCGATAGGATGCCGGCCGCGCTGGCGATCAAAACTGACAAAGGTCGACCGGCAGCGCCTGGCGCCCTAGCGGGCGTGGAACTGCTTGGCAGTTGGAGTTCTGCCAAAAGTGTTTGAGCGACTAAAGCGCGACGCAGTCTAAACTGACAAGAATACCCGCCGCTCAGCTTTCTACTCGGCAACCACGGCCGGATCGCGCTGCAACCACTTCGGCTGCGGAACGGCCCGGAGCAGAGCTTTCGTGTATTCATGCCGAGGTGAGACGAAAAGGGCTTCCGTCTCGCCTTCCTCGACGATCCTGCCGCGCTGCATCACCAGGATCCGGTCGGCGAATTGGCGCACGATGGGCAGATCGTGGGTAATGAAGACGTAGGAGAGGCCGAGGCGCTGGCGGAGATCGGCCAGAAGCTCGATGACCTGCATCTGAATCGACACGTCGAGCGCCGAGACCGCCTCGTCGCAGACGATCAGCTCGGGTTCACTGGCGAGTGCCCGGGCAATGGCGATGCGTTGCCGCTGCCCGCCGGAAAACTGATGCGGATGCCGTTCGGCATGCTCCGCCTTCAGGCCGACAAGCTCCAGCAGCTCCACGACACGGTCGTTCCAGCGTTCACGCGGCAGAATGTCCCCGTGGATCGCCCAGGGTTCGGAAATGATCGAGCGGACGTTCATGCGCGGATTCATCGACCCGAACGGATCCTGGAACACCATCTGCACCCTTCGGCGGAAACCGTCAAGCGCCCTGCCCTTGAGCTTGAAAATGTCCTCGCCGGCAAAGAGTGCCGCGCCCGACGTGGGCTCGTTCAGTCTCAGCAGCATGCGTGCAATGCTCGATTTACCCGAACCGGACTCGCCAACGATACCGACCGTTTCCCCGCGACGAAGCGTGAAACTGACGTCGTCCACGGCCTTGAACTCCCGCTTGGGCGAGAACGGACCGGACCCCAGCTTGTAATGCTTGCTTAAATGGACGACTTGCAGCAGGACCTCGCCCTGTGCGGCATTCCGAGGCGCTTTCGGCGCGTCGGCATGGGGCACGGCCGACATCAGCCGGCGGGTATAGGCGTGGCTCGGATTGGTGAACACGTCCTGGGCCTTGCCGCTCTCCACCACCCTGCCGCCATTCATCACGATGATCCGATCCGCCATAGCCGCGGCGACCTCGAGATCGTGGGTGATCATGATCAGCGCCATGCCGGTCTCGCGCTGCAGGTCCAGCAGGAGTTCGAGGATTTGTGCCTGGACGCTGACGTCGAGTGCCGTGGTCGGCTCGTCGGCGATCAGGATGTCCGGCTTCAGCGCAATCGCCATGGCGATCATCACGCGCTGCCTCTGTCCGCCCGAGAACTGGTGCGGGTAATAGTCGATCCGCTCGTCGGCTTCAGGAATTCCGACCCGTTCGAGCAGCCGAACGACCTTGTCGCGCACCGCACCCCCCTCGCCTCCGCCATGGCTCTCGAAAACCTCGGCGATCTGCCTGCCGACAGTATAGACCGGGTTGAGATAGGCCAGCGGATCCTGGAAGATCATGGCGATGCGGCGGCCGTTCAGTTCGCGCCGGCCTTCATCATCGAGGCGGGAAAGATCCGTCCCGTCGAACACTAGCGAGCCCGAGACGATGTCGCCCGGCGGGCAATCGATCAACCCCATCACCGTTCCGGTGCTGACGCTCTTTCCCGATCCGCTCTCGCCCAGGATGACGAGGGTTTCCCCCGGGCAGACGTCGAACGAGACGTCGTCGACGGCACGCACGGGGTCGCCTTCGGACAGGAAGTCGACCGTGAGTTTGTCGATACGCAATATGGGTTTGTCCGGCGCGTTCATCGCGGAGCCTTTCGCAGCGATTGCAGACGCCAGCGCTGCAGCGGATCGGCGACGGTCCGGGCCCAGCTGGCGAGAATGTTCAGGGAAAGCGTCGTCAGCAGGATCGCGAGGCCCGGCCAGAAAGCGATCCACCACGCCGTCTTCAGATAACCGCGGCCGTTGGCCACCATGGCGCCCCAGGTGAAATCCGGAGGCTGAATGCCAAGCCCGAGGAAACTCAAGGAGGATTCGGCCAGGATTACGGTAGCGAAATCGATCGCGGCTATCGTTACCAGCGTCGGGAGCACGAGCGGTGCGATATGACGGAACAGGATGCGTCCGGTGCTCGCGCCCATGGAGCGCGCGGCACTGACGAACATGCGTTCTCGCAGTTCGAGCACTTCGGCCCGTGCGGTGCGGATGAAGATGGGCATGCGGGTAATCGCCAGCACGATCACCAGGTTCGTCATGCTGGGACCGAGCGTATAGAGCACGATGAGCGCCAGCAGCAGCGAGGGAAAGCTCATCACCACATCGGCCAGGCGCAGGATGACGTGGCTGTACCAGCGCTCCGAATAGCCGGCAGCAAGGCCGAGAATGCCGCCTAAAGCCATGGAGCAGAAGACGGCAGCGGCTGCGATGCCGAGCGTGTTCTGCGCCCCGACGATCAGCCGCGCCAGGATCGGCCGCCCGAGCGTATCGGCTCCCAGAATGTAGATGAACCCGTGCTCCAGTGCGAAGGGCGGCAGGTTGCGTTGCCTGAGCCCGAGCTTGCCCGCAAGTTCGCCAACGAAGAGCGGTCCGACAAGCACGCAGACGATGAGCACGAAGAGAAAGACGGCTGCGCAGAGCGCCAGCTTGTCCCGGGTGAGATAGATTGCGAGCTGCCGCAGGGCGCCGGGCGATCTTACGGATGGCAATGCCAGGTCGGTCATTGTCGCCTCCCCTCAGTAGCGGATGCGCGGATCGAGCACTGCGTAAAGAAGATCGATCGCGATGTTGACGATGAAGATGGCGATTGCCGTGACGAGGATCGTCGATTGCACCACGGCAAAATCGCGCTGAACGATCGAATCGATCATCAGCTTGCCGATGCCCGGCCAGCCGAAGATCGTCTCGACGACGACGGCGCCGTTGATCAGCCCGGTCGCCAGGTCACCGGCGACGGTGATCACCGGCAGCAGCGAATTCCTGAGCGCGTGACCGAAGATGATCTTGCGACGCTTCATGCCTTTGGCGTGGGCGGTCTTGATAAAGGGCGAGGCGAGCGCAGAGATCATCGTGCCACGCACGACCTGGACCAGCAGCCCGAAAGGACGCAGCATCAGCACGACGATCGGCATGATCCAGTGCAGGGCGGTGCCCGTACCCGACGTCGGCAACATGCCGAGCCCGACCGCGAAGACGAGAATGCCGACGATCGCGATCCAGAAATCGGGGGTGCTCGCACCCGCCAGCGAAACGAGGCCGGCGACGCGGTCGAACAGGCTCGCGGGACGGGCAGCCGCCAGCGCGCCGACGACGATGGCCAGAACGGTTGCGAGCGTCATCGCGACCAAAGCCAGCTTCAACGTGGCCGGAAAGGCCTCGAGAGCGACCTCGATCGCCGACCGGTTCTGTCGCAGGGACTGGCCGAAATCCAGGGACATGAGGTTTTGCAGATACTGGATGAACTGCACGTAAATCGGCTGGTCCAGACCGTTCAGGCGGGCGAAGGCCTGGCGCGCCTCGAGACTTGAATCGAGCGGCAGGTAGAGGGCCGACGGATCGCCGGTCAAACGCGTGAGGAAGAAGACGAGCGTCAGCAGGCCGATCACCGAAATTACGCTGTGATATGCCCGCCGGCCGATATAACCGAGCATCATGCGGAGCCTCTGGATTCCCTTGCAGTTCATGCGAGCGCGCGAACGTGCCGCGCGCTCGCCCGGATGGTGGCACTCAGTCCTTGAGGGCGATATTGGCGAGCGGGATCTCGCTGTTGGTCGTGATGTCCGGCTTCCACTCGAGGCGGCTGCCGACCCGGGTGTAGCCGATCATGTGGAACATCGGGATGTCGACCGCGAGATCGTCATGCACCTTCGCAAAGATCGCCTTGAACTTTGCCGTACGGTCCTCGCCGGTGGCAGCCATGGCATCGGCGACCTCCTTGTCGAGGCCCGCATCCTCGAAGGTCGAATAGCTTCCGCCCGAGGTGTAGAAGATCGGAACGGTGAAGGCGGCATCACCCTTGTTGTTGTCGTGCATCATCTGCAGCAGGTTCGGCCCGCGGCTCTCCGGGAAAGGCTTCTGCAGGTAGCGCAGCCAATCGTTCACGTCGAGCATCGTCAGCTTGACGTTCAGGCCGACATCCTGCCACATGGCCATCATGGCTTCCATGGCTTCCGTACCGTTGGGGTAGATGCCGTTGCGGCCGATCAGTTCGATTTCGGTATCGACCGGTACGCCCGCGGCCTTGGCCTCGGCAATCAGCGCGCGCGCCTTTTCGGCATCGAAGGCCCAGGGCGCCAGCTTGTCGTCGTGGCCGTTGATGCCGGTGACGACCATCTGCGAAGCCCGCTGTACGTCCTCGCCGAAAAGCTGCGCGAGACCATCCCAGTCGATCGCCAGGTTCAGCGCCTTGCGGATTCGGACGTCGTCGAGCGGAGCAAAGCCGGCATCGATGCGGATCGCGGTGGTTTCGGAGTTCAGATAGGCGAAGTCCGTTTCTGGATTGGTCGCGTCCTGGATCGCAATGGACGGCGTCAGATCGGCCTCGCCGGTCTCCACCATGGCGGCGCGAATCGAGGATTCCGGGCGCCAGACATAGCTGGCCTTGGCAATGGCCGGCTTCTCGCCCCAGTAGCCGTCGAAGGCTTCCAGCACGACCGTCTGCGGGGTGAAGCTCGAAAGCTTGAACGGCCCGGTTCCGACCGGATCGTTCACGGCCTTGTCCGCCGGCGTGTTCGGCGAGACGATCATGACCACGCTGAGCAGCGTCGGCAGAATCGGCTGCGGCTTGTCCGATTTGATCTCGACCGTCAGGTCATCGATCGGCGTGACGGTCAGCTTGGCATCGCCGAACTTGGCGATGTTGCTGCAGGTCAGCTTGCCGCCGGTCATCCGCTCGATCGAGAATTTGACCGCCTCGGCATTGAAAGCGGCTCCGTCCTGGAACTTGACTCCTTCACGCAGCTTGAGCTGCCAGGTGTTCGGATCGGTCTGCTTCCACTCGGTCGCAAGGCCGGGTATTGGCTGACCGCTTTTCGGATCGACGATGGTCAGCGGCTCGACGACGTTGCGGCTCAATATCTGACCGACATTGGTGATGATGGTACCGCAGGGCTCAAGATTGGCCGGCTGTTCCGGCAGAACGATCTTGATTTCCGAGGCGCTCTGCGCGCCGGCCCAGCCGGCCCAGCCGGCCACCACCATTGCGCCTGCGATGACGCGAACAGATTTATTTCCCATTGCACTCCTCCCCAGTTGGAACGACGACGTTTGAGGCGGGCGCCATACTCCTGGCGCCCGGCCCGATGTTTCTCTTCAGCGGCGCGATGCCTCTATCAGCCCCTGCAAGATCTCCCGCTCCTCGCCGGTCAGGTCGACCAGAGGCGGGCGAACCGGGCCCGGCGCAAAACCGGCAAGCTCCACCCCCGCCTTGATGATCGAAACCGGATAGCCGGCCTTGCGGTCGCGCAGGGCCGCGAAGGGGAAGAAGAACGTATGAAGAATGCCTTCCATCACCGCCTTGTCGCCGGCACGCATGGCCCGGTAGAAGCGCTGCGCCAGTTCCGGCACGAAATTGAACACCGCCGACGAATAGGTCGTGACGCCGACGCCGTTGAAGCCTTCCGCGAAGAGCTCATGGGTCGGCATGCCGCCGATATAGCAGAGCCGGTCGCCGAGCCGGGCCGTCACATGACGCACGAGGTCCACCTTGCCGGTGCCGTCCTTGAAGCCGATCAGGTTGGGGCAGGCCTCGGCAAGGCGCGCGACCGTGTCGGCATTGGCGACCGAATTGGCGCGGTTGTAGAGAATGACGCCGAGGCCGGTCGAATCGCAGACGGCCTTCACATGGGCATAGATGCCTTCCTGCGGCGCTTCCGTCAGATAGTGCGGCAGCAGGAGAATACCGTCGGCACCCGCCTCCTCCACAATCTTCGCCGTCTCGACGGCAAGCGACGTGCCGTAGCCGCAACCCGCAATGATCGGCACCTCGCCCGATACGTCCTTGGCCGCGCGGGTGACCTGGCCCACTTCGTTCGGCGAGAGCGAAAAGAACTCGCCGGTGCCGCCGGCAGCGAACAGGGCCGCGGCCTCAAAGCCGGAAAGCCACTCCACATGACGTCGGTAGCTCTCCAGATTGAGCTTGTAGTCCGACGTGAAGTGCGTGACCGGAAAGGACAAGAGCCCCGAACCGACACGCGACTTGATTTCTTCAGGCGACAATGAATTCCCTCCGGCTGCGAGCTTAAGACGGGAAATTCATATGATGACTTTTGAGATGAGTCAATCAACCTCGCCGTATTTTTCGCTCGGGCGCCAGGTCGTCAGCGAGCGGTACCGCTTGATCCCGGTGACGAGATGGCGACGCATGGCCTCCCGGGCCCGGTCCGGATCCCGCGCAAGGATCGCCTCGGCGATCTCGCGGTGCTCGAGGAGAATGGGCTCGTCCCGGCTCGGCAACGGATCAACGCCGCCCATGACCGTGCGAAACTTCACGCGCGGGATCATGCGGCGCCCGACATGCTCCAGAAAGGTGCGGAAGCGGGTGTTGTTGGTGGCCGTCGCTATAGCCATGTGAAACTGGAAATCGGCCTCATCCGTAGGCTTTCCTTCGGCGACGAGATGGGCAAAGCGCTCGACCTGAGTCTGGATTTCGGCCTCCTGCGCCGGGGAACTGCGCGCCGCCGCCAGGCCTGCCGCCTCGACTTCGATACCGATGCGCAGTTCGAGCTCCTCGATGATATCGGAAATCTTGTCGGTCTCGCCGGTGAAAAGCCTGAGGCCCGGGTCGCTCTGCCGCGGCCCTATCACGAAGACGCCCGACCCCTGCCGCGACTCCACCAGCCCATCGGCCCTAAGCGCTGCGATCGCCTCCCTTACCACCGTCCGACTGAAGCCGAACTTGTCGATCAAGGCCGGCTCGGTGGGCAACTTGTCGCCCGGCGCGTAGTATCCCGCCTCGATCTGCGCCTTTATGGCGTCTGCCACCTGCGAGGACAGCGACGGGCGCGCGCCTCCCTTTTTCGTACTCGGCATGAATATTCCCATACCCCGCATCTAAAATCATCATATGACTGCGACTGTTAGTTGTCGCAGACATCTTATGGGATTATCGAACGGCGGTACAGCAGATTTCGAACCGGTTACGCGCGGACGAGATGTCGCAAAGTGCTCCAAGGCCTTTTGAGATTGGGGCCACCCGCCGCCGCTTGTTTGATTGCCTCATTCCTGTGCTTGTCACAGGAATCCAGCCAGACCAAAGTCCTTGGGCTGGAAGAACTCTCCCGCGCCGCGCGTCTTATGAGACGCGCAAAGGGAACTGTAGCACTTTGAGCTGCTGCATGTTTTGTAGCAAGTGAACCTGTGGCCCCCAACTGTCAGAGAGTGCAAAACCATTCTTGAAGGGGTCCTCGTCGGAAATTCGGAGCTGTTCGCGACCGTAGACCCAGCCGCGCCCCGTAATCCGGGGCAGCACCGCGGGATGCCCGCCAACTTCCGTGATGCCGATCGCTTCGGCAACAAATTCGCCGCCGATGATCGAGCGGGACGTCCGCCGGTCTCCCACGAGGACTTCACCGCGCGCATAGAGCGTCGCAAGGTTTGCCGAGCTTCCCGTGCCGCACGGCGACCGGTCGACGCGGCCCGGTTTAAGCGTCGTACATGTGCGAACCACCCCGTCAGGCTCATGGCCGCGGAACATCACATAGGCGATCTCATCGATCCCGGGGAGATCCGGATGTTTTACTTTCACCTGCTCGGCAAGCAACGACTTCAGCTCGATGCCCGCCTCGGCCAGATAGCGCGCATTGGCCGGCGCGATATCGCTGCCGATTTGATCGACATCGACGATCGCGTAATAGACGCCTCCGAAAGCCACATCGACTTTGATGCGGCCCCAGCGCGGCGTCTCTATGTCCCGGTCCAACGCTTCCGCGAAACTTGGCACATTGTCGAGGCTGACCGAGAGGCAGCGCCCTTGGAAGCAATCGGCCCGTGCGACGATCAATCCCGCAGGCGTGTCGAGCCGGACGATCGTTTCGGGTTCACGCATCGCAACCCGTCCGCTTTCAAGCAGTGCGGTCACGACGCAGATGCAATTGCTGCCGGACATGGGGTGAGCGCGGTCGGCCTGCAGCACGATGAAGCCCGCATCGGCTTCGGGCCGCGTCGGCGCGACGAGCAGATTGACCGACATGGCAACGCCGGCGCGCGGCTCGAAGGTCACGAAGCGGCGGAGGCTGTCGTCCACCATGTTGATGTGGTTCATTTTGTCGAGCATGGTCGCGCCCGGGATTTCCGGCGCACCGCCCACGATCACCTTGCCGATCTCGCCCTGGCAATGAACCAGAAGCAGATCGAGCGAGTTGTCCCAATCCATCGAAATACTGCCGGTCATCTGATGTACCAACCCCATTTCTCGCCAGCGGCAAAGCGGGTGATCTGCTTCGTCTCGAGATAGTTTTCGAGACCCCAGCGGCCGAGCTCGCGGCCGATGCCCGACTCCTTGTAACCGCCCCAGGGCGCCTCGGTGAAGGTCGGCTGCGAACAGTTGATCCAGACGATGCCGGCGCGGAAGGCTGCGGCGACCCGTTCGGCGCGGACATCGTCCTTCGACATGACAGCCGCAGCGAGGCCGAAGCGGGAATCGTTTGCAAGCGCAACCGCTTCGTCTTCCGTCGAGAACGGGCGGATGCAGAGCACCGGCCCGAAAATCTCCTCGCGCCACGCGTCGCTTTCCAAGGGCACGTCGGTCAGGATCGTCGGCTCGAGGTAGTAACCCCTGTCGAAACCTTCAGGGCGCTTGCCGCCGCATGCGACGGTCGCGCCGGCCGCTTTCGCCGCCTCGATCGCCCTGAGCACCTGCTCGTACTGGCGCCTGGAGACGAGCGGCCCGAGCAGTACGCCTTCCTCGAGACCGTTGCCGATAATGATCTTTTTCGTCTCCTCGATCAGACGCGACAGCAGGCGATCATAGATCCGCTCCTGCACGAGGACGCGCGACGTGGCCGAGCAGACCTGACCCTGGTTCCAGAAGATCCCGAACATGATCCATTCGACCGCGTCGTCGATATCGGCATCGTCGAAAACGACGAAAGGCGACTTGCCGCCAAGTTCGAGGCTCACCCGTTTAATGTCGCGAGCCGCAGCAGCCATGATTTTCGAACCGACCGGACCGGAGCCGGTGAAGGCCAGCTTGTCGACCGCCTTGTGGTCGATGAGCGCCTGCCCGGCAACGGGGCCTGCCCCTGTCACGATGTTGAGGACTCCCGGCGGTAAGCCCGCCTCATCGGCCACCGCCGCGAGTTCGAGTGCGGTAAGAGACGTAACCTCCGCCGGTTTCAGCACGACCGTGCAGCCGGCGGCGAGCGCCGGCGCAACCTTCCAGGCGGCCATCAGAAGCGGGTAGTTCCAGGGGATGATGGCGCCGGCAACACCGATCGGCTCCCTGACGGCCTTCGAGGTGAACCGGGCATCGGCGAGCGCGATCGGCTCCTCCGGATCATTGTCGAGCTGTTCGGCAAGTCCGGCGTAGAAATCGAAGCAGCCCGCGGCATCGGCGACGTCCCAGTCCGCTTCAGGAAGCGGCTTGCCGTTGTCGATAACCTCCAGCCTCGCGATCTCCCCCTGCCGTGCCCTGATGCCGACGGCGATCGCCCGGAGGTAGCGCGCGCGCTCTCGGCCGGAAAGCTTCGGCCAGCCGTCCTTGTCGAAAGCACGGCGTGCCGCCGTGACGGCAATGTCCACATCCTCGGCGCTCGCTGCGGCAGCCTTGTGAATGACCTCTTCCGTGGCCGGATTGACGATGTCGACAGTTCCGCCTTTGACCGGTGCCACCCATTTTCCGTCGATAAAGAGTCCGCTGCGCATTCGTCGCTCCATTCGTTCTGGTCGCCGCCCGTTCCGAAATCAGAACCGGTTCACGCGGTATGGTTTGATGTCGATCGGGAGTTGGGCGCCCGTGACGAGGTCGGCGATGAGCCGCGCGGTCGTCGCCGCATAGGTGAGCCCCAGATGCCCGTGACCCGTGGCGTAGAAGATGCCGGGATCCTTCGCCGAAGGGCCGATGATGGGCACCGTGTCGGGGAGCGCCGGCCGATGGCCCATCCACTCCGTGGCCTTCTCAGGTCGCAAATCCGGCAGGGCATCCTGCGCCCGCCTGACGAGCACCTTTGCCCGCCGATAGTCCGGAGCGGCGTCGAGGCCGGCCATCTCCACCGTGCCGCCGACGCGGATGCCGCCGGCCGTCGGAGTGACCATGAATGCACGCGCCGGCCAGATCACCGAGTGGCGCATCGAAATGCCTGAAGCCATGATCTGGGTGTGGTATCCGCGTTCGGTTTCGAGTGGAATCGGCTCGCCGAGAAGTCGCGACAGCCTGCCTGTATAGGCGCCGGCGCAAAGCACGATCGCGGATGCATCAAGCGAACGACCCTCGTCGAGGCGCAGCCCTTTGACACCGTCCGCATGCTTGAAGCCGAGGACCTCCGCTTGCTCGATCCTGCCGCCCAGCGACAGGAATTTCTCACTCAGTTTCACCACGAGCTTGTACGGGTCGACGACGGAACGATTGTCGGGAAAAAGAACCGCCTTCTCGATCTTCGACGTCAATGCGGGTTCAAGGTCGCGAATCCCGGACGCGTCCAGGATTTCGTGACGAAAGCCGAAGCGCTCGATAACCTCCATATGCTCCCGGTCCGCCCGAAACTCGGCTTCGTCCGCATAGAGGCTGAGGCAGCCCTCCTCCGTCAACATGTCCGCAAGATCAGCCCTTCTGAGGAGAGGCAGAAGATCTTCGTAGACGCGGCTGCACAGCACGGCCCCTGCCGCCTCCAGCTCCCTCACACGCGACGGACGGCTCGCTTCGACAAACCGAAGAAACCAGGGCGCGAGCTTCGGCAGATAGGAGGGGCGGATGCGCACCGGTCCTTCCGGATCGACAAGCCATTTCGGCATCTTCGCCCAGACCGAAGGCCGCGAGGCGGGCATGAACTCCGTGATCGCGATCGAGGCCATATTGCCATAGGAGGCACCTTTGCCCGGCCCATCGCGATCGACCAGCACCACGTTCAGTCCGCGGCGCTGAAGCTCGAAGGCGATGGTGACACCGATGATGCCGGCGCCGACGGCTGCGATGGGAGACACGATCTATCCTCTAACCCTGAGCGTGAGAACCGAAGAGCAACGTCCATTTCTCCCTCGGCTCTCAGGTCACGATGATTTTTGAAACGCGGGATGCGGGCAGAAAACCGCACGCTTCTCGTCATCCCGCTCTAGCAGTTCAGGATCGGCTCCATCGCAGCGCGGAACTCGGCCTTTTCATCCTCGGTCAGAGGACCGAGCGGCGCGCGGCACTCACCCACGGGCAAACCCTGAAGCTCGCAACCATATTTGATCTTCTGGACGAACTTGCCGCTTTCGAGAATGTTCATCGCCCGGAAGAGCGTCTTCATCTGCTGACGTGCCGTGTCCAGATCGCCGGATTTGAACGTCCGGTCGAGGTCACAGCAGTCCTTGGCCATGCAATTCGACGGTCCGCAGATCCAGCTCTCTGCTCCCCAGAACATGAAGTCGAGCGCGATGTCATCCGAACCGGAAACCAGTTGAATGCGGCCGTCGTAGCGACTGGCGATGTCGATTGCGCGCTGCAGCACCCCGGAGCTTTCCTTGATGCCGATCACGCGCGGATTGTCGGCGAAGTGGTCCATCAGTTCGTAACCGATATCCGACCCATCCTTGGCCGGATAGGAATAGAGGACCAGGTTTACGTCGACGGCACCGAGCACGGTTTCATAGTGCCCGATCAGTTCGGCTTGCGTAGGCCGGGTGTAGAACGGAGGAGCGAGCAGCACCGTATCGTAGCCAATCTCTTTGGCGATCGCCGTCTGTTCTATGACCTCGCGGGTGGCGGATGCGTTGGTGCCGGCGATCAGAATTTCCCCCGGTCTGGCGAAATCCTTGACGAATTGCAGCACGTCGCGGCGCTCTTCAGTGGATTGGCTGAAATACTCGCCGGTCGAGCCGTTCGGAACCCAGCCTGTGACACCCGCGTCGCGCAGATGCGCCAGAAGCTTTTCAAAAGCCTTGAAGTCGACCCTGTTGTTCGCGTCGAACGGAGTGACGAGCGCGGGCATGACGCCAGACAGTTTCATGGAATATCTCCTTTAGAAAGAATTCGGTTCAGATAGCGAGCTTGGCGAGCACGCGCCGCTCGACGAGCGTGACTGCGCGCGTCAGCGGGAAGGCAATGACGAAGTAGATGAGGGCGACGACCGTCAGCACCTCGACCGGGCGCGCGGTGTTGTTGGAAATGTTCTGTCCGACGAACATCAGGTCGGCCATGCCGACTGCCGAGACGAGTGCGCTTTCCTTGAACAGGCTGACGCAATTCGACAGCAGCGTCGGGACGGCGCGCAGCACCGCCTGAGGCAGGATGACGCTCGTCACCTGAACCCGGCGCGACAGGCCGAGCGCGACGCAGGCATCGAGTTGCTCGCGGCCGATGGATTTCAGCGATGCACGGAACGTCTCGCTGGTGACCGCGCCCATGTAGAGGGTGAGTGCGATCACTCCCGAGGCGAGATTGGAGAGCTCGACGCCAAGGATCAATGGCAGGCAGAAGAATATCCAGAAGAGCTGGATCAGCACCGGCGTGCCGCGGAAGAACTCGACATAGATGCCGGAAACGGCCCGCAGAATGCCGCTCCGCGATGCGCGGGCGAGACCGACGAAGAAGCCGAGGCTGCATCCGAGGACGACGCAGATCAGCGTCAGCTTGATGGTCATCCAGAGACCGAGCGCAAGGGCTTCCTGGAAGCGGAGGACGATAGAGAAGTCGAGAGCCATCAGTATTCTCCTCAACTCGTCATCAGCTGACGGCGGCGTTCGAGATAGCCGACGACCTGCGAGACCGGGAACGAGACGGCGAAATAGACGAGCGCGACGATCGTGAAGGTCTCGATCGGCCTATAGGTCTCCGTCGCGAGCGTCTTCGCCTGATACATGAGGTCCTGTACTGCGACGATCGCGACCAGGGCGCTCTGTTGGAAGATGCCGATACCATTGGTGAGCAGGACCGGGATCGAAGCACGAACCGCGGTCGGCAGGACGATATGGAGGGTGCGCTGGAGCGGATTGAGCCCGAGCGCGATGCCCGCATCGAGCTGTTCGCGCGGCACCGCCTGGATCGAGGCGCGGTATGCCTCGGCGTTGAAGGCCATCAGATTGAGGCCGAGTGCCAGGATGCCCATCGTCATCGATCCTAGGAAGACGTTGAACAGCATCGGCACGCAATAGAAGAACCAGACGATCTGCACGATCGCCGGCGTACACCGGAAGAATTCGACGAAAAGCACCGCCGGCAGCCGTACCGGCGCAAAGCGGCTCATGATGAGGAGTGCCAGCGGAAATCCGAGCACGACGCCGATGAGATTGGCAGCGGCTGTCAATTGCAGCGTGACCATAAGCCCTTCCCATAGCGGCCCGAAGGAGATGGACTGGAAGTCGAAAGTGTAATCCATCGCCCGCTCCTAGTGCCGGATATGGAAAACGCGGTCGATGAATTCGCGGGTGCGCTCTTCCTTTGGAGAACCAAGTACCTGCTCCGGCGGCCCGTCTTCAACCACGATGCCGCCGGCACAGAAGATGACGCGCGAGGCGATGTTCTTCGCAAACCACATGTCATGGGTGACGATCATCATCGGCATATCTTGAGCGGCGAGTTGCAGGATGACCTGCTCGACTTCGGCGACGAGCTCGGGATCGAGCGCCGAGGTCACCTCATCGAACAACATCAACTTGGGGTCGAGCATCAGAGCGCGGGCGATCGCCACGCGCTGTTTCTGGCCACCGGAGAGCTGCGCCGGATAGGCATTGGTCTTTGCGCCAAGGCCAAAGCGCTCGAGCAGCGCCTGGGCACGCTTAGTGGCACTGGCTTTGTTCTCGCCGCGCACCTTGCACGGCGCGAGAATCAGGTTCTGAGTGACGTTCAGATGCGGGAACAGCGTGTAATGCTGGAACACCATGCCGATCGAGCGCCGCACCTCGGTGTCGATGACGGTTTTCTTGTCGGCTCCCTGCGATGATATGTATGGCTTGCCGCCGAAGCTGATCGCACCGCTGTCGATCTTCTCGAGGCCCATCATGACGCGCAGCAGCGTACTCTTCCCGCCGCCGCTCGGGCCGATGACTACGACCCTTTCGCCGAGCTTCATTTCGATGTCTAAGCCCTTGAGCACCTGGATATGCGGTCCATAGCTCTTGTGGAGAGACTGGATTTTGACAAGGGGGGCACTGAAGGACATGGTCATCGCCGATCTCGCTGGTCAAAAGAAGGGATGAGAGGCCGGGCAAACGGTGGCGTGCCCGGCCCGGCCCTCGTCATTGAGCGCTCTTGAGCACTTCGTCGACAGCCTTGCGGATCAGCTCATCCACGTGACCGGTCGCGACCTTTTCCTCGAGAAAGATGTTCAGCACTTCGACGTCGGCCGCCGACAACCGATGCGGCAAGCCGAATGCAACGCCTTGCTTCGCCAATGCCGGCGTAGGGTTCAACGCAACCGCCCACTCGGGATTGGACTGGGTGAAGAGTTGATTGGTGTCGGAGGCATCGACGAGGATATCTGCGCGCCGTGATACGAGGGCGAGTCGTGTCTCGTCGTTGCCGGGAAGCCGGAGAATCGTCGCGTTCTTGATCGCGGCGGTAATCGCCTTGTCCTGCGCAGTCCCGGACATGACGGCCAGCGTCACGTCCTTCTTGTCGACGTCGGCAACGGACGTTGCGCCGCTTGGGACCTTGGGGTTTTCCTGATTGTAGGCGAGCGATATCTGATATTCCATCGCGGGGATCGAGAACTGCACGGCCATCGCGCGGGCCGGCGTCCTGTTCAGGGCAAGGGAGAGGTCCCATTTTCCCGCCTGGAGTCCGGCGACGATGTTGTCCCAGCTCGTGTCCACGAATTCCGCCTTCACTTTCAACGCATCGGCGAACTCGCGGCAAAGATCGGCGAAGAAACCGGAATAATTCCCGGAAGCCGGATCGCGCATGACGTAGGGCGGCGCGACGGCGGCGCCGCAACGAAGGACGCCGGCTTTCTGTACGCCTTGCCAGTAGCCTTCGGCGGTTTCGGCCGAGGCGGCAGCGGTTGAAAGTCCAGTCATCAAGGCAAGCGCAGGCAGCACCCGCAGCACGGGCGAAAGCATCTTCGAAAGCATCGTCGTTTCCTCTGTTTGACGTGCGCGTGACGCGCGGTTCCTCTCGCCGGCTTGGAGCCGATCTTCGCAGCTTTGGTGTCGTCTTCGTGTCGACATTCAAATTAATGTCGTCTGTGTGTCGACATTGTCAAGCGGAAAAATTACATTGTCTTGGGATGCGCGTTCTGGCGTTATGCAGCCGGACAACGGGAAAGGGACGTAAGTGTCTGAGGAAACAGAGACGAAACGGGCGAAGGGTACCGGCTGGAAAAGCGTCTACGAGACGCTGCGGAACGAGATTCTGGCGCTTACCATCCCCCCCGGCCAGCTTCTCGACGAAAACACGCTCGCCGAGCGGTTTGACATGTCGCGCTCACCCGTTCGCGAGGCGTTGATCCGGCTTGCCGGCGAGGACCTCGTCGTCACGCTTTCGAACCGCAGCACCATCGTCGCGCCGATCGAGGTCGGAACCTTCCCGAAATATGTTGAAGCGCTTGATATCGCGCAACGCATGAACACCCGCCTTGCCGCCGAACTGCGGACAGAGGCAGACCTGAAGGCGATCGCCAGGCGGCAGAAGGAGTTCGAAGCGGCGGTGAAGTCCGGCAATCATCTGCAGATGTCGGAGGCAAACAAGCAATTCCACATTGCGATCGCCGCGGCCGGCAAGAACCCTTATCTCGCCGCGTTCTACGAGCGGCTGTTGAACCAGGGGCAACGGATGCTCCATCTCCATTTCGAGTATCTGGAGCGAACGCATGAAGGATATCTGCTGACGGACGAGCACAATCTGATGCTCGAGGCGATCCGGGTGAAGAACGTCGACCTCGCCGACGAGCTGGCGCATGCCCATACGCGGCAGTTCCAGCAGAATTTCATCGACTTCATGCGCGAAAACTACACGACGGACGTCTCGCTCGGCCGGCGTAAGGCGGCAGAGTAGAACACGAGCCTGCCGACCCGCCGGGAATCGCAGTGAGCTCACATCGTTGCGGAGAGCTCAGGCCAGCGATACCTGGCGCGTCTCGGCGTCGATCAGAAAGGCCGCAACGGCAGCCACGAGCAGAAGGCCGGCAAAGATGCCGATGGCGAGACCGAAACTCTGCGCCACCACCAGCCCCATCAGCGATGGAGCAAGCAAGCCGCCGAGTCGGGCCATGGCGCCGGCAGCACCCATTCCCGTCGCCCGCGATGCCGTCGGATAGAGTTCCGGCGTATAGGCATAAAGCGCGCCCCAGGTGCCGAGCAAGGCAAAGCTCATGATCAGGAGCGAGGCGGCGATCAGCGTTGCATTGCCGGCAATCACGAAGAGCAGGCAGCCAAGTGCCGAGAGGAGGCAGAAGCCTATCAGCGTAGGCCTTCGGCCCCATTTCTCGACCCCATAGGCGGCCAGCGCGTAGCCGGGGATCTGCGCCAACGCCAGGACGACGAGGAAACCGTAGCCCCGAACGAATCCGAAGCCTTCGCCCGCGAGCCGCGGAGGCATCCAGGTAAAGACGCCGTAATATGATATCGAGACCAGAAACCAGATGGCCAGGATCATCAGGCTGCGCTTGCGAAGATCGACGGAAAAAATGCCGGCGCTCTGCGCCACCGGCGACGGCACCAGCGATGCGTCGGCACCAAGCTGCGTCTTGCCGTTGACGACGAGGATCCGATCGACGATGGCCTTCGCCTCGGAGGTCTTTCCGCGGCGAAGCAGATAGAGCGGCGATTCAGGCACCAGGAAACGCAACCCCAGGCCGATCAGCGCCGGCAGTGCAGTCACGGCGAAAATGTAGCGCCAGGCGTCCGCTACCCCGGCGAGGCTCGCACCCCATGCGGCGAGCGCAACGATGAGCGTGCCGACGGCCCAGAAGCCCTCCAGCATCACCAGCCAGCGGCCGCGATTGCGAGCAGGCAGAAACTCCGCCATCATCGCATAGTCGACCGGCAGAGTTCCCCCCACCGCCGCGCCGGTGAGGAACCGCAGCAGAAGCAGGACGGAAAAATCCTGTGCAAAGACCGACAGCAGGCCGAAGACTGCGTCGCAGGCGACGGTGGCAATCAGGACGCGCCGGCGGCCGATACGGTCCGCAAGCCTGCCGAAACCCGCGGCGCCGAACAACATCCCGAGAAAGAACAGCGTGCCCGTCTGCAGCGCCTGCGGAACCGACAGCCCGAAAGTGGCGGCGATCGATGCGGCCGTGAATCCGACCGCCAGCACCTGCATCGCGTCGGCAGCCCAAACCAGACCGAAAATGGCGATGAGGCGGCGCTGGTAGGCGCCGGTTCCGGCGCGGTCGAGCGCATCGTCTATCGTGATTGTCGTCATTCGCCCTTTCTCCAAGTTGGCGAGCCGCTGCAATCAGCACCTCGTCCTTGCTGCGCCGGTCGGGGGCGTGCTGGTGGGCGCGGCGTGCCGTAGCCGCATCGTCAACCGGCAAATCCGTCTTGCGCAGTTTGGAAACGACCTTGCTACCCAGCAAGTACCTCAAGACAAGTCCACATCGCGGCGCCTGATCTCGACGCGGTGGCGCACGAAATCGATTGCCGACAGGCCAGGCCTGGCCAAAGCGTCGACAAGGCTGCGTTGCTTGCCGGTCAAGCGCCCGTTTTCGTCATAGCTCGCCAGGGCATGGGAAGGCCTGCCGCCGTCGGTGATGATTACCGGACCGTTTTTCGTGATGTTCACGGCTCAACTCCATAGGTCATTACCTACGTTTACCATTGGCAGAGGCGATCGCAAGCCATGCGGACGCCGAACCCGGATCAACGCGAACCCGGCCAAACGTGGCCGGGCCGACGCGGTTGTCGAAGGATAATCCTGTGTTTTAGTCGGGGTGCAAGATGCAGCAGATTGGTGATTTTACGGGGCGCGCCCTGTCCTCCCTCAGCCTGATATCTCCACCGCCACCGCGGTCGCCTCGCCGCCGCCGATACAGACGGAAGCTATGCCGCGTCTGAGGCCGCGGCGGCGCAGCGCATTGACGAGCGTGACGATCACCCGGGCGCCCGAGGCGCCGATTGGATGGCCCAACGCGCAGGCGCCGCCGTGGACGTTCACCTTTTCCGCATCAAGGCTGAGCTCGCGCATTGCCGCCATCGGCACGACGGCAAAGGCCTCGTTGATTTCGAAGAGATCGACATCGCCGATTTCCCAGCCGATACGCCGGCAGAGTGCCTTGATCGCTCCGATCGGCGCCGTCGGAAAGAGACTGGGGGCGTCCGCATGGGTGGCATGACCGCAGATCATCGCCAGAGGGGCAATGCCCTGCTTATCCGCCGCCGACCGGCGCATCAGCACCAGCGCCGCCGCGCCGTCCGAGATCGAAGAGGCGTTGGCAGCCGTGATCGTGCCGCCGTCGCGAAAAGCCGGTTTCAACAGGGGAATCTTGTCGAGCCGCGCCTTTTGCGGCTGCTCGTCCAGGCTGACGGTTCGTTCCCCCTTGCCCGAGACGATGCTCAAGGGGACGATCTCCTCCGCAAAGCTGCCGTCGGCACTTGCCTTTTGCGCCTTCTCAAGGGACGCAATGGCATACTCATCCTGGGCGCTGCGGGTGAATTGGTAGGCTTCGGCGCAATCCTCGGCAAAGGTGCCCATCAGGCGCCCCTTGTCATAGGCATCCTCGAGGCCATCGAGGAACATGTGGTCCAGCACCTTCTGGTGCCCGATGCGATAGCCCTGCCGCGCGCGGTCGAGCAGATAGGGGGCATTGGTCATGCTCTCCATGCCGCCCGCAACCACGATCGAGGCGGAGTCCGCCTTGATCAGGTCATGTGCCAGCATCGCCGCCTTCATGCCCGAACCGCACATCTTGTTGACGGTGGTCGCGCCTACGCCGGGAGGAAGACCCGCACCGAGCGCAGCCTGACGGGCTGGCGCCTGTCCCTGTCCCGCGGTCAGGACACAACCGAACATCACCTCATCGACCGCATCCGGGGCAAGCCCGGCGCGCTTCAGAGCATCGGCAATCGCGGCCGCCCCTAGCTCGGCGGCGCAAAGGTCCCTCAACTCACCTTGGAAACTGCCAAGCGGGGTTCGGGCCTGCCCGACGATGAGCACAGGATCCTGCTTGTTCATTCGAACCTCCCTGCATGGCCATGCTTACCGGGGCGCCATGCGCAAAGCCCCGTCGAGGCGGATGACCTCGCCATTAAGCATCGTATTCTCGCAAATATGCTTCACGAGGGCGGCATATTCCTCGGCCCGACCAAGACGCGGGGGAAAGGGCACACTTGCCGCGAGCGCGTCCTGAACATCCTGAGGTATACCGGCCATCATCGGCGTATCGAAGATGCCAGGCGCAATGGTGACGACGCGAATTCCAAAACGCGCGAGCTCGCGCGCGGCCGGAAGCGTCAGCGCGGCGACGCCGCCTTTCGACGCAGCGTAGGCGGCCTGGCCGATTTGCCCGTCGAAAGCGGCGATCGAGGCGGTATTGACGATCACCCCCCGCTCTCCGTCGGCGTCCGGCACTCCCTGCGACATGACCTCGGCGGCAAGCCGTATCATGTTGAATGTCCCGATCAGATTGACGGCGACCGTGCGGGCGAAACTGCCCAGTGCGTGCGGGCCGCTCCTGCCGAGAATCTTCTCGCCGGGCGCAGTGCCGGCACAATTCACCAATCCGTGGACGTGCCCGAATTCCTGTTTCGCGAACGCCAGAGCGGCGGTGGCGTCGGCCTCACTCGTCACGTCGGCATTTCGGAAGCACACCGCCGCGCCGAGTTCGGCGGCAAGCGCCTCTCCCGCTTGAGGCTTCAGGTCGAGCCCCAGCACCCTCGCGCCCTCATGAGCCAGCATGCGCGTCACAGCCGCGCCCAGTCCGGAACTGGCCCCCGTGACGATAAAGACGCGGCCCTTGAGTTGCATAGGCTCCGGCTCCAACTTTTCCCAACCGTGATGATGCAGAGGAGAAATATGGTATGCAATGACCGAATGACTCAGATTACGTGATCGCTTTTGCAATGTTCGACGAGAGGGACGTCGCTCATGGAACGCCGGATGATCGCCCCATGTTTCATGGACGACACGCTCGAATGCCTCCGGCGCCATGGAGTGGATGCCGAACCCCTCCTTGCACAAGCCGGCCTGCCATCCGTCGTCACCGGTCCGGTTTCGGCCGAACAATACGGCGCCTTCTGGCATGCGGTGGCACAGGCCATGGATGACGAGTTTTTCGGCGAGGGCGCTCGGCCGATGCGCGCCGGCAGCTTCGCATTGCTGTGCCACGCCATTCTTTCGACCGTGACGCTCGAACATGCGCTGCGGCGAGCGCTGCGCTTCCTCAGGGTGGTCCTCGAGGAACCGCATGGCGAGCTGGTCGTCGAAAACGGTCTGGCACAGATTGTCCTGAAGGACGCCGGCGCTACGCGCTCCGCCTTCGCCTGTCGTACCTTCTGGATCATCCTGCATGGCGTCAATTGCTGGCTGATCGGACGCCGGCTTCCGATCCGCTGGGTCGACTTCCGTTGCAGTGCGCCCCCCGCCGGAACCGATTATCGGCTCTTCTTCGGCGCGCCCGTCCACTTCGATCAGCCCCGGACGCGGCTCGTTTTCGATGCCGAGTACCTGAAACTGCCGCCCATTCGTGACGAGCGGGCACTGAAGCACTTCCTCCGGCATGCGCCTGCAAATATTCTCGTGCGCTATCGCCACGACGCGGGATTGTCCGCGGCAATACGCCAGCGGCTCCATGCCACGGCTCCGTCCGCCTGGCCGGGTTTCGAGGCGCTTGCCGCGCGCATGCGGATTGCAGTGCCGACCCTTCGACGCAGATTGAAGCAGGAGGGTCAGACCTATCGATCGATCAAGGAGGACCTGCGCCGGGCGCTTGCGATGGAAGCCCTCGCCGACGGCCGGACGAATGTGGCCCAGCTTGCCGTCGAGCTCGGCTTTTCCGAGCCGAGCGCCTTTCACCGCGCGTTCCGGAAATCGACCGGAAAGTCCCCGGCGCAATTCCGGCGCAATGCGACGCGGACGGATTTCGCGGAAAGCACTTCACCACGGAAACGCACTCAGCCCCAGGAGAGCTGATCTTTAGGCAGCCGGCCACTTGGATCGTACACGTCGACGCGATGCGGCAGATCCGGTCCCCACGTCCAAAGTACGAGATTCCGGTCTCCCGCTTCGGTCCCCGGTGCGAAACTCGGAACCAGGATGCCGGCGGTCCCGCGCGGATGAAGAAGGTCGTAGATGGCCCAGGAGGCCGGACGTCTCCCCTCGGCAAGCGCGCCCGCCCAGCTGCAGGCCATCTCCTCCAGCGATACCCCGTGTTCTGCCCTCCCCCTCTCGGTCGTCAGATCAGCGATGTCGGCGCAATCGATGTCGTAGGAGCAAAGCACGCAAGGATCGATACGATGGGCGAAGCCCTGATTGGCCTCCTTGACCGCTGTCATGATGCTGAGTGCAAGGTAAAGCGTTTTGACGCCCTTCGGGTTGAAGCGCGCGCCCTTTATTGCCGCGCCATCGCCGGATGTAGGTCTGAAAGCCCAGCGTGGGTCATGCGCGCGATAGCAGGTTCCCGTGAACCTCAAGCAAAGCCCCCGAGGGCCATGTGGTCGAGATAATCACGCACGGCCGCCGCCTTGCCGTCCTTCACCAGAGCTTCCGCCGTTCGTCCGCCGAATGCCGGGAGGGGCTGGGCGCGATACCAGGCCATTGCCTGCTCCTTGCCGCCCGCCCAGTCGGTGACGCGGCTGATGATCTCGAGCATTTCGCGGAGGCGGTTCTGCGTCTTCGTCGCCCGGCTGCGCTCCAGCCGGTAGAGCGTTTCACGCGCAAGCCCGGCCGTTTCGGCAAGTTGCGTTTTCGACATGCCGAAGCCGTCCGCGACCTGCTGAACCGCAATCTTTCCGCCCTTGTCCATGTAGGACAGTATCAGCAGTCCGCCATCGCTTTGGGTCTTTTGAGACTGAGCCATATTGCGTCATATCCAAGAACATATTTCCTGTGCAAAATATATGGCAGTGAATGCGATTTCGCAAGATAGACACGACCGCCCATCGATAATCGCTTTCACCTCTAACAAGGATTCCGACCGTCCTTCGATTCCGAAAGCGAAACCGCCTTCTTCCAGAGATCGGCATCGACGAAAACGGGCTGCTTTCGTCCGGAGTGGCCGGGAAGCCTTACGCCGGCGGCGCCATGGGAGGCGACCAGATCATCCATCGCTTCGCAGAAGCGATCGGCGGCGAAGTGACCAGGGTCGATGGCGATCAGGAATTGGCCGACATGCGGCGGCCCACCCTCGTCGCTTCCGAAGGCGCTCGCCTCCGTGCTGAGGGCCGACCCGGTCAGAGCGGCAGCAAGGATTTCCACGAGAAGGGCTATATTGGCGCCCTTACGGCCGCCGGCGGGCAGCAGCGAGCCTTCCAGCCCGATGGCCGCGTCGGTCGTCGGCTGTCCGTTCCCGTCCTGCGCCCAGCCGATCGGGATTGCCTCGCCGCGATCTCGGCGCAGGATCATCTCGGTCTTGGTGACGGCACTCATGCTCTGGTCGACGACGATTGCCGGAGCCCCTTCCTTCGAAGGTACGGCGAAGGCAAGCGGGTTCGTGCCGAAGAGCGCCCGCGTCGCCCCCGGCGGCGCAACGGAGGCAGGCGCATTCGAAACGCAGATGCCGATCAGGCCGGCGTCGGCAAGGGGCCGGACGTGATGACCGAGGGCGAGGCAATTATAGGAGTTGCGCACCGCCATTGCCGCGAGGCCCGCTTGGCGTGCGAGGTCGATCAGGACCGGCGTACCGGCGGCAATGGCGGGATGTGCGAAGCCGGATCTTGCGTCGACCGTGACCGTCACACCGCGCGTCGTCACCTCGGGAACGGCTTCTCCAGCGACCTTTCCGATCGCCAGGTGCCTGCAGAAGATCGGCAGGTAGTAAAGGCCGCAGACGCGATTGCCGTCGGCCTCCGCCGTGGCGATCGCGCTCGCCACGGCGCGTGCGTTTTCGGCTGCCGCACCATGGACCGTCAGCGCCTTGAGGCAAACTGCCTCGATCTCTCCACGGGAGGTTTCGACCGGTGTCATCGACTTGCTACGTAGCGTCTTTCGCCTTCGGCGACCAGGTCTTCGGCGAGCTGGAAACCGAGTCCCGGCTTCCTGAAGGCATCCAGCCAGCCGTTTTTGGGAGCCAGATCGGGCGAGGAGACGATATCCTTCTGGACGAGCTGCCACATGATCTGGTTGCCGTCGTCGAGATTGGGAATGGCGAGCCCTATGTGGTGTTCCGCGCAGGTGGTGATGCCGGTGGTAAAGGAAGAATGGATGCAGATCTTCAGTCCGGCGGCCTCTGCCACGGCTGCCGCCTTCATCATCGGCTGTATGCCGCCGATTTCACGCGGGCCGATGCAGATCATGTCCGCAGCACGCTGGCGGCATATCTCATAGACGTCGTAGAGCGTAAAGGCGGCCTGATCTGCAACGATCGGGATACCGACTTTCTCGCGGACATGCGCCATGGCCGGAATGCTCCAGCTCACCGTTGGCTGCTCGATGAACTCGATGTCGAATTTTTCGAGCTTTCGGCACATGTTGATCGCGTCATGGACGCTCCAGCCTTCGTTCGCATCGAGGCGCAGGCGCGCGTCGCCGATCTCGCGGCGAACCGCCGCGGTGATCTCCAGGTCGAGCTTCTCGCCGCGGCCGACCTTGAGATAGAAGACCCGCTCGCCCTCGGCGTGACCGACCGCGGCATCGCTCGCAAGCTCCTCGGCGGTCTCGCCCTGCAGGAAATAGAAGTAGCCGACCGCCTTCCGGTGAGCCCCCCCGAGCAGCTGGTGGACCGGCAGGCCGGCGAGCTTACCCTGCAGATCCCACATGGCCATGTCGATTCCGGAAAATATCTGATTGGCGGCCCGCATGATATTGGCGCCGTGTCCGAGATATTCCTGGTGAAAGATGCGCGCGATGAGCGGCGCCAGATCATGGGGCGAATGGCCGACGAGATGTTTGGCGAGGCGATAGAGGATAGCCGCCGTACCGGTCTGATCCGGCGCGACCGTGCACTCGCCGACCCCTACCGTGCCGTCATCTGCCTCGATCTCGATGAGGTTGACCGCAAAAGATTCACGGATGCCGTAGGACCAGTGGTAGGGCTGCTTGAGCGGCAGTACCAGCGGGCGGACGCGGACGTTTGATATTTTGACCATTCTCGGAGTTCCTCGAAAAGACGGCCGGCACGGCCGATCCGGTATATCTGCGCCCGGTTCTCCGGCACGCACCCTTCCCGCCCGCCGGCAGAAAACCTGCAGGCGGGACGAGACGTTCGTCGATAGATGCGGCGCGTTTTACATGCCGAGCGACTTCAGATAGTCGGCGGCGACCGTTTCGATGGTCTTCTTCTCCACATCGACCTGGCTGTTCAAACGCTGCATCGTGGCGTCATCGAGCTTCTTCGAGACCGCTTCGAGCGTTTCCTTGAGATCCGGATTCGCGTCGAGCACTTCCTTGCGCACGACGGGGGTCAGCGCATAGTTGGGGAAGAAGCCCTTGTCGTCCTTCAGCGTCTTCAAACCGAGCGCCGCGATCTGGCCGTCGGTCGCCTGCGCGGCGATCGTGTCGAGATCGCCATTGGCGAGAGCGTTATAGGCGAGACCAAGATCCATCGGCCGGATATTGGCCCGGCCGGTTTCGAAACCGTAGACCTTCTCCAAACCGATCAGGCCGTCCGGACGCTTCGGAAATTCGGCCGTCGTGCCCATGAGGACATCCTTGCCGTCGTTATACGCCTTGGCGAGGTCGGAGATCGTCTCCATGCCGTCCGTCTTGGCGTTGCCCGGCTTGATGACATAGGCGTAGGTGTTGTTCGCCGCGGACGGCGCCAGCCAGACGAGGCCTTTCTCACCGTCGAGTTCCTTGACGCGGTTGTAGGTCTCCTCCGGCGAAAGCCGTTCCGTCACCTTGTTGAAGGTGATGAGCGACGTCCCCGTATATTCCCAGTAAAGATCGACCTCGCCGTTCTCCAGTGCGGCGCGAACGATCTTCGTGCCCATGCCGTCTTTCTTGTCGACCGTGTGGCCCTTGCTCTGAAGGAGCCGCTTGGTGATCTCTGCGATGATCAGCTGCTCGGTGAAGTTTTTGCCGCCGACGGTAAGGCTGGCGGCCCAGGCAGTCGTCGTGACGAGCGCAATGGCTGCCGCCGACAGAAGGGTCCTGGCAAGTTTCGGTGCGAAGTTCATTTCAGTTCCTCTCTCTCATTTTGTTATCGTAGCGGATTGATGCCCCGTGGAACGAGGTAGTACTGAATCTGGCCGACGATGAAATCGACCAGGACCGCGAGCATTGCCGTGGGAATGGCCCCGGCCATCATCATCGGGAGTTCGTCCAGCGAGATCCCGGTGAAGATCAGTTCGCCAAGCCCGCCCGCGCCGATCAGAAAGACCAGGGGCGCCGAGCCGACGCAGATCGCGAGCGCCGTGCGGATGCCGCCGAAGATCACGAAGAGGGCGTTTGGAAGTTCGACGCGCCACAGAACCTGCCGCGGCGTCATGCCCATCCCGGTTGCGGCCTCCACAAAGTGCGGCGGCACGGCGCGCAGGCCGGCATAGGTGTTGCGCACGATCGGCAGGAGGGTGGCCGCCCAGAGGCCGAACACCGCGGGCACCGTACCGATCCCGAGCAGCGTCATCGAAAGCGCCAGGATCGCGAGCGTCGGCACGGTGCTGCCGATATTGAAGATCTGCATCACGGCTTCCGAAACGAGGCGGAAGGCAGGCCGCGAAAGGACGATGCCGACCGGTACGGCCACAAGGATGGCGAGCCCTCCCGCCCAGGCGACCAGCTCCAGATGCTGCACGGCGAGATAGGAAATGTCGTCGGAATAGGCGAGGATTTCCTCCGCCATGCCGCTCCACCACAGCCAGGCGACGGCTCCGGCCAGCACGACGAGCACGATCATCGGTGCGGTCTCGATCCGGCGGCGATGCTGCGGTGCGGCCTGGCCGGCGAGAGCGCTCATGCCTTCCCTCCATGGCCGAGATTGTGCACGATGGAACGGTAGCTCATCACGCCCGCCATCCGTCCGCCCTCGTCGACGCAGGGCAGCAGCGCCATGTCGTGTGCGAACATCATCGACACGGCCTGCCTAAGATCGCCGGTGGTCGGGACGGCGGACTTTACCGGTTCCGAATGATCGCCCACCGTACCGGAGCGCAGCTCCGCCACCTGCTCGCTCAAGAGAGATTGCGGTGCGCCGTCGGCGTCCAGAACGAAGACTGCAGCGCTGCGCGACGATCGCATTCGCTCAAGCGCATGTTCGACCGAGTCCGAGCTCCGGACCGTGATGAAACCCGTCTCCATGGCGTCGCGCACCGAAACGAGCCTCAGCCGCTTGAGTGCCCGGTCAGAACCCAGGAAGTCTTCGATGAAGCTGTTGGCGGGACGGGCGAGCAACTCGTCGGGCGCGGCATATTGTTCGAGCCTGCCGCTGCGGAAGATCGCGATCTTGTCCGCCATCTTCACCGCTTCGTCGAGATCGTGCGAGACGAAGATGATCGTCTTGCGGATCTCCCGCTGCATCTTCAGAAATTCTTCCTGGATGACTTCGCGGTTGATCGGATCGATCGCCCCGAACGGTTCGTCCATCAGCATGACCGGCGGATCGGCCGCCAGCGCGCGCAGGACGCCGACACGCTGCTGCTGGCCGCCTGAAAGTTCCTTCGGATAGCGCGTGAGGAAAAGGTCCGGCTGGAGACCGACAAGCTCGAGGAGCTCTTTGGCGCGGTCGCGCGACTTGCGGCGATCCCAGCCGAGGAGGTCTGGCACGACACAGATATTTTCCTCGATCGTCTTGTTCGGGAAAAGGCCGATCTGCTGGATCACATAGCCGATGCTCCGCCGCAGCTTGATCGGATCAATGGTGCTCGTGTCCTTGCCGTTGATGAAGACCTTGCCGCTGGTGGGCTGGATCAGCCGGTTGATCATCTTCATCGTCGTCGTCTTGCCGCACCCCGAAGGGCCGAGTAGCACGCAGATCTCTCCGGTGGGTAAGTCAAGACTTACATTGTCGACGGCAATGAGGGGATCATGCGCCGGACCGTAGTGTTTCGTCAGATTTTCGAGCCGGATCATGGCGTGACCTCCCCCTGAATACCGCGTGACGTGAGAAGGCGCTGTACGAGCGCGAGGAAAAGGTCGGCTGCGATCGCAAGCAGCGAGACCGCCAGCGCCCCGGTCACCAGCTGTCGGGGATCGGACTGGCTGATGCCGCGCGAGATGAACGTGCCGAGGCCGCCCGCGCCGATATAAGCCGCGATCGCCGTCACGCCGATGTTCATGACGACGGCAGTCCTGACCCCGGCCATGATGACGGGAATGGCAAGCGGGATTTCGACCTGGCGCAAACGTTGCCAGGTGCTCATCCCCATGCCTTTAGCGGCCTCTCGAAGAGACGGATCGACATTGGTGATGGCGGTGTAGGTGTTGCGGATGATGGGAAGCTGGGAATAGAGAATGACGGCTACGACCGCCGGGACATAGCCGATGCCGTGGCCGATCGGCGAGAGCAGCGGGATCATCAGGCCGAACAGCGCAATCGAGGGAACGGTGATCATCATCGACGCGAGATAGAGAACGGTATCAGCCGTGCTCTTCGACTGCGTGATCGCAATCCCGATCGGCACGGCCGTCGCGATCGCAATCCCGACCGCCAGGAAGACGATCGAAATGTGCTCGATCGTCCGCGTGCCTATGATGTCCAGATTGTCGATGATGAACCGTATGATCTCCATTCGTTGCGGCCTGCCTTTCCTAAACTGGGTCACGATGTCTCGGTCGGATTCGACCTGAACCGCGCGTGACCGATTCTAATAAATCAGAGCGGTAGGCAGGCGGGACACCCGGCCTTCCGCACTGATGCGCGCCACTGTCAAACGCTCGTCAGAGTTCGCCGTAAAGTTTAGCGGCATTCCCGAAAGTGTAACGCAGGGGCACCGATCCCTCGACCCGCCATGCTTCGACCGTATCTCCTTTCAGAAGGGCGCAAGCGGCTTCGGTATCGACGACCGCGCCGCCATAGAGGCGGTTCGCCAGGTTGAGAATGCCGGTCTGGTGCATCGCAAGGCCGCCGCTGCCGCAGGCGTCCTTGACGAGCAGGACATGCAGGCCAAGGTTGATCGCGTCCTTGACCGTTGCATCGACACAAGCCTCGGTCCAGACGCCGGCGATCACCAGCCATTCCACGCCAGCGTCCCGCAATTCGCCGACCAAGGGGCTCTTGCCGAAGGCGCTCGCTTCGCTTTTGACAAGCAGCCGCTCCGACGGAAGCGGAGCGACCTCCGGGCAGATCGCCGTGAGCGGATCGTCCTTGTCGCTGAAGGCGGAACGTCCATCCGGCCCGATGGGATGGAACGGCCGAAGATTCTCGGCGGGATTGACGATATAGGCGCAATGAAAGACGGGGATGCCGCTGCGGCGGGCCGCCTCCTGAAGGCGCGCGGCATTGCCGAGCACCGTCTCGTAACCGTCTACGAGATAGCGCTCGTCGTGGCGATGCTCCTCCTGGAGATCGATAAAGAGAGCGGCAGCTTTCGCGCGGTCGATCCGCAACGGTTTCTTCATCAAGTCTCCCCGCTCAGGAATTCGTCCTCATAGGGAAAGCGCGACAGGAGTTCCGTGCCGTTCTCCGTGATGAGGATCTCGTCTTCGAGTTTCACGCCCTCGCGGCCGCCCTTTTCGCCGATGTAGCTTTCGACCGAGACGACCATTCCGGGCACGAGACATCCGTCGCGACCGTAGGTCTCGTAGTCCATCGCATGGGCGATGAACGGCGTCTCGCCGTGCATGCCAACGCCGTGCATCACGGACGTGTAACGCTGATCGACGAAGCGGTCCGGTATCTTCCAGGCCTTTTCAGCGATCTCGCGGAAGGCCATGCCCGGCTTGACGATGTCGATATTGTGCTGAACCTGTTCGTAGGCCATTCGGTAGAGCGACTTCTGGTAAGGGGTCGGCTTGCCGGGACCGCAGCGGAATGTTCGCGAGAAATCGGAATAGTAGCCGTAGCAGCCGATCGTATCGGTATCGAGGGCCACAAGTTCGCCCGGCCTGATCTTGCGGCCGCTTGCCTCGTTGAACCAGGGATTGGTTCGCTGGCCGGAACTCAGCAGCCGGGTCTCGATGAACTCGCCGCCCTGCCGGATCACTTCATGATACATGATCGCGAAGAGCTCGTTTTCGGAAACGCCCGGCTTGATCGCTTCGCGTACGGCGGCCACGGCAGCTTCGGCGCCGGCCATGGATACCTGAAGGCATTTGATCTCTTCGGGAGTCTTGACGGCTCTGACGGCGAGAATTTCGCCCTGACAGTCCTTTACCTCGCACCCGCGCTTTTCGAGCGCCAGTGCCTGCAGATGGCTGCAGCGGTCCATGCCGAGCTTCATCGACCCGCCGCCATGCTGCTTGAGCAAATCGGTAATCTCGTCCGCGAAGGGCCTGGCGGTCTCGTCGTCCTTACCGGAGACGGAGGACCAGACAAGCTTGGAAGGGCGGGCCTCGTCAATCGTGTCGAGGACCATCGAGACATGATAGCTCTGCGGATATTCGAAGAGAACGATCGGACCTTCAGTGGGGATGAAGAAATAGCGGGTGGAGTTGCGCAGGAAATACCCGAACATGTTTCGGGAGCCCGTCGCGTAGCGCTGGTTGTAGGGATCGAAAAGGACCACCGCGCCGTAGCCGGCCGCGCGCATCCAGTCGCGAAGCTTCTTCAGCCTCCCCTTGCGCAGGGCGTCGGCGTCGATGAAGGACGGTTCCGTGTCCGAAAGCCACATGCCGCCGGCCGGATCGGCTGCCTCCGGATGGCGCATCCGGTCTTTGAAGTCCACGTCATCCACGCTGTCGGGATCGAATACAACAATGCTCATGACATTCTCCTTTTCCAGCAGGATGGAGAAGAGTCGGAGCGCGCATTTGCGCAAGTTCCGCGGTATCTATGCCAGAATCCGCAGAGTTTCATTATTTCAGCCCCGCGACTGCACGAGGCGCCTCGCCCGCTCGCGAAACGCGGCGGCGAACGCTGTGCGGGACATATCCGAACTGCTCTTTGAAGGCGCGGGAGAAGTTGGCGGCATTTCCGAACCCGCAGGCGACCGCGACTTCATTCACCTTGAGATTGGAATGCGTCAGCATGTCTGCCGCGTGACCAAGCCTCAGATTGCGGTAATAGCTGTTGGGCGACACGCCAAGTTCGGCCTTGAAGGCGCGTTCGAGCTTATCGGACGAGACATTCAGCCGGTCGGCCAGGTCCCCGATCCGCAATAGGTCCTCGATCGCATTCTCCATCATCGCCACAGCGGAAAGGACGAGGTCGTCGGCGATGCCGCTCCGGATACGCAAGGTCAGCTTCCGGCGATCGGCGTCGGGCCGCAGCGGGCTGTGCATGAACCAGCCGGCGACGCCGTCGGCGAGCTCGGCGCCATAGTCCCGTCCGATCATGTCCAGCATCATGTCGAGGCTGCCGATGCCGCCGACGGAAGTGAAGCGGCGGCGGTCGATCACATAGAGGTCCGAGCGCATGTCGAGCTGCGGGAACGCTTCCTTGAAGGCCGGCTGGCTGGTCCAGTGGAGCGTGCAGGAATGGCCGTCGAGCAACCCTTTGCGCGCCAGGAAGAAGGCAGCATCGGCTACCGCACCGAGTTGCGCACCGGATCGGAGATTCTTGCGGATCCACGCCATCTCCTCGTCCGCAACGAGATGCTCTGCGTCACCGCCCGAACACACGACAATCCGGTCGACCTCCGGTGCGTTGCGCACAGGAAAGTCCGGCTCGATACCGATGCCGTTCGATGCCGTGATCTTCTCGCCGGCCGCCACGGTAATCCAGGAATAGCAGCGCTTGCCGGAGAGCGTATTGGCTGCGCGCAGCGGCTCGATGACCGAACTGAAGGCCATCAGCGGAAAGTTCGGAAACATCAAAACCGCAAAGCGGATTTCCTGCGTATCCCTCATCTGCCCCTCAAGGTTCGCCCGCCCCGATCTCCGCTCGCCGCTTGATCATGTAGGCATCGAGCTCTTCCCGGATCGCCGGGTCGAGGACCGGTTCCTCGTATTCGCTCAGGGCTTGCTGCCAGATGCCGGTCGCGCGCTCCAGCGCGTCGTGCCCGCCGGCTTCCTGCCAGCTGCCGTAATTCTGCCAGTTGGACAGCATCGGCTGGTAGAAAGCAGTTTCGTATCGCGCCATCGTATGTTCGGAACCGAAGAAGTGTCCTCCGGCCGGTACCGATTTGATGGCGTCGAAACCGAGATCGTCCTCGGAGAATGGCATGGGCTCGAGGAAGCCCATCATGTTCTGCAGGATCTCCACGTCCAGCACCAGCTTCTCATAGGAGGCCGTCAGGCCACCTTCGAGCCATCCGGCAGCGTGATAGATAAGGTTGGCACCCCCGAGCACCGCACCCCAGGTGGCCATCTCCGTCTCGTAGGCCGCCTGAAGGTCGACGGCGTTGGAGGCATTGGCGTTCGACGTGCGATAGGGAAGCTTGTAGCGCCGCGCGAGCTGACCCGCGATGATGTTGGCCTTGGCGTTTTCCGGTGTGCCGAAGGCGGGGGCACCGGACCGCATGTCCACATTGGACGTGAATGCGCCATACATGACCGGCGTACCCGGATTGACCAGTTGCGCAAGCGTGACGCCGAACAGCGCCTCGGCATTCTGCTGGCAGAGTGCCGCCGCAAGCGTCACCGGCGTCATGGCGCCCATTAGCGTGAAGGGCGTGATGGTCACGGGCTGCCCGTGCTCGGCCATGGCGATCAGTCCGTCCGCCATTGCGTCGTCGAAAAGCCGCGGCGAGTTCACCGAGATGATCGTGATGACGCCGGGGGATCGGCGCATCTCCTCGACGCTGATGCCGCGCGCGATCGCCATCATGTTGATGCCGTCCACGGCCCGCCCCCGCCCGATGGCGGTGCAATGGAAGCAGAGATCACTGAGCGTGATGTTCGCCTTGTAGGTATCGAGGTGCCGGGAATTGGCCGGCAGCTCCATCGGCGCGCAGACCTGGTTCCCGAGAATGTGGATCGCGTTGAAGTGGTGGGCGAGACGCGTGAAGTTCTGGTAATCGGCGAGATTTCCCTGCCGCCGGCCGTTGATCCGGTCGTGCACGTTCGGAGGACCTGCCACGAGGCCGAAGGCGATCCTATTGCCGCCGATCGTCAGACGCTTTTCGGGATTGCGGCTGGTCAGCGTGAAGGAAGACGGCGTCGTGGCGAGCGCCGCCTCGACGATGGATTCGTCGATGCGGATCATCAGGTTCTCGCGGTCGACGATGGCGCCCGCCTTCTCGAACAGCGCCATCGCCTTTTCGCTCATGACGCGGATACCGATTTCGGAGAGGATGCGCATCGAATTGCGATGAAGCGCCTCGAGACGATCCTCGTCGAGAAGCTGCATTGGGGAATAGGTGTTGACGACCTCCTGCCATGGCAGCTGCGAGATGCCCTCGCCGCCCCGGATTGCCCGCGATCGTCTTCCGCCGCCGCGTCTGCCGCTCATCGAGAACTGCCTTTCATCCCCTGATCCGCGCAGCCGCGCCATAGAAGGCCCTGCTCCGGATACTTATGATTTTTCTGTTCCGCTCCCCGAAACTATGGCCAATCACGCACCGGTCTTCACATGATAAGTTCGGCGGCAATGGCCAAAAAAAACCATGTCATGGCACGCGTGCACCTTGCAAGTCCCGGACGGGCCCGACTAGCATGGAGCAAAAGGGGAACTTTCAGATGAAGCCGCCGCCGCCATTGAACTACATCCGCTCCTTCGAATGCTCCGCCCGGCATCTCAGCTTCACCGAGGCGGCCAACGAACTGGGCTATACGCAGGCCGCCATCAGCAATCATGTGCGGGCGCTCGAGCAATATCTCGGGCGTCAGCTCTTCATCCGCTATCCGCGCAGCCTCAAGCTGACCGAAATGGGAGAGGCCTTTCTTCCCACCCTGCGCCAGGCTCTGAACCAGATCGACTTCGCCACGGAAGCGGTACTTGCGTCGGCGCGCAACAAAACCGTCGTCATCTCCTGCCCGACGAGCCTTGCCGAAAACTGGCTGGCAAGGTGCGTTGCCGGGTTCAGCAGGAAACATCCCGACGTTGAAATCCTTCTGCATGGCACGATCTGGGAGGATTCGACCGAGCAGATCGCCGATATCCTCATTTCGATCCGCCGCTTCGACAACATGCCGGCGAGCGGCATGCAATTGTGGAACGACCGGCTTGTGCTTCTATGCGCGCCCCAGCTCGTTCACGGGCAGAATGCGATCAGGACGCCGGCCGACGTTCTGAAATCGAACTGGATCGCGGTGCACGGGCGGCAGGAGTTCTGGCAGGAAATGGCCGATGCGCTCGGAATAGACGCCTCCGCGAACGACAAGCGGCTTTCCACCAATTCCACCAATATCGCGCTGGAAATGGCGGCGAGCGGCGCCGGCTGCATCGTGACCACCCAGTCGCTGGCGCGGACCTATGTGGATCGCGGCCTGCTTGTCGAGCCGTTCCAGATCCGCACCAAGAGCGCGTGGAACTACTACCTCGCCGAAGGGCAGGCGTCGAGGGGAACGACCGTCTCGAAGGTGCGCGACTGGATCATCGCCGAGGCTCAGAAGGTGATCGGCTGACCGGTTCACCCCCGATACCGAAAGGGCCGATTTCACACTAGCCAGAGCCCATCCGGCAACAAACGAAAATTGCGAGATCAATGACCTCGTTTTATTTGTTCATTCGATGACAATAGGGGCCGATTTCCCGCTTTGGGCCGCTTTGCAAAAAACGGCTCGTCCCTAAACTGAAGCCGCGACGGCAGAGATTTGCCGGCGTCAGAGGTCATCGTTTCAAGGCTGGATTTTCATGCGCTCCCACGCTCAAGCGGTCGTCATCGGCGGCGGTCTCATCGGCTGCTCCATTCTCTACCATCTCACCAAGCTCGGCTGGTCCGACGTCGTGCTTCTCGAGCGCAGCGAACTGACATCGGGATCGACCTGGCATGCGGCCGCCAACATCCACGGTCTGCACGACTCCACGAACATCAGTCTGCTTCAGCATTATACAATGGCGCTCTACAAGGAGTTGGAGGTCGAGACCGGGCAAGGCTGCGGCATCTTCCAGCCGGGTTCGCTCTATCTTGCGCAGACCGAGGCGCGCGAGCACCAGCTCCGGCTCCAGGAGGCCAAGGCGCGCCGCTACAAGATGAACTTCTACGAGATCGGCCGTGACGAAGCGGAGCGGCTGCATCCGCTCGTGAACTTCGACGGCATCCGCTGCATCATGTACGAGCCGGAGGGCGGCAATGTCGACCCCTCCGGCGTGACGATGGCCTATGCCGCAGGCGCGCGCAAGCGCGGCGCCGAAATCCACCGCTTCACGCCCGTCACCGGTACGGAGGCGCAAGCGGACGGCAGCTGGATCGTGCGCACGCCGAAGGGCGACATCCGCACCCGGTGGGTGGTCAACGCCGCCGGGCTCTGGGGCCGCGAAGTCGCGGCCATGGCGGGGCTCGAACTTCCGCTGATGCCGACGGAACACCAGTATTTCGTGACCGAGACCATAGCGGAGATCGCCGCCCTCGACCGGCGGCTTCCCTCCGTCGCGGACCGCGACGGCGAATATTACCTCCGGCAGGAGGGCCTGGGCCTGCTGATCGGTGCCTATGAGCGCGACATGCGTTTCTGGGCCGAAGAGGGCACGCCGCTCGGCTTCGGTCACGAACTCTTCCCCGACGACCTCGAACGCATCGAGGAAAACATGATGCGCGCGATCGACCGCGTGCCGGTGGTCGGAACGGCGGGCATCAAGCGCGTCATCAACGGGCCGATGATCTGGTCGCCCGATAGCGCGGTCCTCTTCGGCCCCGTGCCGGAAATGACGAACTACTTCTGCTGCAACGGCATCATCCCCGGCTTCTCGCAGTCGGGCGGCATGGGCAAGCTTGCGGCGGAATGGATGATCGAGGGCGAACCGTCGCTCGACATGTTCGGCTGGGACATGGCGCGCTTCGGCCACTGGGCGAACAAGGCCTTCACCAAGGCGCGCGTGCAGGACCAGTACAGCCACCGCTTCAAGATCCATTTCCCCAATGAGGAGCGGGCGGCCGGACGCCCGGTACGCACCCGGCCGGCCTATGAGAAGCAGAAGGCGATGGGCGCCGTCTTCGGCCTGAATTTCGGCTGGGAACATCCCCTCTGGTTTTCCGCCGATGGCGAGCCGAAGGAAGAGACGACCGGCTTTACCCGCCAGAACTGGTGGGCGCCCGTCGGCCGCGAGGCCCGCATGCTGCGCGAAAGCGCCGGCATCATCGACATTTCCAACTTTGCGAAATACGCGGTGAAGGGACCGGGTGCCTCCGACTGGCTGAACGCGCTTTTCGCCAACCGCATGCCCACGACGGTCGGCCGGTCGTGCCTGACGCCTCTCATCGGAAAGCGGGGGGGCATTGCGGGCGATTTCACCGTGACGAAGCTCGGCGACGACGACTTCATGATCTTCGGCTCCGGCATGGCGGAACGCTACCACCAGCGCTTCTTCAATGCGGTTCCGCTTCCCGAGGGCACGAGCCTTACCTCGATGACGGAGCGCCTTTGCGCCTTCAACATCGCCGGGCCGAAATCGCGCGAATTGCTGATGCGCCTGACGAATGACGACCTTTACAACGAGAACTTCCCCTTCATGCGGTCGCGCAGGATGCGTGTCGCCGGCGTCGAGGTTATCGCGCTGCGCGTCTCCTTCACCGGCGATCTCGGCTGGGAACTCTACTGCGACGCCGACCGGCAGGTCGGGCTCTACGACGCCTTGCTGGAGGCCGGCGCGGTTCTCGGCGCGGGCCCGGTCGGCTCACGCGCACTCGCCTCGCTGCGCATCGAAAAGGGCTATGGCAGCTGGAGCCGCGAGTATTCGCCGGAATACTGGCCGCAGGAATGCGCTCTCGACCGGCTGATCAAGCTTGACAAGGACGCGTTCCTCAACAAGGTCCCCTACCAGGAAATCGCAGGGAAGCGTCCGAGGCAGAAGCTCGCCATGATATCGATCGACGCCACGGATGCGGACGCCACCGGCGGCGAGCCGATCTTTCTCCGTGACGGCACCCCGATCGGCCATGTTTCGTCCGGCGCCTACGGCTATACGGTCGGCATGTCGCTGGCGCTCTGCTACATCAAGGCTGACATGGCGAAACCGGGCGACAAGGTGAGTGTCGCCATCCTCGGCCGCCCCCATGACGCAGTCATCCTGGGACGGCCGCCCTTCGACCCGGAAGGCGAAAGGCTTCGAATGTGACGGACAGATGTGCGCCGTTGCCCTGAAGGCGGCACTGTAGAACAGGCGCGATGCCCTCACGCATGACCCGGATCTGAAAATAGACTAGATTGCCAGCTGGACGATATGAGCAAAGGGAGTCATCACCCATTTGCCGCTACCATCCTTTGCGGTTCTGTAGATTATGAAGTCACTGCCGACCGTGAACCGTCCATGCATCGTGATTTCGTTTCCGGTTGACAGCACGGCTCGCAGCTCTGTTGCATTCCGCTGCTCAATTTGTTCGCTGATCAGCTCAGCCAAGGTAAGGTGGAGCCGTTCGGGTTTTGGATCGCTCATTGGAAGCCCGCCTTTGCCGTGGTTTGCTGGTCAAAGACCATACGTTTTCGAGCTTAGCAGAAACGAGCGGGCGACGCTCCTCACCATTCTCTTCGCGCCTGACCGAAAGCCGATTGGAGAGGCGGATGCGCCCTGATCCTTGCACTTAACGTATATTCCAACTAATATATTCGAATATTCCACACTACATATACACGAGGAACAGGTCTTGTCTCTCTACATTCGCGACGACGATGTCGATGCGCTGGCAAAGAAAGTGCAGCAGGTCACCAAAGCCCCGACGAAGACCGAAGCGGTCAGACGCGCTCTGGAAAATGAGTTGGCGCGAGCGGAACAAGTAGTGCCGCTAAAAGAGCGCGTCAGGAAAATTCAGGACAGTGTGCGAGCCAAGATGGGGCCTAACAAGCCAGACTTCGACATGAAGAAATTTACTGACGACATGTGGGAGATATGATGTTCTTGGACGCGTCGGCAATCGTGGCCATCCTGGCTGGTGAAGAAGAAGCAGGTTACCTCCTCGCCAAGATCGAAATGTCGGAAAATCCTAAGATTTACTCGGCGCTTTCGATGTTCGAGGCGGTGATCGGCTTAGCCCGGATAGTCTCGATCTCGCAGTTCGGCGATCAGGCCCCTACTCCGCCCGAGTTGATCGATGAGGTTCAAGAGGACGTAGCGAAGTTCATGGAGACGATCGGCGCGCGCGAAGTGTCCGTGAGTGGCTCCCTACATGACAAGGCCATTGAAGCGGCTCGCAACTATGGCCGTTTTGTCGCGCACCCGGCGCGACTGAATTTTGGTGACTGCTTCTCCTATGCCTGCGCCAAGGAATACCGTCTTCCTCTTCTGTTCAAAGGCGATGATTTCTCGAAAACGGATATCGACGCTGCCTGAAAGTGCGCACCTTCGCAGGCCTCGCCGAGGGGCCCGCACTTGGACAGTGCCCCTGCTTTGGTCTGGAAGTGCTCTAAGGCCTGTTGAGATTCGGGATACCCGCCGCGGCCTGTTTGTTGTGCTCGTCACAGGGATCCAGCCAGACCAAGTCCTTGGGCTGAAAGAACGCTTCCCGCGCCGCAGACGCGGCGCTGCTCTCATCTCTGTGACAAGCACAGATGAGGTAGAGGACGCCCTAGAGTCGGTCAGCCTTAAGCTGAATCGAACCGGGATTCCCTTTTTGCTTCGATTGTGATTCAAGATCATTGCTGGTGAGGAGGCCAGCAATGATGGCGCGACCTCTTTCTCTTGATTTACGCCAGCGCGTCGCCGACGCCTTGGCAGGAGGCATGACGGTGCGGGCGGCAGCGTTGCGCTTTGGAATATCAGCGGCGACGGCGGTGCGGATCGGCCAGCTCGACCGGTCCGGCCGCGGTTTGGCGCCGGCCAAGATGGGTGGCCATGTCAAACCCATGCTGCGGGGCGCGGCGGCCGATGAGGTTCACCGTCGGCTGGCGGCCAAGCCCGATTGGACGGTGCGGGCGCTTGCCGCCGATCTGAAGGCGGCCGGGATCGATGTCTCTCACGACACCGTTTGGCGTTTCCTGCGCCGCGAAGGCAAGACATTTAAAAAAAACGCTGATCGCCAGCGAACAGGACAGGCCGAAGGTGGCGCGGTTCCGAAGCCGCTGGAAGACCCATCAACATCGACTTGATCCGCGCCGCCTGGTGTTCGTCGACGAAACCTGGGTCAAAACCAACATGACGCGCACCCGCGGCTGGTGTCAGCGCGGCCAGCCGCTTTTCGCCAGAATACCGCATGGCCATTGGAAGACGCTGACCTTCCTCGCCGGGCTGCGCCACGACCGCATCGTCGCGCCCTTCGTGCTCGATGGCCCGATCAACGGCATTGCCTTCACCGCGTGGGTCGAGCAATGCCTGGCACCAACCCTCAGTCCCGGCGATATCGTCATCCTCGACAATCTCGGCAGCCATAAGGGCAAGCCTGCGCGCAACGCCATCCGCGATGCCGGCGCCCATCTGTTCTTCCTGCCGCCTTACAGCCCCGACCTCAATCCGATCGAGATGATGTTCGCCAAACTGAAGACCCTGCTGCGCAAATCCGACGAGCGCAGCGTCGACGCGACATGGAGACGCCTCGGCGAAGTCCTCAAAGCCTTCAACCCGCACGAATGCGCCGCCTATCTCAGGCATGCAGGATATGTTTCAACATAAACCTGACAGACTCTAGAA
>NZ_JBQEMS010000025.1:0-84926 GCF_052044265.1 Sinorhizobium sp. 22678 | reverse complement strand
TGGGACTGACGCCCAAGGATCATTCGACCGCTGGCAAGACGAGGCTTGGGGTGATCACCCGTGCCGGCGACGAGATGCTGCGAAGCGTTCTGGTGGTTGGGGCGACCTCTCTTCTTCAACAGGTCAGAGCCGGCCGAAGCCGGCATGCCTCGCAATGGCTCACCGGACTGCTGCAACGCAAAAAGCCTAAGCTTGTTGCCGTGGCGCTCGCCAACAAGATCGCCCGGATCGCCTGGAAGCTGATGGTAAGCGGCCAAACCTATCGGAGGATGGAAGAGCAGCCGCAGGCCGCATAGAGATTGGCCGCCATGGGCGCGCAACACAAAGCCGCCCGTGTCCGGCTGATGCTGTGAACTTGCAAGAGAACAAGCAGATGGTGCGATCAATCGATTCCCAAGACGCTTGACACGCCGCTCATCCCAATGGCCTTCCAAGGCCGTTGCACTGTTTGGCACAGGCGTTGCGGAAACCATCTTGGCCAGTGGCCCTGTGCGGCCACACCGAAAGGCCGAACATATGGAAGCAAGCGATCCGATCAAAAAATCTGCAAAAAACACTTGCAAAGGGGAGCCGTCCACATAAGGGATGAGGTGAGGAGAGATTGCAGTCCTCCGATACGTTTCCTACAGCGCCGCGCGCCTTACGCGCAAAGGTCGCTGTAGCACTGTGAGCTGCTGCATGTTTTTGTCCTTTGATCGGCTACGATCAAAGGACAAATGGAGTGGCGCACGGTCGGTACTCGAGGTATTCAAGCGACAAAACCGACCAGAGCTTCAACGCCATTATCCATCTCGCTGCCGTCATAAACTCAAAATGGATCTCGACGTGCCCTAAACCAGCTCGACGTCCACCACCCCGGGAGCGGAGCGAAGGGCGGCGGCGATCTCGGGTGAGATCCGGTATTTCTCGTTGAGCTCGACTTCGATCTCCCGCTGCCCGTTGTCCTTGATGACGATAAAGGAAACCAGGCCGTCCCCCTTGGCGTTCAGATGCGAGGCGATGGAGCGCAGCGGTCCGCAGTCGCGCACATAGACGCGCAAGGCCTTCTGCATCTGCAGCGATTCTTCCTCGAGCGAACGCAGGGTTCGGATGCGGAGGCCGATCCCTTCCGGCCGCTCTTCGGCGTCGACCGTCATCACCAGCGATTTGCCGGGCTCCAGAAGGTCGCGATACTGGTTCAGCATTTCGGAGAAGAGTACGGCCTCGAATTGGCCCGAAGCGTCCGAGAAGGCGACGATCCCCATCTTGTTGCCGGTGCGCGTCTTGCGTTCCTGCTTCGACGTCACCGTCCCGGCGAGGCGGCCCGCCGCCGCTCCCTGTTTTACGGCTGCCGAGAAATCCGCAAATGTCTGCACGCGCATCTTGGCGAGCAGATTGTTGTAGGTGTCGAGCGGATGGGCGGAGAGATAGAAGCCCAAAACCTGGAACTCGCGATGCAGCTTCTCCGAAGCGAGCCACGGCGTAAAGGGCGGGAGCGCGATCTTCTCGGGCCCCGTTGCGGCACCCGCGCCGAACATGTCGCTCTGGCCGCTCACCTTGTTTTCCTGGGCGCGCTGGGCGAAACCGAGGATACGATCGAGGCCGCCGACGAGCTCCGCCCGGTCGTAGCCGAAGCAGTCGAAAGCACCGGCGGCGATCAGACTTTCGAAAACACGCCGGTTCAAGAGCTTCGGATCGATCCTCAGGCAGAAATCTTCGAGACTTGCGAAAGGCCGATCGGCACGTACGGCGACGATGTGGTCGACGGCAGACTCGCCGACGCCTTTGAGGGCGGCGAGCGAATAATAGATGCGGTTGTCGCCGGTTTCGAAGTGGCGGTGGGAGGTCTGCACGGACGGCGCGACCACCTGGATGCCGAGGCGCATCGCGTCCTGGCGGAAATCGTTGATCTTGTCCGTGTTCGACATGTCGAGCGTCATCGACGCTGCGAGAAACTCGACCGGATAATGCGCCTTCATGTAGGCGGTCTGGTAGGAGACGATGGCGTAGGCGGCTGCGTGCGACTTGTTGAAGCCGTAATTGGCGAACTTGGCGAGAAGGTCGAAGATCAGGTCGGCCTGCGGCTTCGAGACGCCATTCTTGACGGCACCGTCAACGAACCGGGCGCGTTGCTTGTCCATCTCCGCCTTGATCTTCTTGCCCATGGCGCGGCGCAGAAGGTCGGCCTCGCCGAGCGAATAGCCCGAGAGCACCTGGGCGATCTGCATCACCTGCTCCTGGTAGACGATGACGCCCTGTGTCTCCTTGAGGAGGTAATCGATCTTCGGATGGATCGATTCGATCTCTTCCTCGCCGTGCTTGCGGGCGTTGTAGACCGGGATGTTCTCCATCGGTCCCGGGCGATAGAGCGCCACAAGCGCGATGATGTCCTCGATGCAGTCCGGGCGCATGCCGATCAGCGCCTTTCGCATGCCGGCGCTTTCCACCTGGAACACGCCGACCGTCTCGCCGCGCGAAAGGGTCTCGTAGGTCTTCAGATCGTCGAGCGGAATGCTTGCCAGGTCGATGTGGATGCCGCGCTTGCCGACGAAGTCGACGGCCGTCTTCAGAACGGTCAGCGTCTTCAGGCCAAGGAAGTCGAACTTCACGAGACCCGCCTGCTCGACCCATTTCATGTTGAACTGGGTGACCGGCATGTCGGAGCGCGGATCGCGGTACATCGGCACGAGCTGCGAGAGCGGCCTGTCGCCGATGACGATGCCGGCCGCGTGCGTCGAGGCATGGCGGTAAAGCCCCTCGATCTTCTGGGCGATGTCGAGGAGGCGGGCAACGACCGGCTCCTTCTCCGCCTCCTCCTGCAGGCGCGGTTCCTCCTCGATCGCCTTGGAAAGCGGCGTCGGGTTGGCGGGATTGTTCGGCACCAGCTTGCAGATCTTGTCGACCTGGCCGTAGGGCATTTCCAGCACGCGGCCGACATCGCGCAGTGCTGCGCGCGCCTGCAGCGAACCGAAGGTAATGATCTGCGCCACCTGCTCGCGGCCGTATTTCTGCTGCACGTAGCGGATGACCTCCTCGCGGCGGTCCTGGCAGAAATCGATGTCGAAATCGGGCATCGACACGCGTTCGGGATTGAGGAAGCGCTCGAAAAGCAGAGAGAAGCGCATCGGGTCGACATCGGTGATCGTCAGGGCATAGGCGACCAGCGAGCCGGCACCCGAGCCGCGGCCCGGCCCGACCGGAATGTCATGCTGCTTGGCCCATTTGATGAAGTCCGCAACGATGAGGAAGTAGCCCGGAAACTTCATCCGCTCGATGACGCCGAGTTCGAAGGCCAGCCGCTCCCGATAGTCCTCTTCCTTGTAGCCGGGCGCCATGCCGAGTTTGGCGAGCCGGCCCTCCAGCCCCTCCTCCGCCTGCCGGCGCAGCTCCGCCACCTCCGCGCGTTCGGCCTCCTCCGGATCATCCGAAGCGCCGGTAAAGCGCGGCAGGATCGGTCCGCGGGTCTTCAACATGAAGGAGCAGCGCCGCGCCACCTCGATCGTATTCTCCAATGCCTCGGGCAGATCCGCGAAGAGCGCCGCCATCTCCTTGCGGCTCTTCAAATAATGATCCGGGGTCAGACGGAAACGGCTGTCGTCGGACACCATCGCATTGTGAGCGACGGCCATCAGCGCATCGTGGGCATCATAGTCGGACGGCGACGGGAAAAACGCCTCGTTGGTGGCAACGAGCGGAACGTCGAACCGGTAGGCGAGATCGATCATGCGGTTCTCGTGACGCCGGTCGTAATTCCCGTGCCGCTGCAGTTCGACATAGAGGCGATCGCCGAAAAGCTCGATCAAGACTTTCAGGCGTGCCTCGGCCAGGGCCGGCGAACCCGACTTCAGCGCCAAGTCGACCGGGCCGGCTCCCGCCCCGGTCAGCGCGATCAGCCCGGACGTACCGCCTGCGGCGAGCCAGGAGCGGCTTATTCGCGCCTGCTGGTGTCCCTCGCCTTCGAGATAGGCGCGGCTGACGAGCTCTACCAGGCGAGCGTAACCGTCATCGGTCGCCGCGATCAGCACGATCGCGGGAAGCTTGACGAACTGATGCGCGTTTCCACGCCGCTCGCCCTCCGCTTCGTCCTCCATATCGATGGAGAGTTGGCAGCCGATGATCGGTTGCAATCCGTCGTCCGCGGCCTTCTGCGAGAATTCGAGCGCCGCGAATAGATTATTGGTGTCGGCGATGCCGATCGCCGGCTGATCGTCGGCGACCGCCTTGCCGATGATCTTCTTCAAAGGCAGGGCGCCTTCCAGCAACGAATAGGCGGAATGCACCCGCAGGTGAACGAACTGCGGATCCGCCGCAGCCCCTGTGCCGTGCCCGATACTCTGGTTGCCTGTCATCGCCGCACTCCGATTCTTGTCCGGCGCCGAGGATATCCTGTTTCCCGTCCCAACTGTCCAGTCTCAAGGACGGGCCGCCGGGGTTTTTGCCCGGCGTGTGGTGTTTAGTGCGCGTTCGACAGGAACGCGGAGCACGCTCGATAAATCCCGGTCACAGGCCGAGAGCGATTACCGAGATGCTCACGATGAAAAGGCTCATCGAGGCGAAGGCAGCAAGATCACGTACGAAATCAGCCATAACTTGTCTCCTTTCCGCTACTGTTCCCTTTTTGTTCTAATTTTGTTCGATAGTCAAGGAAGTCTGCATAGAAGACCCGCTATTCAGTGGCTATGGTTAACGTGCACCGGCGGCCCGCATTCGTGCATGCCCTTCCGAGGGTCGACACGCCTCGAATGGAACATGCAAGGAGCGCAGCCCGAAGCGGGTGACCGCGCCGCGAGTGAGGTCGGAGCCAAGTAGGCGCAGCGGCGGCCGAACTATTTCAGTTCGACGACCTTGCCGTCCTCGATGGTGACGCGGCGATCCATGAGTGAAGCGAGTTCGTGATTGTGGGTGGCGATCAGCGCCGCGAGCCCGGACTGGCGCGCCAGGGCTTCCAGCGCCTCGAACACATAGCCGGCCGTCTCGGGGTCGAGGTTGCCGGTCGGCTCGTCCGCCAGAAGGATGAGCGGCGCATTGGCGACCGCCCTGGCGATGGCGACGCGCTGCTGCTCGCCGCCGGAAAGCTCGGTCGGGCGGTGGCTGCCGCGATGGCCGATGCGCATATAGTCCAGGAGGGCCGATGCCCGCTCCGCCGCCTCGGCCTTGGGCAATCCGGCGATCAGTTGCGGCATCATGATGTTCTCCAGCGCCGAGAATTCCGGCAGGAGATGATGGAACTGGTAGACGAAGCCGATCTCGTTGCGGCGGATGGCGGTTCGCCGGTCATCGCTGAGCCCGTTGCAGGAGGTGCCGTTCACGAGCACCTCGCCCTCGTCCGGGTGTTCGAGCAGCCCGGCGATATGAAGCAATGTCGACTTTCCGGTACCGGACGGGGCCACGAGGGCGACCGTCTCGCCGCTTCGCAACGTCAGGTCGGCTCCCTTGAGGATCGGCAGAAACGTGTCGCCCTCGCCATAGTGCCGCTCGATGCCGGAGAGCTGCAGTGCCACGCGCGCATTCATTTAAGCTGTTGTCCTTGTTATTCGTACCGCAGGGCCTGCACCGGATCGAGGCGCGAGGCGCGCCATGCCGGGAAGATCGTGGCAAGGAAGGAAAGCGCAAGCGCCATGACGACGACGGTGACGGTCTCGTCGGCGTTCATATCGGCCGGAAGCTGGCTGAGGAAATAGAGCTCCGGATCGAAGAGCGTGGCGCCGGACACCCAGGAGAAGAACTGGCGGATCGACTCGATGTTGAGGCAGACGACGACCCCGAGGACGACGCCCGCGATGGTTCCCGTGACCCCGATTGCGGCGCCCGTCATGAAGAAGATGCGCATCACCGAGCCGGAGGTCGCGCCCATCGTCCTAAGGATCGCGATATCGCTGCCCTTGTCCTTCACCAGCATGATCAGGCCGGAGATGATGTTCAGCGCCGCGACCAGCACGATCAGCGTCAGGATCATGAACATCACGTTCCGTTCCACCTCGAGCGCGGAAAAGAATGTTCTGTTGCGCTCGCGCCAGTCCGTAATGAATATCTGCCGGCCGGCGGCATCCTCCACCGGCTTGCGAAGCTCGTCGACCGCGTCCGGATGCTCGGCGAATATCTCGATCGACTGGACGAGGCCTTCGGCATTGAAATAGAGCTGCGCTTCCTCGAGCGGCATGAAGATGATGGTGGCGTCGTATTCCGACATGCCCATCTCGAAGATGGCCGAGACGGTATAGGCCTTGACCCTCGGATTCATGCCCATCGGCGTGACGTCGCCGTTCGGCGAGGTGAGCGTGATCGTCCCACCCACCCGGATGCCCAGCTGCTCGGCCATGCGCGAGCCGATGGCGACGCCGCTGCCCGAGGCGAAGCCGACGAGGTCGCCGGACTGAATATTTCCCGAGATCGACTTCAGCTTGGTGAGGTCGTCGGCGCGTATCCCGCGAACGAGCGCACCCGTCGACGCATCGCCCAGGCCCTGTGCGAGAACCTGGCCCTCGACGATCGGAATGGCCATGGTCACGCCCGGAACGGCGGAGAAATTGGTGGCAAGATCGGCATAATTGGTGAGCGGGCCGTCCAGAGGCTGGACGATCATATGGCCGTTCATGCCGAGAATGCGCGAAATGAGCTCGGTTCGGAAGCCGTTCATCACCGCCATGACGATGATCAGCGTTCCCACCCCAAGCATGATCCCTATGAAGGAAAAGCCGGCAATGACCGAGATGAACGCTTCCTTGCGCCGCGAACGCAGGTAGCGCCAGGCGACCATACGCTCGAAGGCGGAGAAGGGACGGCTGGAAGATATGCTGGATGGAGCGGCAGCCTGCACTTGCTCATCCGTCGCCGCGGTCATCATCGATCCCTTCGTCTGTTATCTCGCCGCGACCAGTTTGTTGATCGCCGCTTCGACGGTCATCGTCTCCCGCGCGCCGGTCCTGCGGTCCTTCACTTCGACTTCGCCGTTCGCGATCGAACGCGGTCCGACGATCACCTGCACCGGCACGCCGATAAGGTCGGCGGTCGCGAACTTCCCGCCGGCGCGCTCGTCGGTGTCGTCAAGAAGAACGTCGAATCCAGCCTTGCCGAGATCGGAGTAGACCCTGCCGCAAGCCGCATCGCAAGCGTCATCGCCCGTTTTCATGTTGATGACGACGACGTCGAAGGGAGCGATCGCTTTCGGCCAGATGATGCCGTTGTCGTCATGCGAAGCTTCGATGATCGCCGGCACCAGGCGGGTCGGACCGATACCATAGGAGCCCATGTGCACCGTGTGTTCCTTGCCGTCCGGCCCGAGCACTTTCGCACCCATCGCCTCGGAATATTTGGTGCCGAAATAGAAGATGTGGCCCACCTCGATGCCGCGCGCGGACAGGCGTTCGCCTTCGGGGATGGCGCCGAAGGCGGCCTCGTCGTGCATTTCCGAGGTCGCCGCATAGCGCGACGTCCACTTGTCGAAGATCGTCTTCAGGCCCGCGACGTCGTCGAAATTCGTATCCTCGCCCGGAATGTCGAAGCCGAGGAAGTCCTTGTGGCAGAACACCTCGGACTCGCCCGTGTCGGCAAGGATGATGAACTCGTGGCTGAGATTCCCGCCGATCGGGCCCGTGTCGGCACGCATCGGTATGGCGCGCAGGCCCATCCGGTCGAAGGTGCGGAGATAGGCGGCAAACATCTTGTTATAGGCGTGCTCCGCCCCTGCCCGGTCGAGATCGAAGGAATAGGCGTCCTTCATCAGAAACTCGCGCGAACGCATGGTGCCGAAGCGCGGACGGATCTCGTCACGGAACTTCAGCTGGATATGGTAAAGGTTCAGCGGCAGATGGCGGTAGGACTTGACGTAGGAGCGGAAGATGTCGGTGATCATCTCCTCGTTCGTCGGTCCGTAGAGCATCGGCCGGTCCTGCCGGTCCTTGATGCGCAGCATCTCCTTGCCATAGGCGTCATAGCGCCCGCTCTCCTGCCAGAGCTCCGCCGACTGCAGTGTCGGCATCAGCAGTTCGATGGCGCCGGAACGGTTCTGCTCCTCGCGAATGATCGCATTCACCTTGTCCAGCACGCGCTTGCCGAGCGGCAGCCACGTATAGATGCCCGCGGACTGCTGGCGGACCATGCCTGTCCTCAGCATCAGTCGATGGGAAACGATTTCCGCTTCCTTCGGATTTTCCTTCAAGATGGGCATGAAAAAGCGGGACAGGCGCATGACGGGTTCCAGAACTGGTGAATTCGCACTATCGACGGATTCAGGCAAAATGACGTTGTGCTTCGGCCGCTCCTTCGCCTGAGATCAGGGTAGGCAGCTGTTGCCATTCTAACAGGGCTCTTGATTTTCCCGGCGACGCATCGACGGGAGCCTTTCGAGTTCAGCGTTCATAGCCGCTTCGCGCGCGGAAGGGAACCCTGCCTTAAGGCCGGCTATCGCTGCGTCGACACATAACCCGGATGAGAAATACGGGTCGCGACCCTGCGGCAAAAGAGCACGCTAGTAACAGGACGAAGACAGTTGGTGTCAACGGAAAAATTTTACCCGACTGTAGCAAAAATGCAAAAAAAGCAGATGACAGCGCCCAAGGTTTGAGCTAATTTCGGCTCACAAAACAGGCAGGAAGACCAAATTCTTGCCGAAATTCGCGGTCAAGTCTTGGGAGGATAAGATCTTAGGCGCGCTCGTTCGCTGCCGCCGGAAACGGATTAAAGATCACGCGACACTTAAAAAACAAGGCTTTGGCCTTGTTTTTTTTTGCTTTTTCATCGCCCCCTCCTGGCGAAGCAGGCGCGAGAAAACGTCAATAATCTGTCTGTCAAGTGCACACACGCGCCGGCCGGCCTGCAAGCTTCCCGCCCCCGGTTCTGCTACGTCATATTTTAGGGGTGAAAGAGCGTTGAAGGCGGCCCCCCGTTGGTCCTTCGAGAGGCCGCCCTCGTCTAATATCCTACGGAGTTGCGTCAGCGGTCCTGCGGCAAAGGCTTTGCTTCCCGTTCGGTGGCCGGAGCCGCCTCGTCGCCGTGCAGCGGATGATGATGAGCCATCTGCTTCATCATCCCCGCGCATGCCTCCATCATCGGCCCCATGGCGCGCATCATGTCCATCATGCCCTTCATTCCGGACATGTCGCCACCCATCATATCCATGCCGCCCTTAACCGCCTCGTCTTTCGCGACGGGGGGCGCGCTATGGTTCGCATAGGCGGCGGTTGCAATGAGCAGTGCTGCTGAAAGCGTTAGCTTCGTAATGGTATTCATCCTGGTCTCTCCTTTCTCTGGTCACTTGGTTCGTTCATCGGTGGCCGATGAATCGGCCGGCTTCTTGCTTCGGCACATGACGCAATATCCGGTGGCACACATCACCGCGCAGGGCGCGAGGCTCAAGAGAATGGGGGCCACACCCGCCGCTGCGAGCCAGTCCCAATTTGCGGCCAGGCCGGTTCCGGCAACGCCCAGTCCGACAAGGATCCAGCCGCGGCGGCCGAACGGCATCCGCAGGCCAGCTACTTGCCTCGTGCTGGCGGCTTTTACGATTTCACTCATTTTCGAGTCTCCCGTTGTTCTCATGGCTCTGCCCGCCGCCCGCGGTGATCCGGGTCTGTATTTTGCGCTGGCGCTCCGGCCACCTGCTCTTGATGAACCCCAGAACCGCGGTGATCTCGGCATCGGTCAGCAGCCCCCCAAAAGCGGGCATATCGCTTTCGTAGTCCGGTAGAACCGCGCCGAGACCCGATTTGGTGAAGGTGAACAGCTCCTGATCCGAATGATGCCAGGTATGTCCGGTTGCATCATGCGGCGGCGCGGGCATGCGGCCGCTCGCTTTTCTCCGTCGCCAGTCAGGCTCTCCTTCCAGCCGCACTCCGTGGCAAGAGGCGCAATGGTCCTGGTAGATCGCCTGTCCAACGTCGATCTGTTCGGACGTGACGGCCTCCCCCAGAAAGGTCAGGCCGTTGGCCACCGGCCGCTGCGCAGCGGCGGCAAACCAGCCCGCAGCGCCGATGCCCGCCGCGACAAAGGCCGTCATGAGTTTGCGCACACGCATCGGCCCCGCCTCCGCTGCTCACTCATCGGAATAGACCGCCGGGCCGTCGGGACCGAAAGAAAAGATGCGCAACGACCCCGTCTTTTTGGAAGCCATACCCGGCGCATTCGCCGGCATGCCCGGCAGCGTGATACCCGTGACGGCGGGGCGTTCATGGAGCAAACGCCGGATGATATCGGCCGGTATCAGACCGCTCAGGGTATAGCCGTCGATTTCCGCCAGGTGGCAACCCATGCCACGCTCAGGCACCCCCGCCGCCACCGAACGGTTGACGAAGTCGCGGTCATCGATCACGTGAACCTCGAAGTTCTCGGAGCGCAGGTAATCGACGTAGGCGTCGCAGCAGCCGCAATCCGGATCGCGCCAGACCGTCATCGGTTTTTCGGCAAGGGCCGGGGTCGCCAAGGCGAGAAAAACGGCCAGGGAAAGTTTATTTCGCAAGAGAGTTCTCCTTCAGAGCTTCGTCCAGTTTCTGCCGCCATCGCGGCTGACTACGACCGCATCTTTCGTGACGGCGGCAAGCTGTTCGGGGTTTTGTGGATGCGATGCCAGGGCGAGCGCATTCAGCTCCGAGCTGCGGGACCAGTTCACGCCCGCATCTGCGGAAGTCCAAAGACCGGAAGGCATCGCGGCGAACAGCCTCTCGGAGTCCGCGAGGCAGGAGACGAGCGCGCGGACCGCCTCCCCCTTGGGCAAGGGTGCTTCCGGTTTTTGCGGGCTGCCGGCAATCAGAGCGTCCATCGCGTCGCCCGCTACGATCGCCTGCCAGCGGCAGAAGCAGTCTGCACCCGGATCAAGCCGGCCTCGGTTGCGGCATAGATCCAGATGCCCCCCATGCCCGAGGCGGTATTCACCGAGGCGAGCCCGACGATCTCGCGTTCCCCCTCCCCGATCCAGGGCCGGTCCATTGCGAGGCTCCAGACCGCCCCGTTGTCGGTGCTGTGCCAGAGCCCGTCACCTGCAACGGCGGCGTAGAGCGTGTCGGGCGCTGCGGCGGATGCGGCCAATGCAGTTACGGGCGCCGCCGGCAGTCCCTTTCCCGGGAATTGCCAGCTGCTGCCGCCATCCGAAGAACGTGCGATGCCGCCCCCCGTCAGTCCGGCGACGATCTCGCCCGGCCGCCCGGGGAGGCTGGCGAGCGCCGTCACGAAACCGGGTGACTTCAGGACCTGCCAGCCGATCACGGGAGCGAACCGTCGGATCTCTCCTTCGATCGCAGTTACGAGCGCATCGCCATCGAAAGCGATCGCGCGCGGGACAGAGGTCGCTGCCCCGATCCTGTATGACAACAGGACGAAGCCGGCGCCGGTGGCAAGCAAGCCCACAACACTTCGCCGGGATAGGCCGGCGCATGCGGCCGTGGAAAAGATCATTGTCTTCCTCATATACGATTTCGATTGCAGCTATCGTCCTGCCTGAAGGCCGGCATCGGAACGACGTGGCTGAGGTGGCGCATGTCTGGCCTGGCCGCGTGCCCGGGCCGCCAGCGCCTATCAAAGCGACGGAGGACGGCTGAAACCTTGCTTCGGCGACGGTCGCCGTGGCACGGAAACTGACCGTTCCACGCGCCTCTCAGGCATTGCGCGTCAGATCAGGCGAAATGTTTTGGGGGAAGAGGGTCCGGCGGTCCGATACGGCCAGGCCGATCGTCAGCCGCAGCGGGGCCGAAGGCTTTCGACGGGACGATCGGTCGGTATCCGGGATAATCGACGGGCAGGCCCGACCCGAGGGAGGTGCAGTCGACGTTGCAGGCAAAGCCGTCAGCGTCGCCAGGCTCATCATCGCAATCCGGGCACCCTGCCATCTGCGAGCCGGCATCGGCTGCCATGGCGATCATCATCGCCGTGCTACCTGCCGCCTGCGCAACGGTACTCGCGGCAAAGGCGGCGAGCCAAAGGCACAGGAGGAGGCGGGCAAAATACAGCATGCCCTTTATTAGCGGGCGGGCGAGTGGCTGTCGATTCACGAAACCGTGTCGCTGCGTTCCCGGCGTCAGTAGAATTCCGGCGCGAAGCGTGGGATTGCATCGATGTCGTAGCCGAGCTTCACCGAAACAATGTACCAGCCGAGATGGATGACGGCGGCAATGACCGTGGTCAGCAGTACGACCCTGAGGGCGCGGAAACGGGCTGGAGCACTCTCGACGGAGCCGGGGACGACGTCATTCTCTTCGGCTTGCGTACGCACACCGAGCGGCAGCACGACGAAAAGCGTGATCCACCAGATGATGAAGTAGATTGCAAAGGTAGAGAAGAGAGGCATCAAAAATCTCTGCGGTGGAGCGTTCGGCCGCGTTATAACCCCGCACGGCTCAACCGGCAAACCTCTTCCCCGCGCCCGACTGTCACACCTCTTCGAGCTCGATCAAGGTGCCCTGAAAGTCCTTGGGGTGAAGAAACAGGACCGGCTTGCCGTGCGCGCCGATTTTCGGGTTGCCGTCGCCGAGGACACGCGCTCCCGCCTGCCTCAGCCGGTCGCGCGCGGCGATGATGTCTTCCACCTCATAGCAGATATGGTGCATGCCGCCGGCCGGGTTTTTCTCGAGGAAGGCGGAGATCGGCGATGCATCGCCGAGCGGCTCGAGCAATTCGACCTTGGTATTGGGCAGCGTCACGAAGACGACGGTCACGCCGTGTTCAGGCAGGGCCTGCGGCTCGGAGACCGGCGCCCCGAGCGTGGCGCGATAGCTTTCGATGGCGACTGCAAGGTCGGGCACGGCGATCGCTACGTGATTCACTTTTCCCAACATCCGATGCTTCTCTCCCTGCCCTGCGGTTCACGATTTCGGAGGGTGCCGCCGGATCAGACCTTGGTGATGAACACCGTGACGACCGGCTTCTTGCCCCAGACCTGGTTCGTAGTGCTGCGCACGGCGCGGCGAACGGCTTCCTGCAGCATCGCGAGGTCCTTCCGCTTTGCCCGCGGAATGCTCTCTACGGCGCCGAGCACCGCATCATAGAGCGTGTCCTCCATCGCCTCGCCTTCGTCGTCGTATTCCGGAAGGCCGATCGGCACGACGTCCGGGTCGCCCAGAAAGTCGTAACGGCTGTCGAGGACGACACTGACGGAGACGTGGCCGGCAAAGGAAAGCTTCCGGCGTTCGCCGATCCCCATCTCCTCGAAATCGCCGATGAGGGTGCCGTCCTTGTAGATGCGGCCGTGCGGCGCCTCGTCAATGACTTCCGCGGGTCCGGGCGCAAGCCGCAGCATTTCGCCATTGCGCAGCCGCGGCACGCTCGGGATACCCGATTGCAATCCAAGCTCCGCATGCGCCGTCAGATGCGCGGCCTCGCCATGCACCGGCACGAGGATCTGCGGCTTCACCCACTGGTACATCTGCTGGAGCTCGGTGCGCCGCGGGTGGCCGGAAACATGCACCAGCGCCTCGCTATCCGTGACGATGTGGATGCCTTGCTCGATGAGCCCGTTCTTGATGTCATTGATCGCTTTTTCGTTGCCGGGGATGGTGCGCGACGAAAAGACGATCGTGTCCCCGGCCGAAAACGCCACGTTGCGCATCTCGTCGCGAGCGATCTTGGCAAGGGCGGCGCGCGGCTCGCCCTGGCTGCCCGTCAAAATGACCACGACCTTGTCGCGCGGGACATAGCCGAACTCGTCCTCTGCCAGGAAGGGCTTCACGCCTTCCATGAGCCCGACATCGCGCGCAACGTCGACGACGCGCTTCATCGAACTGCCGAGTAGAAGCACCTCCCGCCCGGCGGCCTCCGCGGCTTCCGCAACGGAACGGATGCGCCCGACATTGGAGGAGAAGGTGGTGATCCCGACCCGGCCCTCGGCATCGGCAATGATCTTGGCGAGACTTTCGGAGACTTGCTGTTCGGACGGCGATACCCCTTCGCGCAGGGCATTAGTCGAATCGCAGACGAGAGCGAGGACGCCTTCCTCACCGATCTGGCGAAACCGCGACTCGTCGGTCAGCGGCCCGAGCGAAGGCTCGAGGTCGATCTTCCAGTCGCCCGTGTGCACGACCGTGCCGAGTTGCGTGCGAATGACGAGCGCCATCGGCTCGGGGATCGAATGATTGACCCCCACGGCTTCGACGCTGAAAGGTCCGACATTGATGCGGTCGCCCTGCTTGAAGATCGTGATCGGGATCTCGCTGCGGGACTTTTCGAATGCGCGCTTGGCCTCCAGCATGCCCGCGGTGAAAGGCGAGGCGTATACGGGAACGTTCAGGCCGGGCCACAGATCGTTCAGGGCCCCGTAATGGTCCTCATGGGCATGCGTGATGATGATCGCCTTCAGGTTGCGGCGCTGTTCGGCCAGAAAGGCGATATCGGGCAGAACCAGATCTACGCCCGGCAATTCCGGGCCGGGGAAGGTCACTCCGCAATCGACCATGATCCATTGGCGGTGACCTGGCCTTCCATAGCCATAAAGGCCGAGATTCATGCCTATTTCGCCGACGCCGCCGAGCGGCAAGAACACCAATTCTTCATCATGCGCCATGTCGTGATGCGCCTTTGCTTTTTTCAATCATCCAAAAAATACGTCGCCCGCTGCAATGGTTTGCGGCGGGCCGGAACCCGTGTCGAGTAGAAGCCGGCCGTCCCGATCGATACCTGCAAAGCGGCCGGAAAGCGAGCGGTCCGGCAGGTTGACCGTGATCGCCTCGCCGATGCCCTTGGCCGCGGCGCGCCACTGATCGATGATTGCGGCGACGCCCGCGCCACGGTCCCATACGGCGAGCGTTTCGGCCATGGTTACGAAAAGATGCGCGAACAGCTCCTCGGGAGAAGTTGTCGCGCCCTCCCGCCGAAGCGATGTGACGGGGTAAAGTGCGTCTTCAGGCATAACGGCGACGTTGATGCCGCAGCCAATCACCAGGGCCCGCCGCCCGTCGGCCAGAACCTCGCCTTCGAGAAGAATGCCGCAGGTCTTCCGCCCGTCGATAAGAATGTCGTTCGGCCACTTGATCGCGGCCTCGGCTCCGCCCGGTGGCATCACTCGGCGGATGGCCCGATGGACCGCAACCGCTGCGGCGAGCGGCACCGCATGCAGCCTGTCCACCGGCGCCGGATCGATGAGCAGCAGGGATGCGTAGAGGTTCCCCGGCTCCGAGAACCAGGCGCGGCCACGCCTGCCCCTGCCTCCGGTCTGGCGCACCGCGGTGATCCAGAGATTGCCGGGATCACCCTCGCGCGCCCGCAGAAGGCATTCGTTGTTGGTCGAGACCGTTTCGGCGAGCGCGACGTGCCGGAAATCTTCAGGCGAACTCCGGCCGCCGCTTCGTCCGCCGGTCAAAAGAATGTCCGCGCCGCGGCTTCGGCAGCGGTTCCGAGCGGACCGCCGATGAGCACGTAGCCGAGCACGAAGAGGCCGGACAGGCCGAACACCAGCCTAAGCTCGCCCGCCGTTCGGGCAAACTCGCCTCTCGGCTCCTCGAACCACATCACCTTGATGACCCGCAGATAGTAGTAGGCGCCGACGACGGAAGCGAGCACGCCGATGATTGCCAGGCCATAGAGCTGCGCCTCGATCGCCGCAACGAAGACGAAGTACTTGGCGAAGAAACCTGCCAGCGGAGGGATGCCGGCGAGCGAGAACATGAGGATCGTCAGCACCGTCGCCATGAACGGGTTGGTCTGCGAAAGACCGGCAAGATCGTCGATACCTTCGACATGCTCGCCTTCCCGCCGGCGCATGGCAAGGATGCAGGCGAAAGTGCCCAGCGTCATGACCATGTAGATCAGCATGTAGAGGATCACGCCGCGTACGCCGGCCATCGAGCCGGCCGCCAGACCGACGAGCGCATAGCCCATGTGGCCGATCGAGGAATAGGCCATCAGCCGCTTGATGTTGCGCTGGCCGATCGCGGCGAAGGAGCCGAGCAGCATCGATGCGATCGAGATGAAGACGACGATCTGCTGCCAATCGGCGACCACCGGCTCGAAGGCGTTGATGACGATGCGCACGAGGATCGAAATGGCCGCGATCTTCGGTCCTGCGGCGAAGAATGCCGTCACCGGCGTCGGGGCGCCTTCGTAGACGTCCGGCGTCCACATATGGAAGGGGACGGCGGAGATCTTGAAGGCGAGGCCTGCAAGAATGAACACCAGCCCGAAGACGAGGCCCAGCGACCGGCCCTCGGCCGTGAGCGCCGCCGCGATCTCGTCGAAGCCGGTATGCCCGGTGAAGCCGTAGACGAGCGACATGCCGTAAAGCATCATGCCCGAAGACAGCGCGCCGAGAACGAAATACTTCAGGCCCGCCTCCGTCGACCGGACGCTGTCGCGGTTGATTGCCGCCACGACGTAAAGGGCGAGTGACTGCAGCTCCAACGACAGGTAGAGCGAGATGAGATCGTTGGCCGATATCATCAGCAGCATGCCGAGGGTGGCCAGAACCAGAAGCACGGGGAACTCGAACCGGTCGATCTGAGCCGAACGCGCGTGGCCGACGGTCATCACCATCACGGTGATCGAGCCGATCAGGGCGAGCACCTTCATGAATTTGGCGAAGGGATCCGACAGGAAGGCGCCGCCATAGGCCTCCCCCTCGCCCGTCTTCAGGACGAGCCACAGCCCGGCGATGATGAGCACAGCGACCGCAAGCCCGGTCACGGTCGGTGTGGCTCTTTCGCCCGAAAAGACGCCGATCATCAGGAGAGCCATCGCGCCGACCGCAAGGATCAGCTCGGGCATCGAAAGTTGCAGGCTGGCGATAAGGGTTTCAGCAGTCATGTCACATCACGTCCCTTGATCATTGCACCGAAAGCGCAACGTCTTGCGCTGCCTGCAGGGCGGCGGCGTAGTTGTTGACGAGCAAGTCCACGGAGGCCGCGGTCGCGTCGAAGACCGGTGCCGGATAGACACCGAAGAAGATGGTCAGGATCACCAGCGGATAGAGAATGAGTTTCTCGCGCCCCGACAGATCGAGCAGCGCCTTCAAGCTTTCCTTTTCCAGCGCACCGAAAATCACCCGGCGGTAGAGCCAGAGCGCGTAGGCCGCCGACAGAATGACGCCGGTCGTCGCGAACAGGGCGACCCAGGTGTTGGCGCGGAAGGCGCCCACCAGCGTCAGCACTTCGCCGACGAAGCCCGACGTTCCCGGAAGGCCCACATTGGCCATGGTGAAGACCATGAAGGCGACGGCATATTTCGGCATGTTGTTGACGAGGCCGCCATAGGCCGCGATCTCGCGCGTATGCAGCCGGTCATAGACGACGCCGACGCAGAGGAAGAGCGCGCCCGAGACGATGCCGTGCGACAGCATCTGGAAAATCGCTCCCTGGACACCCTGAACATTCGCCGCGAAGGTTCCCATCGTGACGTAGCCCATATGCGCCACCGATGAGTAGGCGATGAGCTTCTTGATGTCGGTCTGCATCATCGCGACCAGCGAGGTGTAGATGATCGCAATGATCGACAGGGTGAAGACGAACGGCGCGAAGAAGTCGGACGCCAGCGGGAACATCGGCAGGGAGAAGCGCAGGAAGCCGTAGCCGCCGAGCTTCAGGAGGATGCCGGCCAGGATGACCGAGCCTGCCGTCGGCGCCTGCACGTGCGCATCGGGAAGCCAGGTGTGCACCGGCCACATGGGCATCTTCACCGCGAAGGAAGCGAAGAAGGCAAGCCAGAGCCAGGTCTGCATTTCGCGCGGGAACTGATAGGCGAGCAACTGCGTGATGTCGGTGGTGCCCGCCTGCCAATACATCGCCATCATGGCAAGCAGCATCAGAACGGAACCGAGCAGCGTGTAGAGGAAGAACTTGTAGCTCGCGTAGACGCGCTCCTTGCCGCCCCACACGCCGATGATGATGAACATCGGGATGAGGCCCGCCTCGAAGAAGACGTAGAAAAGGATGATGTCGAGAGACACGAAGACGCCTAGCATCAGCGTTTCCAGGATCAGAAACGCGATCATGTATTCCTTCAGGCGCTTCTCGATCGTCACCCAGCTTGCCAGCACGCAGAACGGCATCAGGAACGCCGTCAGCGGGACGAAGAGTATGGAAATGCCGTCGACGCCCAGATGATAGGAAATGCCGGTGCCGAGCCACTCCCGCTTCTCGACCATCTGGAAGCCCGGGTTCGACGGGTCGAACTGGTACCAGATGTAGAGCGACACGAGGAAGGTGAAGACCGTCGTCAGCAGCGAGACGTTCAGGATGTTGCGGCGGCCGTAGGCGCTGTCTTCCCTTGTGAGCAGGAGAAGCAGAACGCCGACGAGCGGCATGAAGGTGACCGCGGAAAGTACGGGCCAATCGGTCATCAGAAGGAACTCCCGAGCATCATCCATGTAACGAGCGCTGCAATACCGATCAGCATGGCGAACGCGTAGTGGTAGAGGTATCCGGTCTGCAGGCGGACCACCCGGTCGGTCACGTCGAGAACGCGCGCAGCGATCCCGTTCGGGCCGTACCCGTCGATCACTCGGCCGTCACCCTCCTTCCAGAGGAAGGTGCCCAGGCGCTTGGCGCTGCGGACGAACAGGAAATCGTAGAGTTCGTCGAAATACCACTTGTTGAGCAGGAACTGGTAAAGCCCGCGATGCTGCTCGGCGAGATATTTCGGCGTCTCCGGCGAACGGATGTACATGTACCAGGCCGTGAAGAGACCGAGCGCCATGGCCGCGAACGGGCTCCATTTCACCCATAGCGGAACGTGGTGGTACTCCTCGAGAAGCTCGTTTTCGGCGGACGTGAACAGAGCGCCCTGCCAGAACTCGGCGTAGTGGTGACCGAAGAAATAATCGTGGAACAGGAAGCCAGCGACGAGGGCGCCGGCGGCCAGGATGTAGAGGGGCACCAGCATGACCTGCGGCGACTCGTGGACGTGATGCATGACGTCGGAGGAAGCGCGTGGCTTGCCGTGGAACGTCATGAAGGTCAGACGCCAGGAATAGAAGCTGGTGAAGAGCGCCGCGATGACCAGCAGCACGAAGGCCAGACCGGAAACGACGCTATGCGACGCGAAGGTGGATTCGATGATCGCGTCCTTCGAGAAGAAGCCCGCCGTGCCGATGACCGTACCGGGAATGCCGACGCCGGTGAGCGCGATCGTACCGATGAACATCATCCAGTAGGTGACCGGAATATGCGTGCGCAGTCCGCCCATGTAACGCATGTCCTGCTCGCCGTCGACGGCGTGGATGACCGAGCCCGCGCCCAGGAACAGGAGCGCCTTGAAGAAGGCGTGCGTGAAGAGGTGGAAGATCGCCGCGCCATAGGCGCCGACGCCGAGCGCGACGAACATGTAGCCGAGCTGCGAGCAGGTCGAATAGGCGATGACGCGCTTGATGTCGTTCTGGACCAGACCGACGGTCGCCGCAAAGAATGCGGTGATCGCGCCGATCAGGGTGACGACCGTCAGGGCGTCCGGCGAAAGCTCGAAGAGCGGCGACATGCGGGCGACGAGGAAGACGCCCGCGGTCACCATGGTTGCCGCATGGATAAGGGCCGAAACGGGGGTCGGGCCTTCCATGGCGTCCGGCAGCCAGGTGTGCAGCAGGAACTGCGCCGACTTGCCCATCGCGCCCATGAAGAGCAGCAGGCAGGTGGCCGTCAGGGCATGCCCCTTGTCGAGCTGCATTCCGAAGAGATTGATGACCGCGTCCCCTGCCGCAGCACCCTCGGCCGGCAAATAGTTCTGCGCGGCGGCGAAGATGGTCTCGAAATTGATCGAGCCGAAGAGGACGAAGACGCAGAAGATGCCGAGCGAGAAGCCGAAGTCGCCGACGCGGTTGACGATGAAGGCCTTCATCGCCGCCGCATTGGCGGACGGCTTCTTGTACCAGAAGCCGATCAGCAGGTATGACGCGAGACCCACGCCTTCCCAGCCGAAGAACATCTGCAGCAGATTGTCCGACGTGATGAGCATCAGCATCGCGAAGGTGAAGAGCGACAGATAGGCGAAGAAACGCGGCCGGTTCGGATCGTGGTGCATGTATCCGATCGAATAGATGTGCACCAGGGTCGAGACGGTGTTGACGACGACGAACATGACGGCCGTCAGCGTGTCGACGCGGAAAGCCCATTCGACATCGAAGCTTCCGGACTGGATCCAGCGCAGCACCGAAACCTTGATCATCTCCTCTTCGCCGAGGGCGACGTGGAAGAAGACGAACCAGGAAAGCGCTGCGGTGACGATCATCAGGCCGCTGGTCACATATTCGGATGCTTTGGCGCCGATCTGCGTGCCGAGAAGGCCGGCGATCAGGAAGCCGATCAGAGGCAGGAAGACGATAGCCTTGATGATGGTATCCATAGCCCTGTCAGCCCTTCATCATGTTGACGTCTTCGACGGCGATCGAGCCGCGGTTGCGGTAGAAGACGACGAGAATTGCAAGTCCGATGGCGGCTTCGGCCGCCGCAACGGTCAGGATGAACAGCGCGAACACCTGGCCGGTGATGTCGTTCAGGAAGGCCGAGAACGCCACCATGTTGATGTTGACGGCCAGCAGGATGAGCTCCACCGACATGAGGATGATGATGACGTTCTTCCTGTTGAGGAAGATGCCGAAGACGCCGAGCGTGAACAGAATGGCGCTGACGGTCAGATAGTGGGAAATTCCGATTTCCATAAGTGTAGTCCCTCGACCTCGCGTCCGATTAGATGCCCTGCCCCGGCTTGACCGTAACCACCTCGACGGCGGTTTCGGGGGTGCGGGCAACCTGCTGCGGAATGCTCTGACGCTTGATGTTCTGACGGTGACGCAGGGTCAGCACGATGGCGCCGATCATGGCGACGAGCAGCACGAGCCCCGCGATCTGGAAGAAGTAGACGTAATGGGTATAGAGGACATCGCCGAGCGCGGCGGTGTTGGTGCGGTCGCTCGGCGCCGGTATCGGCATTGAGATGCCCTTGGCGATTTCAGGCGAGAAAGCCGAGCCGCCGACAACGACGATAAGCTCGGCGGCAAGGATCAGCCCGATCAGCGCGCCGATCGGCGCGTATTCGAGCACGCCGGCGCGAAGCTCGGCAAAGTCGATGTCGAGCATCATGACCACGAAGAGGAAGAGAACCGCGACGGCCCCGACATAGACCACCAGCAGGATCATCGCCAGGAACTCGGCACCGGTCAGCAGGAAGAGCCCGGCCGCATTGAAGAAGGTCAGGATCAGGAACAGAACCGAATAGACCGGATTCCTGGCCGCGATGACCATGAATGCCGACGCCACGGCGATGAAGGCAAAAAGATAGAAAAAAAGAGCCTGCAGACCCATGATCGGTGCCTTTTTCGTCTTGCTGGCGTGAAGGCACTCAGGCCCTCACTCCATGAGGCAAAGCCGGACCACCTGTCCGGCCGATGCCCAAACCCGTTTTGCATGCACCGTCTTCGATCAAGCGGCGCGATGCTGCGTTGCGCGAATGGCCTCAGCGGTAGGGCGAGTCCATCGCAATGTTGCGCGCGATTTCCCGCTCCCACCGGTCGCCGTTGGCGAGCAGCTTCTCCTTGTCGTAGTAGAGCTCTTCGCGCGTCTCGGTGGAGAACTCGAAGTTCGGCCCCTCGACGATCGCATCGACCGGGCAGGCTTCCTGGCAGAAGCCGCAATAGATGCACTTCACCATGTCGATGTCGTAACGCACCGTGCGGCGCGTGCCGTCGTTGCGGCGCGGCCCGGCCTCGATGGTGATGGCCTGCGCAGGACAGATCGCCTCGCACAGCTTGCAGGCGATGCACCGCTCTTCGCCGTTGGGATAACGGCGCAGCGCGTGCTCGCCGCGGAAGCGCGGGCTGATGGGCCCCTTCTCGAAGGGATAGTTCAAGGTCGCCTTCGGACGGAAGAAATAGCGCATCGACAGAAGGAATGCGCCGACGAATTCCTTGAGGAACAGCGAGCTGACGGCGTTCGAAAGACCGGCCATCATTAACCTCCAAACTTGCCGGTCGCGGAGAGACTGGCGGTATGCAGCGAAGCGTGAGCGGCCATCATGCCCAGCCCGTCAGCTTCAGAACGAATGCGACGATGACGACCATCGCCAGCGAAAGCGGCAGGAAGACCTTCCAGCCGAGGCGCATCAGCTGGTCGTAGCGATAGCGCGGGACGAAGGCTTTCACCATGGCGAACATGAAGAACACCAGCGACGCCTTCAGCACGAACCAGATGATGCCCGGGACCCAGTTCAGGAGCCAGATGTCGACCGGAGGCAGCCAGCCGCCGAGGAACAGAATCGTCGTCAGCGCGCACATCAGGCAGATCGCCGCGTATTCGCCGAGCATGAACATCATGTACGGGGTCGAGCCGTATTCGACCATGAAGCCGGCGACGAGTTCCGATTCGGCTTCCGGAAGGTCGAAGGGCGGACGGTTCGTCTCGGCGAGCGCCGAGATGAAGAAGATGATGAACATTGGGAAGAGCGACAGCCAGTGCCAGTCGAGGAACGAGGCAGGCAGGCCGAGCATGGTGCCGACGCCGTCGTTCTGCGCGTTTACGATGTCCGTCAGATTGAGCGAGCCGACACAGAGCAGCACGGTGACGATGACGAAGCCGATCGAGACCTCGTAGGACACCATCTGCGCCGCGGAGCGCAATGCGCCGAGGAAGGGATATTTCGAGTTCGACGCCCAACCGCCCATGATGATGCCATAAACCTCGAGAGAAGATATGGCGAAGACGAAGAGGATGCCGACATTGATGTTCGCGATCACCCAGTTCGCATTGAGCGGAATGACCGCCCAGGCGGCGAGCGCCAGCGTCACGGAAACGAGCGGGGCGAGCAGAAAGATCGTCTTGTTGGCGCCGGCCGGAATGACCGGCTCCTTGAAGACGAATTTCAAAAGGTCGGCGAAGGACTGGAACAGCCCCCATGGGCCCACGACGTTAGGGCCGCGGCGAAGCTGCACGGCCGCCCAGATCTTGCGGTCGGCGAGCAGGATATAGGCGATGAAAAGCAGCAGCGCGACCAGAAGCAGGAGCGACTGGCCGATCATGATGGCCGTGGGCCAGACATAGGTCGAAAAGAAAGCGTCCATGATGCTCTATTCCCTCGCGCTCATTCCGCGGCAGCTTTGAAATTGTTGCGCGCCAGGGCCGAGCATTCGGCCATGACGGCGGATGCGCGCGCTATCGGGTTCGTCAAATAGAAGTCTTTGACCGGAGACGCAAACACGGATTTCGCCATCGCACCGGCTTTTTGTGCAAGTGCGGCAATTTCGTCGCTGCGGCCTGCGGCGATCTCGTCGACTGCGGCGAAATGCGGATAGGCCGCATAGAGCTTCGCACGCAATTCGCCGAGCGAGTCGAAAGGCAGCTTCCTGCCGAGCACGTCGGAAAGCGCGCGGATGATCGCCCAGTCCTCGCGCGCTTCACCCGGTGCGAAAGCGGCGCGGTTGCCCATCTGGACGCGCCCTTCGGTATTGACCCAGGTGCCGGACTTTTCCGTGTAGGTCGCGCCGGGAAGAATGACATCCGCCGCATGCGCGCCGTTGTCGCCATGCGAGCCGATGTAAACGGTGAAGCCGGCCTTCTTGGCCGAAAGATCGATTTCGTCGGCCCCCAGCAGGAAAAGGACATCCATGGCGTCGACCATTTCGCCCGCCGACTTGCCGCCCTGACCAGGCACGAAGCCGAGATCGAGACCGCCGACGCGGGCGGCCGCGCTGTGAAGCACGGCAAAACCGTTCCACTCGGCGTTCACCGCACCAACGGCAGCGGCGAGCTTCGCCGCATTGGCGAGAACGGCCGCACCGCCCTCCCCTGCCAAGGCGCCCTGGCCGACGATGATCAGCGGACGCGCGGCCTTTTCCAGCGTTGCGAAGAACGTCCCCTTGCCGGAAACGAGTTCGGCGAGCGTGTCGGTACCCGCACCCAGATATTCGTATTCGTAACGCAGCTCACCCGCCTCGCCGATCACACCGATGGGGAAGTTGGCCATGCGGTAGCGCTTGCGGATGCGGGCATTGAGGACCGACGCTTCGAAGCGCGGATTCGAGCCGATGATGAGCAGTGCATCGGCGCTTTCGATGCCCTGGATCGTCGGGTTGAAGATGTAGCTCGAACGGCCGAACGACGGATCGAGCGCTGCGCCGTCCTGCCGGCAGTCGAGGTTCGCCGAGCCGAGCGAGGAGACGAGCTCCTTCAGAGCGTACATTTCCTCGACCGAAGCGAGATCGCCGGCGATCGCGCCGATCCTGTCGCCCGACGTGCCGGCAACGGCGGTCTTGATCGCCTGGAAGGCTTCGCCCCAGCTTGCCGGCTGCAGGCGTCCATCCTTCTTGACATAGGGGCGATCCAGGCGCTGCGTCTTCAGCCCGTCCCAGATGAAGCGCGTCTTGTCGGAGATCCACTCTTCGTTGATCTCCTCGTTGACGCGCGGCATGATCCGCATGACTTCGCGGCCGCGCGTATCGACGCGGATGGCAGAGCCGACCGCGTCCATGACATCGATCGATTCGGTCTTGCCGAGCTCCCACGGGCGCGCGGTGAAGGAGAAGGGCTTGGAGGTCAGCGCGCCGACCGGGCACAGGTCGACGACGTTGCCCTGCAGTTCCGAGGTCATCGCCTGTTCGAGATAAGTGGTGATCTCGGCATCCTCGCCGCGGCCGATCAGGCCGAGTTCGGCGATGCCGGCGACTTCCGTCGTGAACCGGACGCAGCGCGTGCAGTGGATGCAGCGGTTCATCACCGTCTTGACGAGCGGACCGATATACTTGTCCTCGACCGCGCGCTTGTTTTCCTGATAGCGCGAGCTGTCGATGCCGAAGGCCATCGCCTGGTCCTGCAGGTCGCACTCGCCGCCCTGGTCGCAGATCGGGCAGTCGAGCGGGTGATTGATGAGCAGGAACTCCATGACGCCTTCGCGCGCCTTCTTGACCATCGGCGTGGTCGTAAAGACTTCCGGCACCTCGCCGTTCGGACCGGGACGAAGGTCGCGCACGCCCATGGCGCAGGAGGCCGCCGGCTTGGGGGGGCCGCCCTTGACCTCGATCAGACACATGCGGCAGTTGCCGGCAACCGAAAGCCGCTCATGGAAACAGAAGCGCGGAACCTCGGCGCCGGCCTCCTCGCATGCCTGAAGCAGCGTGAAATGATCCGGGACCTCGATCTCTTTTCCGTCGACTTTCAGCTTTGCCATCTTCGTACTCAATCCTGTCTTCAGTCCGTCTGCTCTTCTACAGCGCCGCGCGTCTTGATCTGGCGCGCAAGGGCCGCTGCAGCACTTTGGTTTGTTGCATGTTTCCTTTAATCGGCTACGATTAAAGGAAACATGCAGTAGGCAACGGACAATTCCTTCACGGTCTCGCCGCTTGCCGTGACCACCGCACGGTCGTCACGTTATTTCTCTCGCGCTCCCGTGAGCGCCTTTGCCTGCCCGATCCAATCGTCGCGGACGACGCGGCCGGCAAGGCCGAGTTCGCTATCCAGTCGCTCCACGTCGGCCTTGCTCAGGGCGGCGATGTCGGCGAAGCGGAATATGCCCCTGCCGTTCAGCACCTGCTCGAGCTTGGGGCCTATGCCGGAGATTTGCTTCAGATCGTCGTTTGCGAGGCCTGCCGCCGGTGCCGCAGCCCGCTTGACGGGTCTGCGCGGTTTACGCGTCTCGCCCGCGGAGACCGGAGCTTTCCGCAACGCTGCCTTTTGCGGCCTTGCGACCGGAGCAGGCTTGGAGATCTCCGCCTGATCGGGCGCGGCGACGCTCTTCTTGAGCGTGCTGGCCGCCCCCTGCATCGCGCCGAACATCATGCCGGCGATGTGACTGGACAGACCGAAGCCAAGAGCCGTCGCTGCCGCGACGGCCGCCGCCGGATGCGCCATCAACGGATGCAATCCGACGCTCGGCAAGCCGGCGTTCGACAGGTTCTTCATCCATTCGCCCATGCCGAACGGATCGGCCGGGTCGGCGCCCTGAGGCCATGCGAATGAACCGGCCGCGCTCGCGGCTGTCCTCTCCTGTCCGTCCTTGCGTGCCCCAGCCATGGTTTCTTACTCCGCCGCCTCCAACACGGCGCCATGCGAGGTCGCATTGCGCGTGTATTCGTCGATCCGCTTCTCCATTTCCGGACGGAAATGCTTGATAAGGCCCTGGATCGGCCATGCCGCCGCATCGCCGAGCGCGCAGATCGTGTGGCCCTCGACCTGCTTCGTCACGTCGAAGAGCATGTCGATCTCGCGCTTCTGGGCGCGGCCCTGCACCATGCGCTCCATGACGCGCATCATCCAGCCCGTGCCTTCGCGGCAGGGCGTGCACTGGCCGCAGCTCTCGTGCTTGTAGAAGGCCGACAGCCGCCAGATCGCTTTGATGATGTCGGTCGACTTGTCCATGACGATGACGGCAGCCGTGCCCAGGCCCGAGCCCAGCTCGCGCAGGCCGTCATAATCCATGATCGCGTCCTTCATCTGCGCGCCGGGCACGCAGGGAACCGACGAGCCGCCGGGGATGACCGCCAGCAGGTTGTCCCAGCCGCCGCGAATGCCGCCGCAGTGCTTCTCGATCAGCTCGTGGAACGGGATCGACATCGCGTCCTCGACCGTGCACGGGCGATTGACGTGACCGGAAACCGAATAGAGCTTGGTGCCGTGGTTGTTGGGGCGACCGAAGCTCGTATACCAGCCGGCGCCGCGGCGCAGGATGGTCGGCGTCACCGCGATCGACTCGACATTGTTGACCGTCGTCGGGCAGCCATAAAGGCCCATATTCGCCGGGAAAGGCGGCTTCAGGCGCGGCTGGCCCTTCTTGCCTTCGAGGCTTTCGAGCAGCGCCGTCTCTTCGCCGCAGATATAGGCGCCGGCACCGTGATGCACATAAATGTCGATGTCGTAGCCGAGCTTGTTGTTCCGGCCGAGCAGGCCGTATTCGTAGCATTCGTCGATCGCCGCCTGCAGCGCTTCGCGCTCGCGGATGAACTCGCCGCGGACGTAGATATAGGCGGCATGCGCACCCATGGCGAAGCTCGCAATCACGCAGCCTTCGATCAGCGTGTGCGGATCGTGGCGCATGATGTCGCGGTCCTTGCAGGTACCGGGCTCGGACTCGTCGGCATTGACGACGAGGTAATGCGGGCGCCCGTCGCTTTCCTTCGGCATGAAGGACCATTTGAGACCGGTCGGGAAGCCGGCGCCGCCGCGGCCGCGCAGGCCGGAGGCCTTCACCTCGTTGATGATCCAGTCGCGGCCCTTTTCGAGGAACTGCTTCGTGCCGTCCCAATGGCCGCGCGCCATCGCGCCCCTCAGCGACTTGTCCTTGAGGCCGTAGATGTTGGTAAAGATGCGATCTTCATCTCTAAGCATGGGGTATCACCTCTTCACCGCGGCTTCTTCGCGGGCTTCGACTTATCGACCGTTTCACCTTCGATCTTGACGTTCTTCGCCGCCGCCTTCCTGGCGGTGGCCGGCGTCTTCAAGGTCGGATTGGTAACGTCCGTCGCGGTCGAAGGCTTTGCCGCATTCGACGGAGGCACGCTCACCGCCTGTTCGTCCTTCGACTTGCGGACCGATTTCTTCGTCTCTTCGACCGGCTCGGGCCCCTGCAGCGTCGTCAGGCCGCCGATCGGCGCGGAATAGATGCGGTCGATCTGCGGGCCCGGCACGACTTCCGCCCCCTTGCCGGCCTCGAAGCGGTCGATGATCTCCTCGAGCCGCTCCGGCGTCAGATCCTCGAACGTGTCCTTGAAGATCATGACCATCGGCGCGTTGACGCAGGCGCCCTGACATTCGACCTCTTCCCAGGAAAGGGTGCCGCCCTCGTTGAGGGTGAACGGTTCGCTGGCGATCTTCTTCTTGCAGATCCTGATCAGGTCTTCGGCGCCGCGCAGCATGCAGGGCGTGGTGCCGCAGACCTGGACATGGGCACGCGTTCCGACCGGCTGCAGCTGGAATTGCGTATAGAAGGTGGCGACTTCGAGAACACGGATATAGGCCATGCCGAGCATGTCGGCGACCGACTCGATCGCCGCCCTCGTCACCCAGCCATCCTGCTCCTGAGCACGCATCAGCAGGGGGATGACCGCCGACTGCTCGCGGCCCTCGGGATATTTCTTGATCGTTGCCTCGGCCCAGGCAGCGTTTTCCTTGCTGAACGCGAAGGCCGCTGGCTGGACTGTGTCTTCGGCTAGTCGACGAACGGACATTCTAGTGGACACCTTATCAGTTAATCGAACCGCACCGCGATTTCGTCAGCGAGACAAATTCGCAGGCATAGGCTGACTGGTCTTTCTGCAAAAACACGATGTAGCGCGCGCCGTTGTTGACGGCTGCCTTGATCTCGTAACCCCTCGACAGGAGTGCCGGCATGGTGCCGCCCCTGAGCGCTGCGGATGACTCGCTGCCGACGTCTTCCTGGGCCGAAGCCCCGGAGGCGAGCGCAAGAAGTCCGACGGCGACGAGCGGCACCAGACGCATCAGCGATCCACCTCGCCGAAAACGATATCGAGGGAGCCCAGCACGGCCGAAACGTCGGCAAGCTGGTGTCCGCGACAGAGGAAGTCCATCGCCTGAAGATGCGCGTAACCCGGAGCGCGGATCTTGCAGCGATACGGCTTGTTGGTGCCGTCGGAGACCAGATAGACGCCGAACTCGCCCTTGGGCGCCTCGACCGCGGCGTAGACCTCCCCGGCCGGCACGTGATAGCCCTCGGTATAGAGCTTGAAGTGATGGATCAGCGCCTCCATCGACCGCTTCATCTCGCCGCGCTTCGGCGGCACGATCTTGCCGTCGAGCGAGGAGACCGGACCGATCTTGGCATCGCCGAGCAGACGGTCGACGCACTGGCGCATGATACGCGCCGACTGGCGCATCTCGATCATGCGGATGAGATAGCGGTCGAAGCAGTCGCCGTTCTTGCCGATCGGAATGTCGAACTCCAGGTCGGAATAGCATTCATAGGGCTGCGAACGGCGCAGATCCCAGGCCGCCCCCGAGCCGCGCACCATCACGCCCGAGAAACCCCAGGCCCAGGCGTCCTCGAGGCTGACGACGCCGATATCGACGTTGCGCTGCTTGAAGATGCGGTTGCCGGTCAGAAGCTCGTCGATATCGTCGACGGTCTTCAGGAACGGGTCGATCCAGTTGCCGATATCTTCGACCAACTGGTGCGGCAGGTCCTGATGCACGCCGCCCGGACGGAAATAGGCCGCGTGCATGCGCGCGCCGCAGGCCCGCTCGTAAAAGACCATCAGCTTCTCGCGCTCCTCGAAGCCCCAGAGCGGCGGCGTAAGCGCGCCGACGTCCATGGCTTGAGTCGTCACGTTGAGGAGATGCGACAGGATCCGGCCGATTTCCGAATAGAGAACGCGGATCAGCTGGCCGCGGACCGGCACCTGCGTACCGGTCAATCTTTCGACCGCAAGCGCGAAGGCGTGCTCCTGGTTCATCGGCGCGACATAGTCGAGCCGGTCGAAATAGGGTATCGCCTGCAGATAGGTCTTGGCCTCGATCAGCTTTTCCGTGCCGCGATGCAGGAGGCCGATATGCGGATCGACGCGCTCGACGATCTCGCCGTCAAGCTCCAGCACCAGACGCAGAACGCCGTGCGCCGCCGGATGCTGCGGGCCGAAGTTGATGTTGAAGTTGCGGACGTTATGTTCGGTCATACCGATTGCTCCAGGCCGGATGGCGTCCTTCGCGGATCGCCGCGGGCCGACTTAATTCAGCGTGGTCTCGCCTTTTCGTCACCGGGCAGCACGTATTCCGTGCCTTCCCATGGCGAAAGAAAGTCGAAATTGCGGAATTCCTGCTTCAGCTCGACGGGTTCGTAGACGACGCGCTTGGCCTCGTTGTCGTAACGCACCTCGACGAAACCGGTCAGCGGGAAGTCCTTGCGCAGCGGATAGCCTTCGAAGCCGTAGTCCGTCAGGATGCGCCTCAGATCCGGGTGACCGGTGAAGAGGATGCCGTACATGTCGTAGGCTTCGCGCTCGAACCAATCGGCGCCGGGATAGACCGACGTTGCCGAGGGGACAGGTTCGTTTTCGCCGGTCGCAACCTTCACGCGGACGCGCTGGTTCTGGCGCGGCGAGAGAAGATGATAGACGACATCGAAGCGGTCCGGGCGCTGCGGATAATCGACCCCGCAGACATCGATGAAGCTGACGAAACCACACTGGACGTCGTCGCGCAGGAAAGTCAGGAGCGCGACGAGATTCTCGGCTTTCGCCGTCAGCGTCAGTTCGCCGTATTTGACCTCCGCATCGGCGATCAGCGCGCCACGCGCCTCGCGAAGATAGGAGGCAAGCTCGTTCAGGGCTTCACTCATCTTAAGTTCCCCTGCCCTTAGCGCTCGATCGTGCCGGTCCGGCGGATCTTCTTCTGCAGCAGAAGCACGCCGTAAAGCAGCGCTTCTGCCGTGGGAGGACAGCCTGGCACATAGATGTCGACGGGCACGACGCGGTCGCAGCCGCGCACAACCGAATAGGAATAGTGATAGTAGCCGCCGCCATTGGCGCAGGATCCCATCGAGATCACGTAACGCGGCTCGGGCATCTGGTCATAGACCTTGCGCAAGGCCGGCGCCATCTTGTTGGTCAGCGTACCGGCGACGATCATGACGTCGGACTGACGCGGCGAGGCGCGCGGCGCAAAACCGAAGCGTTCGGCATCGTAACGCGGCATCGACATCTGCATCATTTCGACCGCGCAGCAGGCGAGACCGAAAGTCATCCACATCAGCGAACCGGTGCGGGCCCAGTTGATCAGCTCGTCGGTCGAGGTGACGAGAAAGCCCTTGTCGGCGAGCTCGTTGTTGATCTCGCCGAAGAACGCGTCATTGCTGCCGGTCGGCTTGCCGGTCGCGGGATCGAGGATACCCTTGGGCTGCGGCGCAACGAGCGTGGTGCCGGATGCTAATTCCATTCCAGCGCTCCCTTCTTCCATTCATAGACAAAGCCGACCGTCAGGACCAGAAGGAAGACCATCATCGACCAGAAGCCGAACCAGCCCAACTCCTTGAACGAAACCGCCCAGGGGAAGAGGAAGGCGACCTCGAGATCGAAGATGATGAAAAGGATCGACACGAGATAGAAGCGGACGTCGAACTTCATGCGGGCATCGTCGAACGCATTGAAGCCGCACTCGTAAGCCGACAGTTTTTCCGAATCAGGCGCCTTGAAGGCGACGGCGAAAGGAGCGACCAGAAGTGCGAGGCCGATCACCAGCGCGATCCCAATGAAAATCGCGATCGGTACGTAGGAACCGAGAAGTTCTGTCATTTTATCCGTCCCTGCCTGCGGAGGGCGCCATGAAAGCGCTTCAACGAAGAATGCCGCAGGCCGAAAAGCATGTTGCAACGCCAGAGTGGTTAGCGCAGCCGGCGCCCGGGCGCAAGCCTCGAAGGGGCATTTAAACCGGTTCGCAGCGCATAGCGGGGATGCGCCCACCGCAGGATGCGCGGCAAGGCGCGCAATCGCGGGAAGCCGGGCCTCCCGGCGCCAGGAATTCCGCGGCGAGACACTTTGCCGCAATGCAAAAAAAGGAAGCACAGATAAGGGGAGACGGCCACGTGAGAAGAGAATGGCGCGAGTGACGGGGCTCGAACCCGCGACCTCCGGCGTGACAGGCCGGCACTCTAACCGACTGAGCTACACCCGCGCATTATGGCCATCGCTGGCCATTATCTCATCATCGGCACTTTTTGAGAATGCCGCATTCTTTCAAGAGTGGCGCGAGTGACGGGGCTCGAACCCGCGACCTCCGGCGTGACAGGCCGGCACTCTAACCGACTGAGCTACACCCGCATCTCTTGACCTTCCAGACGCGCTCGCGCGCCCCTGCCCGAAGCGGCCTTGCCGTTCGATGAGCGGCTAACTAAGCGGTTCGCTTTGGGGTGTCAAGCGCGATTGAAAACAAATCGGTGACGGAACGTTTTTTGGTCCACAGCATGGCTTCAGGCAAGGATTTTGCCGTCTGTGAAAGCCGCGCACCAAAGGTGAGCACCCCCTCACCCCCTCGGGGGCTCGCCCTTCCTTTATATGCAGGCGCAGCGGAGCGACCAACAATGCGCCGCCTGCCTCGCCAGCCGCCTCCCTTCGCCGCCCAATTTGTCCACAGACTTCCTGACGGGTGCCCCGGTCCGCGATAAAAAATTCGAAAAAATCGCTCGAACGCTCTTGCGGTTTTCGCCGGTTACGCATAGATCACGCCCACCGACGCGGCGGACACTCGTCCGGCAACGCGATAGGGCGATTAGCTCAGTTGGTAGAGCGCCTCGTTTACACCGAGGATGTCGGGAGTTCGAGTCTCTCATCGCCCACCATTTCTTGCATATGTCAGGCAGTGTTTTGCGCAGGTTTCTCTTGCGAGCCGCCTCCGACCGTCCTTCCTGTGCCTGTCACAAGAATCCCCAGCCCAACTCCCTGGGCTGAAAAACTCTTCCGCGCCAAGGCGCGGCGCTTCCGGATTGCTGTAACGACCACAGGCATGAGGAGCCGACAGGGCCGTCAGTCATCAATGCAGCACTGAACGCTCCAGTCATTTGGAGCCGCGCACCCTACCCGCCCCGATACTGCTCATCCGTCACATGCTCGAGCCAGTCCACCGCCTTGCCGTCGAGCGCCTCCTGAATTGCGATATGCGTCATTCCCGTTTCCGGCGCGGCGCCATGCCAATGCTTTTCTCCCGGCGGGAACCAGACGACGTCGCCGGCGCGGATCTCGCGCGGCTCCCCGCCCCAGCTCTGCGCGAGGCCGCGGCCTGCGGTGACGATCAGGGTCTGGCCGAGCGGGTGCGTGTGCCAGGCGGTGCGCGCGCCGGGCTCGAAAGTCACCGTCGCGCCGCGTACCCGTGCGGGTGACGGTGCCTCGAAGGCCGGGTCCACGCGAACGGAGCCGGTGAAATATTCGGCCGGGCCATGCGCCGAGGGTCTCGATCCGCATTCGAAGATATCCATTGGAGCCTCCTTTGAGGGACTTCGCCGGGCCAGCCGACGGGTGATGCAGGGGCAAGGCGCATGCAGCTTACCTCTTTCCGGCAAGCGGCTACAACCGGTGGATCGTCACGCCCGGGCAGGCGCTCCGCGCAATGTCGCAAAGGTGCTCGTGGTGGGTCAGATAGATCACCTGTCCGACATCGGCCATTTCCGCCATCAGTTCGAAGGCGCGGCCGGCGCGGCCGTCGTCGAAGGTTTCCATGATGTCGTCGGCGATGAAGGGCAGCGTTTCCCGCGTCGCCGCGACTTCGTGGTAGCCGGCGATCCTGAGCGCGAGATAGAGCTGGAAGCGCGTGCCCTTGGAAAGATCGCGGGCGAGCTTCGATCCGCCGGCGGCGGTATTTGCTATGAGGAATTCCTGGCCCTTGTCGGCTTGCGTCGAGAGACCGGAATATTCGCCGCCGCTGATATGCATGAAGGTTCGCGAGGCGCGTTGCATCATGGCGCTGCGGTGGCGCTCGCGAAACAGCCTGAGCGCCTGTTCGGCGGCGATCACGCCCGCGCGCAGGCGGAGATAGCCGATCGCCTTGCTCTCGATGTCGAGAAGCAGCGTGCGGCGCCGCTGTTCGAGCTCCGCCACCCGGTCGCCGCCCTCGACGGCGGCAAGCGCCCTCTCCCGGGTCCTGACATCGGAGTGCAGCTCGCTGACATCCCGGTCGGCCGCCTCGATCGCCTCCTCCAGCCGCGCCAGTTCCAGCCCGAGCTCCCGGTCGTCGAGTTCGGCGAGCAGCGCTTCGGCCTCGGCGGCGCTCGCGACGCCGAGCCGCGCGGCCAGATCGCTTTCCATTTCCGAGCATCGCTGTCGCAGCCGCTGCTCTTCGCGGGTGGCTTCCAGGCAGGCGGCCGCTTCGTCGAGAGTCCCGCAGCCGAAAAAGTCGAGGACCCTCTGCCTGTTGGCGGCGTGAAGTCGCTCCTCGGCGCGCAGCGAGTCGAGGCTCTCCTCCATGCGCTCGATATTGCCCTGAAGCGCCAGACGGCGCTCCTCCTTCTGAAGTGCGGCGGCAACGCGGTCGCGCACCGCGGAAAAGAGCGTGAGGACATCGCCGGCCCGTTCTTCGCCCAGTGCGGCGGCCACGCCGACGACGTTTTCCGTGAAGGCCGCCTGATCCCTGCGCATCCCCGCCACGCGATGATCGAGCTCCGCTTTCTTCTGCATCAGCTTGTCGAGGTTCTGAAGCACGGCGAGCACGGGACCGATTTCCTGCGGCAGCGGGCGCTCCACCTGCCGGGAAAGCCACGTGCCGGCGAGCGCCTCGTCCCATTCCCCGCACCAGGATGCCATCGCAGCCTCCGCGGCCGCAAAAGCGGTCCGCCGCTTTTCGAGCGCCTCCGAGGCGCGTTGGAGCTGCGCCACGGCATTCCGGCAAGCAGTGGATGCGGCCTCGGCGCGGGAGGAGACAAGTTCCGCTACCGCGAGCAAGGCGTCGAGGCGCTCCGGCAGCGCATCGCTCATCCCGAGCCGCGCCAGCTCCGCCCGAAGACTGCAGACCGCCGCCTTCTCTTCGGCGACCGCCCGGTCGCGCTCCTTCAGCGCAGTGCGAAGTTCCATGCGCAATTCGAGCGCGGATGCGCGGGCGGCAAGCCACGCCTCCAACTGGGGCAGCCCCGTTATGCAAGGCAAGCCACAGGCGCGTGCGGCGGCGCCGATCTCGGCGTTCAGCCTCTGCCGCCGCTCCTCCGCGGCTTTCCTTTGTACCTCCAGCGACTGCAGGCGGGCGCGCCGCTCGGTCACGGCCAGCGTCAGGCTGCGTATCTCGGCCACGCGCTCCGCCTGGGCAAGCCGAAGCGCCGTGGTTGCATCATGCTCGTGCAGTGCCGCCTCGAATGCGATCGCCGTCTGCTCGTCCAGACCGGCACGATGCCGCTGCCAGGCGGTATCGCGGCGGCGCCTCAGTTCGCAAACGGTCGCGTCGTCCACGACGCCGCCATTGGCCGCAATGGCGGCAAGGCGCGCCTCGTCTCCGGCCTGGCGCTCGCTTTCGTCGGCGATCCTGTCGCCGAGGCGCAAGCGCCGCTCCGCCTCGGCGTGGTCCTCGGCCCGCCACGCTTCCACGACGGGCGGTGCCGGAGCGGGAAGCGCGCCCAGATCGTCGATCGTGCCGGCGAAAGGCCGCAATTCATCGAGTCGGTCGCATATGGCGGCATCGAGCCGGTCGATCTCTCGTGCCGATGACTGCTGGCGCAACAGGCAGTCGCTCTGCCGGAGGAGATGCACGCGTTCGGCGAGGAACGCCGGATCGGCCGTCCCCTCCTTCAGCCGGGCAACTTCGCGCTCGGCGTCGCCGTGGTTCCCTTCCGCGGTTTCCATCTCCTCGCGCGCCGCTGCCAGCCTTTCCGAGAGGCTTGCGTGCCGGCGCACCAGATCCTGCAGACGGACGGCGCGCGCCGCCGGCAGCAGGAGCGAGGCCAGGTCGGGATTGCCCGCCTCGCCGATGCGAATCAGACAGGCATCGATCTCGGCGGCCGTCTTCGCCAGTTCCTCCAGACGGGCCGGCATGTCGCGGTCAGCCGTGAGATAGCGGGCTTCGAGTGCGGTTTCGCGCAGAGCCCCGAACCGGTCCGCGATCGCCAGCGCCTGCTCGTCGCGAGGCAGCCCGGCAAGCTCTTCGCGCCGCCGGGTGAGTTCCTCGTGCAATTGTCGGAGCCGCGCGGCGATTTCCGCATCGCTGCGGCGAAGAACCGGCAATTCCTCCTGCCACTCGGCCGGCGGCACCGGCAACGGGTCCCGCCCGGCAAGCTCCTGCCGCACGCCGCGAAGCCGCGCGAGAAGCGGCAGGGCGTCGCGCTGAGCCCGCATCCGGTCCCGGTCGGCACGCAACTCGTTGCGCTGTCTCGCCACTGCCTCGTGGCGTGCGCGCATGCTCGCCAGGGCCTTGCGGAGTGCTGCATATTCGCGTGCATTCACGTCGACCGCGTTCCGCTCCGCCTTCAGCGCGTCGAGCTCCGCCTTCAGTTCGGCGAGCTGGTGCTTGCGCGCCTGCGGGCGGAAGAAAGAATCCGCTTGGGCTCGAAGCCCGGCAAGCACGGCGGTGCTGTCCGGCAAACCGGAACTCGCGGAAAACAGGAGAGACCCCAGCTCGCCCTCGCTCTTCAGTATGGCTTCCCCGCCCTCTTCGATGCTGTCGTCGTCGAGCGAGAACATCGTGCTGTAGGTTGCCCGGTCGATCGAGCCGAGGGCTGTGGAAAACAGGCCATCGGGCAGCGGCTGCTCGTCGGGGCCGATCAGGCTGTTGGCGTTGCGCTTGATGCGGTAGGCGTGATGCAGGCGGTTACCGGCCGCGACGATGCCGCCGATCCGCATCGTCTGATAGGGATGCAGGAAGCCGTAGGGGCTCGAACGTTCGATGCCGAAGACGAGGTCGAGGAAGCCGGAAAAGAGGGTCGACTTGCCGGCTTCGTTCGGGCCGTAGATGAGGTGAAAATCCGGCTCGCCCAGCCTCGCCTCGCCGAAATCGAGATGCCGCTCCGTGAATTTTCCGTAGCGGACGAGCTCCAGTCGCTGAAGCCGCATCAGTCGATGCCTCCGGCACCGGCACGGCCGTGAAGATGCGCCAGCACATCCGCACTCCCCGCAAGTGCTGCCTCCAGCGCCAGCCGCTCCAGCGCCTCCTCGTCGCTCGCCAGCACCTGCCTGAGTTCAGGCGGCAATTGCTGCAGGAGCTCCTTGGCAACTCCGCTCAGCTCGCCGCGAAAGCCGAAGGAGGGCAGAACGTCGTTTTCGACGAGTGCCGCCAGTTCGCCGACCGGGTCGGCCGCACTTTGCTCCGCATTGCCGATTGAGTGGCAGCTCAGGTCCGTCTTCTCGATCCAGCATCCGCCGATCCCGGCCGCGATGTTGACGATCTCCGCTTCCAGGAGATCCGCGTCGCGCCTGAGGCGCCAGGCAAGCGGCGTCGCGCCGGTCAGCGTCAAGCGCAGGATCAGATTGTCCGCCGCCATGTTCTTTCGAAGGTGGATCAATTCACGGCCCACCGCATCCAGCATGTCGCGCCAGTCCGCAATCCCGCTCACGTCGATCTCATGTCGCTCGAACGCGGCGGTGCCGGTCGGCCGGTCATCCAGCGCAACCAGCCCCTCATCGTCGACCGTCACGATCGTGACGCCCTTCGTCCCCGCTTCGTTGATGTCTCGGCCCTGCGGCATGCCGGGCATGACGATGCAGGGCTTTTCGCAGTGCACCTGCCGCTGATGGACATGACCGAGCGCCCAATAATCGAAACCGTGCCGCTGAAGCTCGGCGACGCTACAGGGCGCGTAAGGGTCGTGGGCCGTGGATCCGGAGAGACTGGTATGCAGCATGCCGATATTGATGCCGCCGGCGACCGGCGGATGGAACTGGGGCAGCAGGCTTTCCGGCGCGTGCGGATCGGCAAAGCTCACGCCGTGGATGTGCACCGTGCGGCCGTTCGCAAGCGTCTTGACATGTACCGCCCTGCTCCGGCCGGCAAATACATGCACCGAAGACGGCAAAGTGAGTTCGCGCGTCACCTGCGACTGGGCATCGTGATTGCCGCGAATGATGAACGTCCGGATGCCGGCCTCGTCGAGCCGCCGAAGCTCGGCCGCCAGGAAGAGCGCCGTGTTCATGGAGGTCTGGCTGCCGTCATAGAGATCGCCGGCGATCAAAAGCGCATCGACCCTTTCGGCAATGCAGAGATCGACGATGCGGACGAGCGCATCGCGCGTCGCGCTTCGAACGAGGCCGGCAAGCTCCGCATTCCGGAGTGCCAGGCTGCGCAAGGGCGAATCGAGATGGAGGTCTGCGGTGTGAACAAATCTGAAGGGCATGGCCGGGCGGACCATGACCCGGCGCCGCCGCTTTCGTCAATGGCAGCAGGACCGGGTATCCACGGAATGCTTGAATGCGGGCAGCGTTACGACGCGCCGGCGACAACTCTTCGCTTCGCAAACAACGGCATCGCGACCAGGGCGCGTTTCTTGTCGCCGCCGGTCATTCCCAAGTTTTAGGTGGTTTTGGTCGACAAATGCGGCAATTGTGACTATCAATAATGTCACTGCCATTTCACATGGCCCCTCATAATAACTCATAAGGTCATGAAGAAGACATTCGAGGTTTCCGATAAGCTGTTCGAGCTCTACCATCGCGTTCATCGTCTGGTGAACGAGTCCATGACGGAGGAAGGCGTATCGCTTGCCAGGAGCAAGTTCCTGTTCTTCCTGAGCAAGCTCGGACCCTGTCGGTCTACCGACATAGCCTGTGCGCTGAATTTCGCTCCGCGAACAGTGACCGAGGCGATCGACGGACTGGAACGCGACCGTCTGGTCATGAGAAAACCCGACCCCGAGGATCGCCGCGCAAAGATCGTCTCCATAACAGAGACCGGCCGGGCCGTTCTTCAGGCTGCAGAACATCCGCGCAAACAGCTCATCGAAGAGATCTTTTCGGCGCTCGATGACGAGCAACTGGACCAGTTGTACGATATCGTCAGCAAACTCGTCGAGAAAACCGATGATATCCGCAAGCGCAAGGAAGAAGCGGAAGCCACGGAGATTGCCGTCGGGCGCTGAGCGCCGTGTCAAGAATCAGGAGGCCGGGACATCATGTCCCGGCCTCTTTCGTTTTCTCCGTATCGGACGCTTACATGGCGTCCATCGCGCCTATGGAGAAGAACAGCGTTTCGCCGGAGGAGTCGTCGACGCCGTCATTGTCGGTGACGACATAACCGTTGCCGGCCGCGTCGATTGCAAAGCCTTCGACCTTGTCGACGACATAACCGTTCAGCGACTGCAGGTCCGGAATGAGGTCGCGCACCTCTTCCTTGTTCACCACAGGCAGTGCCCCGCCGAGTGCCGCGGGTTTCAGGTCCGCGAGCGCGACGCGGTAGAGCTTCTTGAGCTTGGCGGCTTCGCCGACCAGATTGTCACGCTCGAGAATATAGGCGTAGGCTCCATGAACGGAAATTTCCGACAGGCCGACCCAGCCTTCCTCCGCCTTTTCAAGCGGATAGCGCACGGCGCCCCATTCCTTGCTCGACGGCTTGTAGGAGACGAGCTTGACGAAGCCCTTCTCGTCATCCTTCCATTCGCGCTGCACAGCCATCCAGAGAACCTGATCGTCCCCTTCGCCCACGACCGCTATGCCTTCGAAGCCGTAGCGGATCTCGCTGGCGCGCAACTCCTCCGGTAGTGCGATCTCCTGCTTGATCTCGCCCTTCCTGTTCACATGCAGCAGCGCATGGCTGTAGAGCTTGTCGGAGTTGCCTTCCGAAGCGAGCCAGAAGCCGCCTTCGCCGTCATTGGCGATGCCTTCGACGTCGAGCTTCTGGGCGGGAGCGCCGTCACGGGTGACCGGCAGGGCTTCCGTGATCAAAGCGGGCTTCTGCGTAGCGTCGATCGTGAAGATGGTCGGCTGCGACGAATAGACTGAATCATTGACCGCATGCAGGAAGCCGGGCTTGTCGGCAGCGGCAAGGCCGGAAAGCGCCCCGAAGCCGATGGGTAGCCCGTCCTTCTCCACGGAACGGATCTGCGGATAGGCAGCCTCCCCTTCCCCGCGCTCGTAGATCATGACATGCGCCCGCGCCCCGCCGTCTTCGACGAGATCGACCTCGTTGGCGGTCGCAAACAGGTTGCGCCCGGGGATGGCGACAGCGCCCTCGGGGGAAACGCCGGAGGGCAGAAGCTGCACGAGCTCCGGTTCGCCGCCCGTATCCTTGTAGACGCCGACGATCGAGGCCCGTTCGGAAAGAACGAAGAAAAGCTTGTCTTCGCCGAATTGCTCCATTTCCAGCCCTTCCGGCTCGACGCCCTTCGCCGAAGAACGCTTTTCCGGATAGTGGCCGATCGACGCGATAGCGTGTTCGAAGCCTGCTCCCGACTCGTAGAGGACCTTCCCGGTCGTGTCGAAGATCGTGAAGCCGCGGCTCCCGCCCTCATAATCGCCCTCATTGGCGACGACCAGGCGATCGTCGTCGAGCCACTTGATCGCATCGGGCTCGCGCTTGCGGCCCGCCTGCTCGCCGGTAAAGGCGATGGAGCCGTCGCGCTTTGTGTCAATACCTTGGAGCTCGACCGTGCCCGCAGGGAAATGCGTCTTCACGGTTGCGGACTTACCGTCGATGATGACGATGTGGTTGTTCTCCTGGAGGGTGAGCGCAATCTCGTCCCTGCCGTTGAAGGCTACGAATTCCGGCTCGGGATCGTCGCCGGCGACCTCGGCGAGACCGGTCAGCGTCACATGCCTGATGGTCGCGCAATCGGCCGCCCCGTCCTTCAGCGACAGGATCACGAGATCTCCTGCAGGCATCTGAGGGATCTGCCCGTCATTGACGTCCTCGTCGCGCTCGTTCTCGATCGCGATTGCGGCAAGCGTCCGATCCTTGTTCACGGCCACCGAGTCCGGCTGGCCACCGAGATCGCAGGTGGCATCCACCTCCCTGCCGGCAATGTCGACCACGGCGAGCACGCCGGACGGATTGGTAAAGCTTTCGCTCGTGTTGACGGCAACGAGCGCTTTGGCACCGGCTACCGCAACCGAAGTCGGCTCCCCGTCGAACGAGACGATACCGCCTGCCTCAGGCGCCCTGGCGTCGGTGATGTCGATGAAACCAATGCGTTTGCCGGGACTGTCGGAATAGATCAGCGTATTGCCGTCTTCGCTTGCGGTGATGATTTCGGCCGATGTCGGGGCGTTCCGCTCGGCTCCCTCGGGCAAATTCGTGGCCACCGCAAAGGATGCGATGCGATTGAATACCTGTTCGGCCTGAACGACCGATGCCGTCGATGCGGCAAGTGCCGCGGCCAATGCCGTGGTGATGGAAATTGCTTTCATCTGTCCCTCCTTGTCGCGGCACGCCGTTGCGCTACCGCGTGCGTCCGAAAACGTCGGACGGGAGGCTTTTGCAACTGTCCTGTAACAGCCGGATGACAGGGAAAGCCGGAATGAAAAGAGGCCCGGATGACCCGGGCCCCAATCAACCTGCCGAATGCCGCCTGGGCGGTATCGCGACAGATGGAACATGAACCAGTAGCGGACGGAGGCACCCGCCGCTCCATCGGTAAATTAGTTGACGGCGTCCTTGAGGCCCTTGCCGGCCGTGAACTTCGGCACGTTGCGTGCCGGGATGTCAACTTCCGCACCCGTCGACGGGTTGCGGCCCTTGCTGGCTTCGCGGCGCGATACGGAGAAATTGCCGAATCCGACGAGGCGGATGTCGCCGCCGTTCTTCAGTTCGCCCTGAATGGTCTCAAAAACTGCATCAACGGCAGAAGACGCATCTGCCTTCGAGAGTCCGGCCTTGTCGGCTACGGCAGCCACGAGCTCATTTTTGTTCATGTTTCCACCCCTTTCATGCTGGTTCGAAACGACTGTCTTCTTAAGGCGGGGCTGCGAAAGCAATGCCCACGTCTTGCCATTCCCAATTGCGCCTAATCCCTTGGAATGCAAGGGTTGCAGCGTGCTTTTACAACAAAAAAGACCGGCAGAACGCCGGTCTTCCTTGTTTTTCTGGCCGAAGGGCGCAAGCGGGACACACTTGTCACCCTATCTGCACTGCCTCAGTGGGCAATCGAAGTGCCCGCTTCGTCCTGCGAATCAACGGACGGCAGGGCGGCCGGCTGGCTTGCCGGGTCCCATTCGATGGGCTCCGGAAGCCGCAGCAACGCGTGCTCGATCACCTCGCCCATCCGCGAAACGGGGATGATTTCGAGGCTGTTCTTGACGTTGTCTGGGATGTCGGCGAGGTCCTTGGCGTTCTCCTCGGGGATCAGCACCTTCTTGATGCCGCCACGCAGAGCCGCCAGCAACTTCTCCTTCAAACCGCCGATCGGCAGCACGCGTCCACGCAGGGTGATTTCACCGGTCATCGCCACGTCCTTGGAGATGGGGATACCGGTCATCACCGACACGATCGCCGTCGCCATGGCGACACCGGCCGACGGGCCGTCCTTCGGGGTCGCGCCCTCCGGCACGTGGACGTGAATGTCGCGCTTGTCGAACAGCGGCGGCTCGATGCCGAAATCGATCGCGCGCGAGCGGACATAGGATGCCGCCGCCGAAATGGATTCCTTCATCACGTCACGCAGGTTGCCGGTAACCGTCATGCGGCCCTTGCCGGGCATCATCACGCCTTCGATCGTCAGCAGTTCGCCGCCGACCTCAGTCCAGGCAAGACCGGTGACCACCCCGACCTGATCGTCACGCTCGGCTTCGCCGTGGCGGAAGCGCGGCACACCGAGATAGTCGTGGATGTTCTCGGCCGTCACTTCGACCTTCTTGGTCTTGCCCTTGAGGATCTCCGTCACCGCCTTGCGCGCCAGCTTCATCAGCTCGCGCTCGAAGTTGCGGACGCCCGCTTCTCGCGTGTAGTTCTGGATGACCGCCATAAGAGCGCCATCCGTGACGGAGAACTCGTTCGTCTGGAGCGCATGGTCGCGGATCGCCTTCGGCAGCAGGTGCCGCTTAGCAATCTCCCGCTTTTCGTCTTCGGTATAGCCGGCAATGCGGATGACTTCCATGCGGTCCATCAGCGGCGGCGGAATGTTGAGCGTGTTCGCCGTGGTGATGAACATCACGTTGGAGAGGTCGTATTCCACCTCCAGGTAGTGATCCATGAACGTCGAGTTCTGTTCCGGATCGAGCACCTCCAGAAGCGCCGAAGACGGATCGCCACGGAAGTCCTGGCCCATCTTGTCGATCTCGTCGAGCAGGAAGAGCGGGTTGGACTTCTTCGCCTTCTTCATCGACTGGACGACCTTACCCGGCATGGAGCCGATATAGGTCCGCCGATGGCCGCGAATTTCGGCCTCGTCCCGAACGCCGCCCAGCGCCATGCGGATATATTCGCGGCCGGTCGCCTTTGCGATCGACTTGGCGAGCGACGTCTTGCCGACGCCGGGAGGGCCGACGAGGCACAGGATCGGCCCCTTGATCTTGGACGAACGGGCCTGCACCGCCAGATATTCGACGATGCGTTCCTTTACCTTGTCCAGACCGAAGTGATCGGTATCCAGCACCTTTTCGGCATGGTTCAGATCGGTCTTGATCTTCGACTTCTTGCCCCAGGGCAGGCCCAGCAGCCAGTCGAGATAGTTGCGCACGACCGTCGCTTCCGCCGACATCGGGCTCATCTGGCGCAGCTTCTTCAGCTCCGCATCGGCCTTTTCACGGGCTTCCTTGGAGAGCTTCGTCTTGGAGATGCGCTCTTCGAGTTCGGCCATTTCGTCACGGCCGTCCTCGCTGTCGCCGAGCTCCTTCTGAATCGCCTTCATCTGCTCATTCAGGTAGTACTCGCGCTGCGTCTTCTCCATCTGGCGCTTGACGCGCGAACGGATGCGCTTTTCGACCTGAAGAACCGAGATCTCGCCTTCCATGAAGCCGAGCGCCTTTTCGAGGCGCATCTTCACGCTCGTCGTCTCCAGCATTTCCTGCTTTTCGACGATCTTGATCGACAGATGCGATGCGACGGTATCGGCGAGCTTCGAGTAGTCTTCGATCTGGCTCGCGACGCCGACGACTTCCGGCGAAATCTTCTTGTTGAGCTTCACATAGCTTTCGAATTCGGAAACGACCGAACGGCTCAGCGCCTCGATCTCGACCGGATCCTCGTCCGGTTCAGGCAACGCATGGGCGACGGCCTCGTAGAAATCGTCACGCGGCGTATAGCGCTCGATCTCGGCACGCGACCGTCCTTCGACCAGAACCTTCACGGTGCCGTCGGGGAGCTTCAGAAGCTGCAGCACGTTTGCAATCGTGCCGACTTTGTAAATGGCGGCGGGTTCCGGATCGTCATCCGTAGCGTTGATCTGGGTCACGAGCATGATCTGCTTGTCGGTACCCATGACCTCTTCGAGTGCACGAATCGACTTCTCCCGGCCGACGAAGAGCGGCACGATCATGTGGGGGAAGACCACGATGTCACGCAGCGGCAGAACCGGATAGGTCGCGCTTTCAGTCGCCGGAGACGTTTTGTTCGTCATATCATTTCCTTTCCGTCCCGATGTTCGGGCCCGTTTCCGGGAGCCTCTGCGGCACTCCCGGCTGTCACATTTCGTACATGAAAGTGGAGTGCAAGAGAGGCCTTTTCAAGGTACGGCGCAATCCCCGCCTTCATGGATAATCCCCGACCTTTAAGCTCGGATGCTGTTGCAGACCTTGCGAGCTGCCCGGATATCGCGACCTGCAAATGCGCATCCATTGAATCTGCGCATCATCGCGTTGTTGCGGCACTTTAGCAACAATCGATTGGTGCGATCACCATGATTTTGAACTGAAACATTCGAGGGAACGGGCCCGAACGGCGGCTGCAGAGCCGTCCTAGAAAATGCCGGTTCCGGACCGCTTCGCCGGCACGATCGCAACGGCGTCACATGAAAAAGCCCCCACGCGGGGGCTCTTCAAACAATCGTGAGCGGCGAGCGCGCCCGATAGAACGCGCTGCGCTTGAGGCTCAAGCCGAAACGTTGGTCTTCTCCTCGGAACGCTCCGAGTAGATATAGAGCGGCCGCGCCGTTCCCTTGACGACCTCGTCCGAAATGACGACTTCGCGAACGCCTTCCAGCGTCGGCAGTTCGAACATGGTGTCGAGCAGGATCTTCTCCATGATCGAACGCAGGCCGCGTGCGCCGGTCTTGCGGACGATGGCACGGCGGGCGATCTCACGCAGCGCGTCCTCGTGGAAGTTCAGTTCGACATCTTCCATTTCGAAAAGCCGCTGATACTGCTTGACCAGAGCGTTCTTCGGCTCCGACAGGATCTGGATCAGCGCATCCTCGTCGAGATCCTCGAGCGTCGCCAGAACCGGCAAGCGCCCGATGAATTCCGGGATCAGGCCGAACTTCACCAGATCTTCCGGTTCGAGCTCGCGCAGCACCTCGCCGACGCGCCGGTCTTCCGGAGCGCGCACCGTCGCGCCGAAGCCGATCGACGTCTTCTCGCCGCGGGCGGAGATGATCTTGTCGAGGCCCGCAAAAGCGCCGCCGCAGATGAAGAGGATATTCGTCGTATCCACCTGCAGGAACTCCTGCTGCGGATGCTTGCGGCCGCCCTGGGGCGGGACCGATGCGACGGTACCTTCCATGATCTTCAGAAGCGCCTGCTGCACGCCCTCGCCCGAAACGTCGCGAGTGATCGACGGGTTGTCGGACTTACGGGAAATCTTGTCGACCTCATCGATGTAGACGATGCCGCGCTGGGCGCGCTCGACGTTGTAATCGGCCGCCTGCAGGAGCTTGAGGATGATGTTCTCGACGTCCTCACCGACATAGCCGGCCTCGGTCAGCGTCGTCGCGTCCGCCATCGTGAAGGGAACGTCGATGATGCGAGCGAGCGTCTGCGCCAGATAGGTCTTGCCGCAGCCGGTCGGCCCGACCAGCATGATGTTCGACTTCGCCAGCTCCACGTCGCTGCTCTTTGCCGCATGGGCAAGGCGCTTGTAGTGGTTATGCACGGCGACCGACAGGATACGCTTGGCCTGCTGCTGGCCGATGACGTATTCGTCGAGGACCTTGATGATCTCCTGCGGCGTCGGAACGCCGTCGCGGGACTTGACCATCGAGGTCTTGTTCTCTTCGCGGATGATGTCCATGCAGAGTTCGACGCATTCATCGCAGATGAACACGGTCGGTCCGGCAATCAGCTTGCGGACTTCATGCTGGCTCTTGCCGCAAAACGAACAATAGAGAGTATTCTTCGAGTCACCGCCGTTGCTACCGCTGACCTTGCTCATTTCCACTTCCTTCCAGCACGCCGGACACCTTCGGAAAGATATCACGGACACTCAGTTCGCCTTGCACGTCGGCTCCAGGCGCCGCCCAAGGCTCTTGGGAGTACTCACCGTCCCGGGCGGAGGCCCGATCACCGGTTGCAACGACTCTCCCCATCAAATCCGAATGCTATGCTCCTTGTTCCAACATAGCATTAAGGATTCATATTAACGGCTTTGCCCCTTGGATAAAGCCCCTTCGCCATTACAAATGTGTCACAATTACATCTGTGGCGACACAAAAGCCCGTGTTCGAACCTATTCCATGCCCTCGACCGCATCGCGCGACGTGATCACCTTGTCGATCAAACCCCAGTCGAGCGCCTCGTCCGCACTCATGAAATGATCGCGGTCGAGCGTCTGCTCGACTTCTTCGTAGGTGCGGCCGCAATGCTTGACGTAAACCTCGTTCAACCGGCGCTTCATCTTGAGAATGTCGCGTGCATGCCGTTCGATGTCGGACGCCTGACCCTGGAACCCACCGGAGGGCTGGTGGACCATTATCCGCGAATTGGGCGTTGCGAAGCGCATGTCCTTGTGACCGGCGGCAAGCAGCAGCGAGCCCATCGACGCCGCCTGACCGATGCAGAGCGTCGAGACCGCCGGCTTGATGAACTGCATGGTGTCGTAGATCGCCATGCCCGCTGTCACGACACCGCCCGGAGAGTTGATGTAGAGAGCGACTTCCTTCTTCGGGTTTTCCGCCTCGAGGAACAGCAACTGTGCGCAGACCAGCGTCGCCATGTGGTCTTCGACAGGCCCCGTCAGGAAGATGATGCGCTCCTTGAGCAGTCGCGAATAGATATCGTAGGATCGCTCGCCGCGATTGGTCTGCTCAACAACCATCGGCACCAGCGCCATGGCCGTATCAACTGGATTTCTCATATCGAACCTTCATCAATCGGGACCGCATCCCTTCGCGGACCGGAATCATCGGATAAGCCTCAGACCTTACATAGAGTGTCAATGCCCTTCACTTCAAGACGCGAACATTCGATAAACTGAATAGTCGCGGGCCCGGGGTCCAGAGCTTTTTATCGGCGTGGCGGATTGGCGGTAGAACAATTTTCCAATTCTTGATGCCGTCGCGCATGCCCCCGGGCGCCTTCCTCACAGGCATTCGCAGGAGCGCGGTAAACGACTGGTAAATTCCGACGCCTTTCAAAGCTGGGACTCCAACGGCAGAAAGCGGATCACGCCGGCGATCAGCCGGCGGAGAATGCTTGCGTCCGGCTCGCGCCGCAGCAGCCGCAGGGAGCCGTTCGTCCGGTCCCGCCACACGGGCCGGCCGTCCTTAAGCATCAGACGATAGCTTCGCTCCGGCGCCGTTTCCTCCTCGAATATGGACTGAAGCTCGGCGGCGAGCGCCTCGTCGGAGAAGACGATGCCCATCTCGGTGTTGAGCGACGCGGAACGCGGATCGAAATTCATGGAGCCAACATAACCGCAGAGGCCATCGACGACGAAGGCCTTGGTGTGGAGGCTCGCGTTTCGCGCTCCGAACAGCGACATACGGTGACGATCGAAGAAATCGCCGCGCTCCTTGAGCTCGTAAAGCTCGACACCGCCGTCAAGCAGGCCTTTGCGATACTTCACGTAGCCGCCATGCACCGCCGCGACGTCGGTTGCCGCGAGCGAATTCGTCAGCACCGCCACCCTCGCGCCCTTTCCCGCGAGCAGCGCCAGCACGCGCGTCCCCGCTGCGCCGGGGACGAAGTAAGGCGAGATGATCCGCAGATCACGCCTGGCGCCCTTGATCAGCGGGAACAGTTCGCGCAACAGCCAGTTCTGCCGCTTCTGCATCAGCGCCTTTTCCGGCGGGTCGAACGCCATGCGCATATCCGCGCTGCGATGGAGGGTCCGGCTCCCCCAATAGGGGCCGGGACCCGCGTCTGCGACCCTTTCGAGGTAGAAGCGCGCGGCCGCCGTGCACGCCAGCGCGTCCAGCGCCTCTCTCAGCGCCGGAAGGTACTGCTTGCGCGGCGTCCTGAGCGCGGCGATCGGCAGCACCGACGTGCTGTTCCAGTAGAGATCGAACATGGCCGTCGCCTGGTCGACGACCGGCCCCGCCATCCAGACGTCGAGGTCACGGAAGTTCGACAGTTCCGCCGCGTCGAAATAGGCATCGCCGATATTGCGCCCACCGGATATCGCCAGCCGGCCATCGGCAACCCACAGCTTGTTGTGCATCCGGCGCGTCGCACTGAAGGCCCGTATCGCCATTTCGAACCCGCGGCGGAAGCGGTCCGTTCGTGCCCGGCTTGGATTGAAGAGCCGCACGTCGACATTCGGATGTGCGTCGAGCGAAATGCAGAGACGATCATGGATGCCCGCATTGATATCATCGAGCAGCAGGCGGACGCGAACGCCGCGGTCGGCCGCCCGGATAATCTCGCGCGTCAGCAGAAACCCGGTCAGGTCGTCCTTCCAGTAGTAGTATTGCAGGTCCAGGCTGCGCCCCGCCCGGCGGGCCGAAAGCGCCCGCGCAACGAAGGCTTCGATGTTATCGGAAATGAGCGCGACCACGCTCTCGCCGGGTTGGGCGGCACCCAGCAGCGGGCCGAGATGCCGATCGATGCCCGTCTCGTCTCCGCCGATGGGGAGCGCGAATGATGGTTCGATCCGCGGCCTGCGACCAAACCAGCCGTAAACGTAGAGGACCGCGACCAGGAAGAGCCCGCAGAGCGCTACGAGAAAAAGTGCAATCCACGACAACATCAGACGCTGCCCTGCCGCAAGTTTCACCGGAGCCGATCAAGGATGAAACATGCGGAAACCAATATACGACGGCGACCAGCGCGCCCCCACCGTGGAGCGCGTGCGACACCGCTATCCCTGCCCCGCATCGGCCAATCGGGCTTCCTCACCCTCGGGGCCGTCCTTCTGGACGACCTTGAGATCGATCGAGGCCTTGACGGGCAGATGGTCCGAAGCCACTCGCGCCAGGGGCGTGTCGTGCACGGCCACCGAGGTGACAAGATGATGCGGATTGCCGAGCACCCGGTCGAGCGGCAGCAGCGGAAAACGCGAGGGGAAGCTGGCAACGGCTGAATGCGACGGGTCGAATATAGGACTGAGGAAGCTGAGCGAGGAGCGTTTGCCCATGCGCCATTCGTTGAGGTCGCCGATCAGCAGCGTCGGACGGCCGGCGCCGTCCGCCGTCGCCTTCAAAAGCGATTCCGCCTGGCGCGCCCGGGAATGACGCAGCAGGCCAAGGTGGGCGGCGATCACCCGCAACGGACCCGCCTTCAGGTCGAGATCGACGACGAGGGCACCGCGCGGCTCGACGCCCGGCAATTTCAGCTGCCTTACGTCGGAAACCGCACCCTCACGGATAAGCAGGACGTTGCCATGCCATCCGTGGCCCTTCTCGCTGAAAGGCGAAATCGGAACGGAGACAAGATGCGCCTCACGGCGCAGGTGCTCGAGATCGAGGAGCCCCGCGCGCTCACCGAATCTCTGGTCGGCCTCCTGAAGCGCGACGATATCCGCACCGATCTCGGCGATGACCTGCGCAATTCGCGACGGGTCGAAGCGCCCGTCGGTGCCCACGCATTTGTGGATATTATAGGAAGCGATCACGATGTCGCCGCGGTTCACGGCGGCATCACGGTTGACGACCGTCGGCCGCCGCTTTCGTATCGCTGCCATGATGCCCGCGGATAGATTGCCTTGCGTCTTTGCCATGCCGCTCCCTGCTTGCTGCCGCATCATGCTCAAATAGGTCGGGCGGTGCTACCGGAAAAGTAGCTAGCGGCGATGTTGTTCCTTCCGGTGCCGAAGGCACTTGCAGTCAGCCCTCATGGCGCAATAGAGATGCGGATCGCCATCCGATCGCAGCATTCGAAGAGTCGATATCATGTCCATCGCCCCCGGTATCACCATCGACGGCCCCGCCCGGCGCGTCTCCCTGGACGTCCGCAACCCCCGCTTCTTCCGCAATCCGCTGCCGGCCTACGCGGCACTCCATGCGCAATGTCCGGCCTTTTTCTGGGAGGAACCACAGCAGTGGTTCTTTGCGGGCTACGAGCAGGTGAACAGTCTATTGCGCGACCGCCGCTTCGGCCGGCAGATCCTGCATGTCGCCACCCGGGAAGAACTCGGCATGCCGGAACCGAAACCGCATCTGAAGGCTTTCGATGCGCTGGAGGAACACTCGCTGCTCGAACTGGAGCCGCCGGCCCATACGCGGCTGCGCACGCTCGTCAATCGCGCCTTCGTCTCCCGTCAGATCGAACAGCTCAGGCCGGAAATCGAGACGCTCTCGCATGCGGTGATCGACGGCTTCGAGAAGGATGGTCAGACCGAGCTGTTGAAGACCTATGCCGAGACGATCCCGGTCACCATCATCGCGCGGATGCTCGGCATCCCGGTCGAAGCGGCGCCGCGTCTGCTCGACTGGTCGCACCGCATGGTGAAGATGTACGTGTTCAATCCCAGCCTGGAAACGGAGTTCGACGCCAACCAAGCATCGGCGGAGTTCGCCGACTACCTGAAAGGAATCATAGCGGAGAAGCGGGCGAACCCCGCCGCCGACCTGCTCACGCATATGATCACCTCGGAAAAAGACGGCGAGCGCCTGTCGGATGCGGAGCTGATTTCGACCACGGTCCTCCTTCTGAATGCGGGCCACGAGGCGACGGTTCATCAGATCGGCAATGCCGTGCACACGATCCTGCAGTCCGGCCTCTCGCCCACCGAGCTTTTTTCGGACGAGAAGACGACGGAGCGCACGGTGGAAGAGTGTCTGCGCTTCGCCGCGCCCTTGCATATCTTTCAGCGCTACGCGCTCATGGATATCGAGCTGGAGGACGGCATCGCCCTCAGGAAGGGGGACAAGATCGGCCTGATGCTGGGGGCGGCGAACGTCGATCCGCGCAAATTCTCCTCTCCCGATACGTTCAGGCCGGATCGCAACGAAGGCGCCAACGTCTCGTTCGGCGCCGGCCTGCATTTCTGCATCGGCGCACCGCTGGCACGGCTGGAGCTGCAGATTTCCCTGCCGATCCTGTTCCGGCGGCTTCCCGGAATGCGGCTCAGGAACGAGCCGCCGGTCAAGGACGCGTTCCACTTTCATGGTCTGGAGCGGCTCGATGTGGTCTGGTGAGCGGCGTCAGACGCGGATCACGTAGTCCTTGCGAGTCGTTTCAAGGACTTCCCAGGTTCCCTTAAAGCCGGGTCTCAACACCAGGCTGTCGCCGGCTTCGAGATGAAGCGGCTCCCCGCCCTCTTCGGTCACGATCGAATGACCGGAGAGGATGTGGAAATATTCCCACTCGTCATAGACGATCCGCCATTTGCCGGGCGTGGCTTCCCATATGCCCGCATAGAGCCCGCCGGCCTCCTCGAAATTCCAGGTGCGAAATTCCGGATTTCCAGAAATCAGCCTGTCGGGCGCCGGCGCCCCGATCTCAGCCTCGACGCAAGACGGATCGAATTTCAGCATATGGCTCATAAGAAGCCTCCACGTCCTGCCGTGCCTCTCAGGCCTTCCCCAGCGCCTGTTCCAGATCGGCAATGATGTCGGCCACGTCCTCGATGCCGACCGACAACCGGATGACGTCGGGTCCGGCGCCTGCGGCGACCTGCTGCTCCGGCGTGAGCTGCCGGTGCGTGGTCGAGGCGGGGTGGATCACGAGCGAACGCGTGTCGCCGATATTGGCAAGATGGGAGAACATTTCCAGTGCCTCGACAAAGCGCTTTCCCGCCTCGTATCCGCCCGCGAGCCCGAACGTGAAAACGGCTCCCGCCCCCTTCGGCGAGTAGCGCTGCTGCAGCGCGTGGTTCGGATCGCCTTCGAGCCCGGAATAGCGGACCCAGGACACCTTCTCATGCCCCTTCAGCCATTTGGCGACCTCCAGCGCGTTGTCGCAATGGCGCTGCATCCTCAGCGGCAGCGTCTCGACGCCAGTCTGAATAAGGAAGGCGTTGAAGGGCGAAATCGCCGGACCGAAATCCCTCAGACCCAGTACCCGCGCGGCGATGGCGAAGGCGAAGTTGCCGAAGACCTGGTGCAGGACGATGCCGCCATATTCCGGCCTGGGCTCCGACAGCAGCGGATACTTGCCGGATTTCGACCAGTCGAACGTACCGCCGTCGACGATGATCCCGCCCATCGAATTGCCATGACCGCCGATGAACTTGGTGAGCGAATGGACGACGATGTCGGCGCCGTGTTCGAGCGGCCGCATCAGATAGGGCGTCGCCATCGTATTGTCGACAATGAGCGGCAGTCCATGCCGCCGCGCGACGTCTGCGATCGCGGCTATATCGACGAAGGTGCCGCCCGGATTGGCGAGGCTTTCGATGAAGATCGCCTTGGTGCGTTCGTCGATCTGCGCATCGAAGCTTTCGGGCTCCGCCGAATCGGCCCAACGGACCTGCCAGTCGAAGGCCTTGAAGGCATGGCCGAACTGATTTGCCGACCCGCCGTAAAGCTGTCTGGCGGAAACGAAATTGTCACCCGGCCTCATGATCGTATGGAAAACCAGCAGCTGGGCCGCATGCCCCGAGGAAACGGCCAGGCCGGCGGTCCCGCCTTCGAGCGCCGCGATCCGCTCCTCCAGTACCGCCTGGGTCGGGTTCATGATGCGGGTATAGATATTGCCGAATTGCTGAAGGCCGAAAAGTGCCGCCGCATGATCGGTGTCGTTGAAGACGAAGCTGGTCGTCTGGTAGATCGGCGTCGCCCGCGCGCCGGTCGTCGGGTCCGGCTGGGCCCCGGCGTGGATTGCAAGCGTGCTGAACCCGGGTCCGGATTTCATCGTCGTTCCTCCCTCATTTATTAACGATCAACCGATCAGTCGCGGATATTCGATTGCCGGGCAGCGGTCCATGACGACCTTGATGCCTGCGGCCTCGGCCTTGGCCGCAGCTGCATCGTCGCGGACGGACAGTTGTCCCCAGATAACCTTGGGCAGGGCCGGCAGCGACAGGATCTCGTCGACGAGCGCAGGCAAGGCCGAAGCCGCACGGAAGACGTCGACCATGTCGATCGCCTCCCCTATATCCGCGAGGCGCGCTACAACCGGCTGGTCGAGAATCGCACCGCCCGCATGGCCGGGATTGACCGGAATGACGCGGTATCCCTTGCGCAGAAGAAAGGCCATGACGCGATAGCTCGGCCGCTCCGGCTTCGGCGAAGCGCCGACGAGCGCGATGGTCTTCGTCTCGCGCAGGATGTCGGCAAGATAATAATCCGGGTAGGCATCGTGGTGCATGCTTGTTGTCCGCGCATGTTTATCATGCGGAGCGATAGTTGGCGTGGAGCGGCCGCGAGTCAACCAAGGCACCTTCCCCGGCCATGCATTTGCACCGTTTCGTTGCGATCGATCTGTAATTCCGGTTGCATTTCGGCAAATGCGAGCCCACAACCGGCTTTCCCGCCCAATCACCCCGCCGAGGTTCATCTTGCCGCCGGACGTCATTGCGCTCGTACTTCTCGGAGCGCTGCTGCACGCGACCTGGAACGCGCTCGTCAAGGCCGGCACGGAAAAATCGCTCGACGCCGCCATGGTGTCGCTTGGCGGCGCGGTCGTGGCGCTCCCCTTCCTGCCCTTCCTCCCGATGCCCGGTTCCGAGGCCGTGCCCTACATTCTGGTTTCGGCACTTTTCCAGTTCGCCTATTTCCAGCTGGTCGCAGCCGCTTACCGCGCAGGCGACATCGGGCTGGTCTATCCCTTGATGCGCGGCGTCGCTCCTCTTCTCGTCGCGGCGACGAGCAGCCTCGTCATCGGCGAGAAACTGAGCGGCGGCGCGATGGCCGGCATCATGACGATCTCCGCGGGCGTGCTCACGCTCGCCTTCGAATCCCGCAAGGGCGGCAGGCACGCCATCGTTCTGGCACTGCTCAATGCCTGCGTGATCGCGAGCTATACCTATGTCGACGGGATAGGCGCCCGCATTTCCGGCAATGCCATATCCTACACGCTCTGGATGGCATTGCTGCCGCCGGTCCTGCTCTTCGGCTGGGCCTTCGCCCGGCGCGGCGTCAAGCCGGTCGCGCGGCATGTGAGCCGTCACTGGTGGCGCGGGCTTGTCGGCGGCGCCGGATCGATCGGCTCCTATGGCCTTGCGCTCTGGGCGATGACGAAAGCCCCGGTCGCCACCGTCGCCGCCCTCCGCGAAACGGCGATCCTGTTCGCCGTCGTCATCTCCGTCGTGTTCCTCGGAGAGCGCGTCAGCGCCTGGCGCATCATCGCCGCCTGCATCATCGCGCTCGGTGCCTTGCTCCTCAGGCTCGCCTGAGGCCCAGGACCTAAAGCGCGTCGCGCTCGCTACTGCATGTCGTTATCCCAGAACCGCTGCACACTTTTGGGCGACATGCACTATTCCTCTTTCCATTCCGGCATGCGCTTGCCGAGAAAGGCACCGATACCTTCCTCGGCATCGCGGGCGAGCATGTTCTCGACCATCACGCCGACAGCGAAGTCGTAGGCGTCGGCAAGCGGCATTTCCGTCTGACGGTAGAAAGCCTCCTTGCCGATCTTCAGCGCCTGCGGCGACTTCGAGGCAATGATCGACGCATATTTGTCGATGACCTGGCGCAGATATTGTTGTGGGACGATGCGGTTGACGAGACCGAACTCCTTCGCTGTCCCGGCATCGATCGTCTCACCGGTCAAAAGCATCTCCATCGCCTGTTTGCGATGGGCGGCGCGCGTCAGGGCGACCATCGGTGTAGAACAGAAAAGACCGATATTCACGCCGGGGGTGCAGAAGGTCGACGTGTCGGTGCAGATCGCGAGGTCGCAACTGGCGACCAACTGGCACCCGGCGGCGGTCGCAAGGCCGTCGACTTCGGCGATGACCGCCTGCGGCAGCCTGGTGATCGTCAGCATGACTTCGGCTGCGAGGCGAATCGTTCGCTCGAAGAACGCCCGGCCACCGTCGGCGTCGGCCCTGTGCGAGGTCATTTCCTTGAGATCGTGGCCGGCGGAGAAGAGCTTCCCGGTCGCCGCGATCACGACGACCTTGATCTCCTTCGAGACGGCCGCTTCTTCGAGCGCCGCCAGCAGTGCTTCCATCAGGGCGATCGAAAGCACATTTGCCGGGGGATTGTTGAGGGTAAGCCGAAGGACCGGGCCATCGAACTCGCGCAGCAAGGGTCCGTTCGACTCTTCTTTCCTGAATGAAACGACGTCCGCCATGGCTCTCTCCCATATCGAAGTTCGTGTCGTGGTACGCCGCCGTCGCCGCTCTTTCAACCCCGCGCTCCCGACTGACCTATGACTGCCTAAGACCAATTTCCCGCTTGCACGGCGCTCCAGGACGTTTTGTAACGGGTGCAACCGAGGCAAGTAACACGGGAGAGAACGCGATGACCCTGCAGCCGGTCATGACCGTCGAGGAGCTCAACCGCTTTCTCGACACCGATTTTCCGCAGGTCCACACCGACGGAAAGGTCTTCGCGGTGACCGAGACCGGACCGGGCTTCGCCACGATGCGGCTCGACCCGAACGAGCGCCACATCCGTCCGGGCGGTACTGTCTCAGGCCCGACGCTCTTCGCGCTGGCGGACGTGTCGGCCTATATCGCGCTCATCGCACATATCGGTCCGGTCGCGCTTGCCGTCACCACCAGCCTCAACATCAACTTCCTGCGCAAGCCGGAACCGGAACCACTCGAATGTACCTGCCGGATTCTCAAACTCGGCAAACGGCTGGCCGTTCTCGACGCCTCGATAAAGACGGTAGCAAGTCCCGATTTGATCGCGCATGCGACGGCGACCTATTCGATTCCGCCCCGTTGAAGTGTGGTATAATAATACCACACTTGTAACTATCTGAATTTGCTTCATCTTCTTTCAGGGTGTGCGGAAAGTCGGCCTTGACCTTGATGGCGAGCTTCCTTATAAGCTGCCCCAGATCGCGGTCCGACTGGGCCGCCTTCTTTTTTGCCCTCATCGAGGTCAAAGCAAGCAACAAGAAACGCCCGGCTTCGTTTCCGGGTCCAAACGAAAGAGTTTAGATATGGCAACCTTCGTTCAGAAGCCTGCAGAGGTGGAGAAGAAGTGGATCATCATCGACGCCGAAGGCCTCGTTGTCGGTCGCCTCGCTTCCCTTATCGCAAACCGCCTGCGCGGCAAGCATAAAGCCACCTACACGCCGCATGTCGACGACGGCGACAACGTCATCGTCATCAATGCAGAGAAGGCCGTCCTCACCGGCAAGAAGTACACCGACAAGAAGTACTACTGGCACACCGGTTACCCCGGCGGCATCAAGGAGCGCACCGCGCGCCAGATCATCGAAGGTCGCTTCCCGGAGCGCGTCATCGAGAAGGCCGTCGAGCGCATGGTTCCGCGCGGCCCGCTCGGCCGTCGCCAGATGAAGAACCTGCGTGTCTACGCCGGCTCGAACCACCCGCATGAAGCACAGCAGCCGGCCGTCCTCGACGTCGCCAAGCTGAACAGCAAGAACACAAGGAGCGCCTGATAATGGCTGACCTTTCCGCTCTCAAGGAAATCGCCACGACCGCGGAACCGGCTGCTCCGGTTCACGTCAAGAAAGTCGACGCCCAGGGCCGCTCCTATGCGACCGGCAAGCGCAAGGACGCCGTCGCCCGCGTTTGGATCAAAGCCGGTTCCGGCAAGATCACCATCAACGGCAAGCCTTTCTCGGACTACTTCGCCCGTCCGGTTCTGCAGATGATCCTGCAGCAGCCGGTCGTCGCAGCAGCCCGTGACGGCCAGTTCGACATCGACGCGACCGTCGCCGGCGGCGGCCTTTCCGGCCAGGCCGGTGCCGTTCGTCACGGCATCTCCAAGGCCCTCACCTATTTCGAACCGGGCCTGCGCCCCGTTCTGAAGCGCGGCGGCTTCCTCACCCGCGACAGCCGCGTGGTCGAGCGCAAGAAGTACGGTCGTGCCAAGGCACGTCGTTCGTTCCAGTTCTCCAAGCGCTAATCGCTGGCAGACTGCACTTTCGAAGGCCGGGCTCGTCCCGGCCTTTTTCATGTGCATCCAAGCGTCCCCGTGCACATGATTTTTGACGCCGGGCTCTTGCCTTGCCCCGACCGATTGGCCAACGTCCCGCCCATCTGTCGGGAGAACAGCATGGCCAACAAGTCGATCGACCACGCGATCACTGCAAAATCACTGACGGCGGCGGCCTCCGATCCGACGCATGCCGGCATCCTTTCCTTCATGCGGCGGAAATACACCAAAGAGCTCAAGGGTGTGGAGGCGGTCGTCTGGGGAATCCCGTTCGATGCGGCGACGTCGAATCGCCCCGGCGCGCGCTTCGGGCCACAGGCGATCCGACGCGCATCGGCGATCTTCGACAACGATCCGCAATATCCGTTCCAGCGCGACCTATTTGCCGACATGGCGACGATCGATTACGGCGATTGCCTGCTCGACTACGGCAACCATTCGAAGACTCCCCAGACGATCGAGCGCGAGGCGTCGAAAATCCTGAAGTCCGGCGCCTACCTGCTGACGCTCGGCGGCGACCACTTCGTCACCTATCCGATCCTCAGGGCCCATGCAGCCCTGCACGGGCCCCTCGCCCTCGTCCAGTTCGACGCCCATCAGGACACCTGGCCGGACGAGAAAGGCCGCATCGATCATGGCTCTTTCGTCGGCCGCGCGGCACGCGAGGGACTGATCGACGTGGAACGCTCGATCCAGATCGGCATCCGGACGCATGCTCCGGACGATTGCGGCCTTCGGATCGTCTACGGCGGCGAGCTCGAGGAGATGCGCGCCGAGGAGATCGCCGATACCATTATCCGCCATGTCGACAGCCGCCCCGCCTATCTGACCTTCGATATCGATTGCCTTGACCCGGCCTTTGCGCCCGGCACCGGCACGCCCGTGGCCGGCGGCCCGTCAAGCGCAAAGATACTGTCGGTCCTGCGCAAACTCGGCGCGCTTCATATCGCCGGGAGCGACGTGGTCGAGGTGGCGCCTGCCTACGACCACGCGGACCTCACCGCCATTGCTGGCTCGACCATCGCCATGTATATGCTGGGCCTGCGTGCCGAGTGGCTGGCGGAGAGGCGCGGCTGATCGAAGCGGCGGCGCGCGCCCAAGAAATTGATTCAATTCTATGCCAGACTGATTCCGGAAACGCCGCTAACGGACTGCAGGAGCAGGAAAATCATGAAACCGAAGATCTTTATCGATGGCGAACACGGCACGACGGGCCTGCAGATCCGTGTGCGCATGGCCGGCCGTACGGATCTCGAACTCCTGTCCATTCCGGAAGCGGAGCGACGCAATGCAGCGATGCGCGAGGATCTTCTGAACAGCGCCGATATCGCCATCCTATGCCTGCCGGACGACGCCTCGCGGGAGGCCGTTGCCATGGTTGCCGGAAACAATCGCGTCCGCATCATTGATACGTCGACGGCGCATCGCGTCGCGCCCGACTGGGCCTATGGCTTTGCCGAGATGGACAAGGCGCAGCCCCAGCGGATCCGCGACGCGCGCCATGTCGCCAATCCCGGCTGCTACCCGACTGGAGCGATCGCCCTGATTCGCCCTCTGCGCCAGGCGGGTATCCTGCCGGACGGCTATCCCGTCACCGTCAATGCGGTTTCCGGCTATACCGGCGGCGGCAAGCAGATGATCGCGCAGATGGAGGACGACAAGAATCCGGACCACATCGACGCGCCGCATTTCCTCTACGGGCTTACGCTGAAGCACAAGCACGTGCCGGAAATGAAGATGCACGGGCTTCTCGAGCGCGCGCCGGTCTTCAGCCCTTCCGTCGGCAAGTTCGCGCAGGGGATGATCGTGCAGGTGCCGCTTTATCTCGAGGACCTGGCAGCCGGTGCAACGCTGGAAACGATCCATCGGGCCCTCGTCGACCATTATGCGGGACAGTCGATCGTCGAAGTCGTGCCGCTTGAGGAGAGCGCAAAGCTCGCCCGGATCGATGCGACGGAGCTCGCCGGCAGCGACGCCATGAAGCTTTTCGTCTTCGGCACCCAGGGTGGAGCGCATGTCAATCTGGTCGCGCTGCTCGACAATCTCGGCAAGGGCGCCTCAGGCGCCGCCGTCCAGAACATGGACCTGATGCTGTCCGCCTGACACGGCGCGTCAAGACGAAACCCGGCAGCGTTCCTGCCGGAGTTTTCGTTCGTTCGATCGCAGACAAATCAGTCGCGCATTTCTATCGCCGTGTCTGTCGGATAGGTGCCGACGAAACCGCGCCAATGGGCGATCGCGAAGCCGAGCACGACGAGGGCGCCGCCCTGATGCAGCACGCCCCAGCCGATCGGTACCTGCAGTAGCAACGTCGTGATGCCGATTGCCGCCTGCACCGTCACCAACGCGAACAGGAGCACCGAGCGCCGGGCATGTGTCGTCTCCGGCGCGGCGCGGAGGGACGCGATCATGTGCCAAAGCGCCAATGCGAACAGCAGATAGGCGCCGAGACGGTGGACGAACTGCACCGTCTTCGGATTTTCGAAGAGATTGATCCAGGCGGGCTGCTGCACGAACAGACCGCCCGGCACGATCGCCCCGTCCATCAGCGGCCAGGTGTTGTAGCTCAGACCCGCATCGAGACCCGCAACGATCGCGCCCAGATAGATCTGGAAGAGGCTCATGATCGCGATGGCCGCCGCCATGCCTTGCGACCTTTTCGTCGGATGCGCGTCGTCGGAATGCGGACACAGCCCCCGGTAAATCCACATGCAGGCGGCAAAGATCAGACAGGCGATGGTCAGATGCGTGGCAAGCCGGTACTGGCTGACTGCGGTCCGCTCCGCCAGACCGGAGGATACCATCCACCAGCCGATGAATCCCTGAAAACCGCCGAGCGCCAGGATTCCGAGAAGCGGCAGCCGCAGACGCCGCTCTATCCGCCCCGTGATCCAGAAGAAGAAGAGCGGCAGAGCGAAGATCACGCCGATGCCGCGCGCGAGCAGCCGGTGCGCCCACTCCCACCAGAAGATGGTCTTGAACTCGTCGACCGTCATGCCTTTGTTGATCTGCTCATATTGCGGAATGCGCTGGTAGAGGCGGAATTCCTCCTCCCATTCCTCCGCGGAGAGCGGCGGTATGACGCCGTGGACGGGTTTCCACTCGGTGATCGACAAGCCGGATTCGGTCAGTCGCGTAGCCCCTCCGACGAGCACCAGCGCAAACAGAGCGAAGAGAACGGCGGCAAGCCAGCCGCGGATCTGCCGGCGGTTGCGCTCGGTTCTGCCGATCTCTTTGAGCAGCATCTGTTCTGTTGCCAATTCGGCGTGGGCCATGGCACTTCCTCATCTGTCGCGGAAACGGTACCGCTATGCCGGCATTGCCGGTCAGGACGGTCTCAAAGCCGTTGATTTGCACCAGAGTGCCGTGCAAAACAAGGCCGAACCCTTTGCGGCATGCCGTCGCGGGCCGCCCGAGTGCCAACGCTGCCGCCACCGAAAGATCGAAAAATGCCCGTACGCCTCCGAAAACTGATCGGTACCGTCCTGCTCATCATCCTCGTCGTCGTCTACGCACTTGCGGCCGTTACCTTCGCTTCCCTGCTGCTCGGCGCGTCTCCCTGGTGGGTGCATCTGCTTTATTTCTTCTTCACCGGCCTGCTGTGGGTCCTTCCCGCCATGCTGATCATCAAATGGATGGAAAAACCCGCCGCCGATCACTGAGGTTTCCGGGCATGAGAATCGCGGTGATTTCCGATGTTCACGGCAACGATCTCGCGCTCGAGGCCGTGCTTGCCGACATCGATGCACAGGGCATCGACGAGATCGTCAATCTTGGCGATCATCTGAGCGGCCCGCTGAATGCCGCGCGGACAGCGGAGATCCTGATCCGCCGCCGTACCGCTGCGATACGCGGCAATCACGACCGCTATCTTCTCACGCTCGACCCTGCCCGCATGGGATTGTCCGACCGCTCCGCCCATGAAGAGCTCGATGAGCGCCACCTCGACTGGCTGGCCGCTCTGCCGGCGACCCTTGTCTACCGGGACGCTCTCTTTCTCTGCCATGGCACGCCGGCTAGCGACGAGGCCTACTGGATGGAAACGCTGACGGGCGACGGGATCGTTCACATGGCGCGGCGCGCGGAGATCGAGCGCTTTGCCGACGACATCGAGCACCCCGTAATCCTCTGCGGCCACACGCATGTTCAACGTGCCCTGCGGCTTTCGGGCGGGCGGCTCCTGGTCAATCCGGGCAGTGTCGGATGCCCGGCCTATGGCGACGACCGGCCAGTCGCGCACAAGGTCGAAACCGGTTCGCCGGATGCCCGCTACGCCATCGTCGAGATGGCATCCGGCGACTGGAACGTCACCTTCCGCTGTGTCGGCTACGATCACATGGCGGCGTCGCTCCTCGCGGCCGAACGCGGCCGCGCCGAATGGGCAACGGCGCTCGCGACCGGGTTCCTCGACTGAATTCTACCGGCCGCTTTGCCAGCATTTCCAGCGGCCGCCTGTTCCGGCTTCATATTCTCCTAACCCTGTTGTCTGCCGGGCACGCGCGTGCCTGCCGGATTAATCAGATCTATCAGAATTCCCGTTTCAATGGCTGCATCACGCATGCGGATCGACAATGATGGCAAGTTCCGATTTCACCCTTTCGCCGGAAGCCAGCGCCGGGCGGTATCTTTCGGCCGGGAGCGTCGCCCGTGAAGGCAGCGCTGCCGGCCGGATCACCATCTCCGTCCACGCGGACATGGACGAGATCGAAGCGGAGTGGCGCGCGCTTGACGGAAGCAGCGGCAATTCGCTGCACCAGAGCTTCGACTGGTGTGCGGCGTGGACAAAGACGCATGGCAGCGAACTGCTGATCGTTCGTGGTGCGGCTGGCAGGGAGCCGCTTTTTCTCCTCCCGTTCGAGATCGAACGCGGCCGGCTTTTCCGCGCGGCGCGCCTGATCGGCTCGGAGCACAGCAATCTCAACACCGGCCTGTTCGGCTCCGGCATCGACAATGCGCCCGCTGCGGAGCTCACGGCAGCGCTCACCGGCGGCATCGGTCGCCAGCTCCGCCGTTTCGCGGACGTGATCGTATTCGACCGGACGCCGCAGATCTGGCGCGGCGCGCCGCACCCCCTCGCCGCTCTGGCCGGCATCGAGAACCCGAACGCCTCCTTCCAATTGCCGCTTCTCGGCACCATCGAGCACACACTCGCCCAGATCAATGCCAAGCGGCGGCGCAAGAAGATGCGCATATCCGAAAGGCGCCTCGCCGAGATTGGCGGCTATGATTATGTTATCGCTCGCGATACGCAGGAGGCCCACGCCCTGCTCGAGACTTTCTTCCGCCAGAAAGCCGCCCGCTTCGAGACACTCGGCCTGCCGGATGCCTTTCGTGATGCCGAGACGCGCGCCTTTTTCCATGCGCTGATCGATGCCGGGGCGCCCGAGCCCCTCCTCGAACTGAATGCGATAAGACTGAGAGGCGAATATGCCGGCCGAATTCTCGCGGTCGCCGGTCTCTCACGCAAAGGCGACCACGTCATCTGCCAGTTCGGTTCGATCAACGAGGAAATCGCCGCGGACGCCAGCCCGGGCGAGTTGCTGTTCTACAGAATGATCGAGCGCCTTTGTGCGGAAGGCGTGGCCCTCTTCGACTTCGGCATCGGCGACCAGCCTTACAAGCGGTCGTGGTGCACGGTGGAAACCCCGTTGCGCGACATCGTTCTGCCCCTCACGTTCCGCGGTCGGCTGGCCGCCGGCGGTTTCCGGGCGATCGCCGGGGCGAAACGGTTGGTCAAGGCCAACGAAACGCTTTATGCCTTCGTTCAGCGGCAGCGGCAGCGGCGGCAGGCATCGGCTGCAAGCGCGGAAGAACCGTGACGTTATGCAGCGCGGCGGTCGGGAAAATCGGGGCCGTCCTGCCCCTTCCCGGTCATCAGCACGACGTCGCGATATCCGGCTTCCCCGAAACTCAACAGCATCTCGACGATCTGGTCGTCGCTGATCGACGGTGCCGACAGAATGATCTCGGTGCCCTCGTGCCGTGCCACCTTGGCGACGGCCTCCGCATCGGCCGACCCGCATTCGATCAGGACGAGATCGTAGGCGTTGGCGAGCGCGTCGATGATGATCTGCAGCCGGTCGATGCCGCGCATCGCCGCATGAGGATCGGCGTCGCCATGGGGTATGATATGTGCTTGGGACAACCTGTCCGAGTGAATCGACTCGGAGAAGGCGACTTCGCCCATGAGCAGATTCGTAACCCCGGCAAGGTCCTGCGATTGTGCCATGAGCCGCGTCGGACAGGCCGAACCGGAAAGGTCGATCAGCACGACTTTCTGCTCGTCCTCGGCCAGAACGCGCGCCAGCATCACGGTGGCCGTCGATCCCTCGTCGCCGCCCGGGGATACCGAGACCGCAATCCGCACGCCATTGGCACGAAGATGTTCGGCCACCGACTCGATCGAAAAATCGTGCTTCGATGCCGCATTTCCATCGCCGCCGTTTTCCTCAGGCGCAGGTTCCGCCGCGACGAGGACAGGTGCGGGAATTTCTTCGATCACGCCAGCGACTGAAGGCATTTCTGCGGGCTGACCCGCGGCCGGTGCTTCGGGGAGCGAGACCGGCCTTAGCGCCCGGCCGCTGAAAAGTTCGCCAAGCATGACGACGACGCAACTGACCAGGAGGCTTGCAAAGGCAGCGACGATCGTGATCGGCAGCACCTTCGGAAAGCTCTGGGCGGTCGGGACCACGGCGCGCGAAATCACGCGTGCATCGGCCGGAGTTGCGTTCGCAACGGTACGCGACGTCGCCTCGCGGTATCGGGCGAGATAGGTTTCGAGCAGTTGGCGCTGCGCCGTCGCCTCGCGCTCGAGCGCGCGGAGCCCGACCTCCTCCTCGCCCGCCTGCGCCGATTGCGCCTTGAGCGTGTTCATTTGCTGAACGAGCTGCTGCTCGCGCAGTTGCCCGACCTTCGCCTCATTTTCGAGGCTCGCAAGAATCTTCCGCGTCTCCGACCGGATCTGCCCTTCGATCCCTTCGAGCTGGGATTTGAGCCCCTTCAACCGCGGATGGCCGTCGAGCAGTGTCGTCGACAGGTCGGCGATCTGCGCCTGGACGTTGGCGCGGTTCTCCTTGAGACGCTGAATCATCGGCGAACCGACGATGTCGGCAAGCGTGTCCGCCGGACGGCCGTCGGCGAGCGCCGTCCGCATTCCCTCGGCGCGTGCAGCCGTGTTCGCCCGCTCCGACCGCACCCGTGCAAGCTCCGTCGAGATGTCGGTAAGCTGGCGCGTGGCAAAATTCTGCGTCTCGCCGGTCGGAAGCAGGCCCGACTCGGCGCGGTAACCTGCGACCTTCGCCTCCGCCTCGCGCACCTTCTCGCGCAGGTTGGCGATCTCCGGCTCAAGCCAGCGGCTCGCCTCGGAGTTCGAGTCGAGCTTGGCTCCGCTCTGCAACGAAAGATAGACATTGGCCATTTCGTTCGGAATGGCGGCTGCGAGCTTCGCGTCCTTCGAGGTGAAGGCGATGGCGATCACACGCGATTTTTCGACCTGATAGACCTGCAGCTTCTCTTCGAACTCCTTCAGCACCCGTTCTTCCGGCGGCAAATCGAGAGGATTCTTCTTCAGACCCAGCATCACCAGGAGATCGGACGCGGCGGAAGGCCGTGCCGAGGGATCGAACTCGTCGAGTTCGTGAAGCTTCATGTTGCGCGCGACCTGCTTGATAAGGTCCGCCGAGCGCAGGACCTGCACCTGGCTGAGGATGCCCGACTCGTCGAACATCCGGTCGGAGCCATTCTGCGAAACTTGATTGGTGCCGCTGAACTCGGGCTCACGCGACTCTATCAGAACGCGCGTTTCGCCCTCGTAATCGGGATCGACCATCTTGGCAGCCGCGAAGGCGACGGCAGCGGCCCCGACCGTGGCGAGCAGCACCCGCACGCGGCGTTGCCAGATGGCGCGAAAAAGCCCGCCGAGATCGATATCCACATCCTGCTGTCCGCCGATGCCCGACATGCCTGCACTCCAAAGCTTTCTCGTTTGGCGGGAAGGTAAACGAACATGGTAACCCAAGGGTTAATTTCCGCTGCAACCAGAGGGTGGCATGCGCCATGACGGGAAGGGCATTCGATGCGGGAAATTCTCGTGGCGGATTTACCGGCCATTAACCCTAACGGATCGATAACATCGGCCAACGGTGATCGTTTCCGGAGCCCCTGACCGCATGTCGACCGCAGCCAACAAGAGAACAAGCGTCTTCGCCGTGGCGATCCTGTCGGCGCTCGTCGGCGGTTGCACGAACTACCAGCCCGCCCCCAAGGGCTTCAGCCAGGCCACGGTGCAGCCCTATCGGCTGGACAGCGGCGATCGCCTGCGCATCAACGTCTTCGAACAGGCAAGCCTCAGCGGCAGCTACACGGTCGATCAGGCCGGCTATGTCGCCTTCCCGCTGATCGGGGCCGTTCCGTCGCGCGGGCATACGCTTCCGGAACTGGAGGGGATGATCGCGGCGAAGCTCCGCCAGGGCTTCCTCAAGGATCCGGACGTCACGATCGAGGTCGACCGCTACCGCTCCGTGTTCATCATGGGCGAAGTGGGACAGGCCGGCCAGTACGCCTATGTTCCGGGGATGACGGTACAGAATGCGATCGCCGTCGCAGGCGGCTTCACGCCACGCGCCAACCAGGCGACCGCCGACATCACCCGCAAGATCAACGGCCGCATCATCACCGGACGCGTTCCGGTAACCGACCCGGTTCTCGCCGGCGACACCGTCTATATACGCGAACGACTGTTCTGATCGCCATGAGCGAACGCCCCTTGCGCATTCTTCATTGCTTCAGATCCCCGGTCGGCGGCATATTCCGGCACGTGCGCGATCTTGCCGAAGCGCATGCGAATGCCGGACATCAGGTCGGAATCCTTTGCGACAGCACCACCGGCGGGGCCCACGAGGACGCGCTCTTCGAAGAGGTTCGCCCGCATCTGGCGCTCGGCATCATCCGTGTTCCGATCCATCGTTCGATCGGGGCATCGGACGCCGCGGCGCTCTGGCGCGGCTACAAGGAAATCAGAAGTTTGCAACCGGATGTATTGCACGGCCACGGCGCCAAGGGCGGCGTGCTGGCGCGCATCGTCGGTTCAGCCCTGCGGGTCAACAAGTATCGCGTAGCCCGCCTCTATTCGCCCCATGGGGGCAGCCTTCACTTCGAGCGCCGGTCCCTGGCAGGTTCGCTGATTCTGCGCGTCGAGCGCCTGCAGGAACGCCTGACCGACGCCCTCGTCTTCGTCTGCGAATACGAACGCCGCACCTACGGCGCCAGGGTCGGCCATCCACTGGCGCGCAGCGAGCTGATCTATAACGGCATCGACGATGCGGAATTCGAACCGGTCGAGACGGGACCGGGCGCTGTCGATTTCCTCTATATCGGCATGATGCGGGACCTGAAGGGTCCCGATCTTTTTATCGAAGGATTTGCCGCAGCCGAAGAGATCGCCGGCCGCAGGCTTTCCGCCTTGATGGTCGGAGATGGCCCGCAGCAGCGGCAATACGAAGAAATGACCCTGCGCATGGGTCTCGCCGATCGCATCCGGCTGCTGCCGGCAATGAGGGCGCGCGAGGCTTTCGCTCTGGCCCGCATGGTCGTCATTCCCTCCCGCGCGGAATCCATGCCCTATATCCTTCTGGAAGCGCTCGCCGCCGGAAAGCCCGTAATCGCGACCCGCGTCGGCGGCATCCCGGAGGTTCTCGGGTCCGATAGCGAGGCGCTCGCCCAACCCGGCGATGCGGGGGCGCTTGCCCGCCTCATGGCAGACGCCATCCTGGACGCCGGCTGGGCTGCCCGGACGGTGCCCGACGCGGACCGGTTCAAATCCCGCTTCGCCGCATCGGTGATGACCAGACACGTGATGCAGCTTTATCGAGACCTCACCGAGGAATCGCTTGTACCGCAGGGGCGGCTGCGTACAACGTAAGCGTTTCTTAGTGGCTTTCTGCTATCCGGGCGGAGGACTTCAGCGCCGGAAAGCGACCATGAACCAGTTTGACAGGCCAGAGACCTTCGACCCCGAAGCGCTTCGCAAGAAGGTCTCGGAGATCCGCAAGACCACCACCGAACAAAAGAACGGGACAGGGGGAAATGCGGGGCTCAACCCGCTGGCGAGGCAGATCGCCCTTCAGTTCCGTGCAGACACCTACACACCGGCGATGATCACCGGACTTATCCGGCTTCTCGACTTCTGCGCACTTTTTGCCATCGGCTACGGCATCAATGCACAATATGTCGCGCCGGCGCTGGAACAACTGCCGGTCTATCTCCTCATCCTCGCCGGGGGGCCGGCGCTCGCCGTTGCCGCCATGCAGGTCGCCGACGCCTACCAGGTGCCGGCACTGCGCGCCTGGCTGAGGATGACGCCGCGCGTCCTCGGTGCCTGGACGGCTGCGTTCGGCGTGATTGCGCTTGGCCTTTTCTTTCTCAAATCGGGCCACCTCTATTCGCGGTTCTGGATCGGCGCATGGTTCCTCGCCGGCGGGTTTTTCCTCGTCGCGGAGCGCGCATTCATCGCCTATTCGATCCGTCACTGGTCGAGAAACGGCACCATGGAACGGCGAGCCGTCATCGTCGGTGGCGGGCAGCCCGCGAAGGACCTGATCCGGGAGATCGAGCATCAACCGGACAACGACATCCGCATCTGCGGGATCTTCGACGATCGAGACGAGCGCCGGTCCCCGAATGTGATTGCCGGCTATCCGAAACTCGGGACGGTGGACGAACTGGTCGAATTCGCCCGTCTCGCCCGCATCGACATGCTGATCATCTCGCTGCCGCTGACTGCGGAAAAGCGCATCCTCGCACTCCTCAGAAAACTGTGGGTGCTTCCGGTCGACATCCGGCTCGCGGCGCACGCCAACAATCTCCGTTTCCGCCCACGCAGCTATTCGCATGTCGGGCAGGTCCCGATGCTCGACATCTTCGACAAGCCGATCGCCGACTGGGATTCCGTCGCCAAGCGCTGCTTCGATATCTTTTTCAGTCTCGTGGCGCTCGCTTTGCTCTGGCCCGTCATGCTCGCTGCCGCCGTCGCGGTGAAGGTCACCTCGCCCGGTCCGATCATCTTCAAGCAGCACCGCCACGGCTTCAACAACGAGACCATAGAGGTCTACAAGTTCCGCTCGATGTACACGCATATGAGCGACCCGACCGCGCGCAACGCCGTAACCAAGAACGATCCTCGCGTAACCCCCGTCGGACGCTTCCTGCGCAAATCTTCGATCGACGAATTGCCCCAGTTCTTCAACGTGCTGAAAGGCGAGCTCTCGCTCGTCGGGCCACGTCCCCACGCCGTGCTCGCGCAGACGAAGGACCGAACCTATTCCGATGTCGTCGAAGGCTATTTTGCCCGCCATCGCGTCAAGCCGGGAGTGACCGGCTGGGCACAGATCAACGGCTGGCGCGGTGAGATCGACAACGACGAAAAGATACGGTTCCGAACGGCATTCGACCTCTACTATATCGAGAACTGGTCGCTGCTGCTCGACCTGAAGATTCTCATCCTCACGCCGTTTCGGCTGCTGAACACGGAAAACGCCTATTGACCGCCGTCACCGCATCGCGGCCGGCTATCCTTCGCCCGCAGCTTGCCGCGATTTCGCTCGTCGGCTCCTGCCTGGTGACGATCGGCGTCTTCCTGTCCGGGTTCGTCATCGCCGAGCCCGCGCCCTACGAGATCTTCATGGCGGGGCTCATCGGCCTCTGGGCGCTTTTCGGCCTCAGGATCTCCCGTGCCACGGCTCCGCTCACGGTCCTTCTCGCCCTGTTCATGATCGGCGGCATCCTGTCGCTGACGGTGATGGCCGACCTTGGGACCGGTCCGATGTATATGGCCGTTACCGGCTTCCTCTGCCTTACGGCGGTGTTTTTTGCGGCCATCATCGAAGAGAGCTCTCAGCGCCTGCCGCTCATCCTCAATGCCTGGGTGGCAGCCGCAGTCATCACCGCCCTCCTCGGCATCCTCGGCTATTTCGGCGCGATACCGGGTGCGGCGAACTTCACGCTGTATGATCGGGCAAAGGGAGCGTTTCAGGACCCGAATGTCTTCGGACCGTTCCTCGTAGCCCCCACCCTCTACCTCCTTCACGGCCTGCTGACGCAGCCGATCAGCCGGGCGCCCTTGAAGATCGCCGGGCTGCTGGTGCTCACGCTCGGCGTGTTCCTCTCCTTCTCGCGGGCGGCCTGGGCTCTCGACCTCTTCTGCGTCGTCGCTTTCGTCTTCGTCATGCTGCTTAAGCAGCGCAGCGGTCTCTTCCGCCTCCGGATTCTCGTGCTGACCCTCTCCGGCGCCCTGTTCGTGGTGGCAGCACTCGTGGTCGCCCTGCAATCTGACCAGGTTGCCTCTCTCTTCTCGAGCCGCACGCAGCTCGTTCAGGATTATGACGGCGGACATCTCGGGCGTTTCGACCGGCACCGGATCGGCTTTTTGATGGCCATGGAAAAGCCGCTCGGCATCGGCCCCATGGTGTTCAGCACCATGTTCCCTGAAGACGAGCACAACGTGCTTCTGAAGAGCCTGACATCCTATGGATGGCTCGGCTTCGTCGCCTATGTCACGCTCATCCTCTGGACGCTGTCGCTCGGCTTCCGCTTTCTGCTGCTCGAGAGGCCGTGGCAACCATATCTGATGATCGCCTGGATCACGCTTATCGGCCATGTCGGCATCGGCAACGTGATCGACACCGACCACTGGCGCCATTTCTACCTGCTTCTCGGCATTCTCTGGGGGTGCGCCGCGCTGGAATATCGCCATAGAAGGCAGATCCGTTCCGGAACGACCGCATGACTACGGGTAGCGAGCCGCTCGACGCCCCTCTGCGCCTGCTCGAGGTACTGGAACCCAGCGGCGGCGGGTCCGGACGCCACTTTCTCGATCTCTGCCGCGGCATGCATGCGCGCGGTCATCATGTCGAAGCGATCTATTCTCCTGTTCGGGCCGAAGACGGTTTCGTGCGCGAACTCCAGGCACTCGGCCTTCCCGCCATTCACGCCGTCGGCATGTGCCGGGCGCCCGCCCCCTCCGACTGGTCCTGCTTTCGCGCCATAAATCGCATCATCCGCACTGCCGGGCCCTTCGACGTCGTTCACGCGCACAGTTCCAAGGCCGGGGCCCTGACGCGCCTGCGCCTGCCGGGAAGGCACGTGCCGCGCGTCTACACGCCGCATGCCTTCAGGACGATGGATCCGACGCTCGGCCGCAGCGGCCGGGTGATATACGGAGCCATCGAGGCGCTTCTCGCCCGTTTCTACACCGATCACCTCGTCACTGTCTCCGGTGACGAACTCGCCCATGCGCTGTCGATCGGCATTTCGAGACAGGGCATGTCCGTCATCGTCAACGGCGTCGAGACCCCCTCGACCGGCATGGCGCAGACGGTGCGCGCCAGCTTCGGCATTCCACCTGACGCCTTCGTTTTCGGCTTCATCGGCCGGCTCTCGGCGCAAAAGGCCCCCGAGCGTCTCATCAACGCCTTCGGCAAGGCCGCGACGGCGATCAGGAACGGTCACCTTGTGCTGGTCGGATCGGGAGAATTGGAGGAAGAGGTCCGCGCCGCGATCGCCGCAAGCGGTTTGCAGAACCGCATCCATCTGACCTCGGCCTTTACGGGCCCTCAGGCGGTGCCCGCATTCGATCTCCTCGTCATGCCGAGCCGCTACGAGGCAATGTCCTATGTGATGCTCGAAGCCGCCGCCGCCGGCCGGCCGATCATCATTTCCGACGTCGGCGGAGCCAGAACGGCCGTCGATCACGGAGAGAACGGCTACGTCGTTCCGAACAGCGAGGACGCCTCACCGCTTGCAAAAGCGATGATAGCGGCGGCCGACCCGGATATGTTTCGACGCCTTGCCAGCGCGGCTTCGGCACGCCGGGACCGTTTTACACTGAAACGCATGCTCGACGAGACGGAAGAGGTTTATCGGCGAATGGCAGCGCAGCGGCGCCGACAGCAGCCATAGGATCGAATCAGCCCAGATTTGGCCACAGACGTTCAGTACATTCCATTACACTTTATTAGGTATTTATAATTCTATTTATATTGTATGGGGGCAATCATGGGACCGGTAACACTGGTACTAACGGTGTGCCTTATCTCGGCGCCCGAAAAATGCCGTGAGGAGCGCCTGCACCTGGAGATCCAGGAAACGTTGATGCAGTGCATGTTCCGCTCCGTAATGTATGTCAGCCACTGGTCGGGACAGCATCCAGCTCTTAGTGTCAAAACATGGCGATGCGAGCTTTCAGTGGCGAACAGGAGCACTTAGGCGTCCTACGACGCACCGGAGCACCTGCGGTGCATGCTCGACAATAAAAAATGGATCGGGGCCAAATCAGCCGTTGCCGACGCGGGAGCAGATTTCGATGAATTCTCAAACGCGGCGAGCCTATATTGATCGCTATATCGCAACACATTAGAGATGTCTTTAAAATAGCCCTCGCCAACAGGAGGGCACAGAGATGGAGAAAATTCGGGCCGAACTGCCTCAGAGCGACGAAGACAGACGCGAGTTTCTAAAAGCTTGCGGCCGATTCGCGGCAGTCACGCCACCTGCTGTGACCATGTTGCTTTCTGCCAGCCTCACCTCGGATGCCATCGCTGCATCCGGCAGCGGCAGCTCGAACCTGGGAAAGGGCGGCGGAGGCGGGAATAGTGCAAAGGGCGGTAAGGGCGCCAATGGCATAAAGGGCGGCAAGGGCGGAAACAACGCAAAAGGGAAAGCCAAACCGGCAAATAATGTGCAGCCCTCCAGCATTAAAAGATGAACGCCACGGTGGCTCTCGTCACCTGCTACAGCGTTCGAAGGCCCCAGATCTGCATGGGTCGTCCAATCGCCGAGTACCAGCCACGTAAGCGGCATCACCGAGCACCAGCTGCTGCAACGGCTGTTGACACGGCTCGGCGATCAGCGGGCGAAAGAGGCACTCGGTGACGATCGGCAGGGTTGGTGGCCGGACGATGATCGAGGCGACGGCGGCAACCCGCTCCTCCAAACCGAAAGATGGCCTGACACAAATAGAGCTGCAGCGGGGGACTTGCTGCAGCTCCGGTCGCGACGTGTCATCTTCTAGCTGGGGCGCATTTGCCCTGTTCCATTCAAGGGAACCGCTTCGAACGTCGCTTGGACATATTGTACTCTCAGCGGAACAGGAATCAAGGGAAAGCGCTTGCCAGCGCCGGGGCTCACGCTTTTCAAGGCCGCGAATGGCACTCGCCCCATCGCCCGAGGGCGATGTTCCGATAGCCGTGCCAGCGCTTCCCGCCGACGGCATATCGGACCTTGGTCGGGTGTATCGATGGCAAAGGTCTTAGCCAGGCGGCCGAGCGAAACCTTTCAGACCGAATTGGAGTTGTCACCGTCGAGCGGCCCCCAGCCGCTTGGGTGAGTGATGACCTCAGAGCTGTAAAGATTGTCCCTTCTCCGCAGCTCTGAGGCTCCCACTCCCCAGCGCATTAGGAATTGATTGATGCAAGACAGAGACGACTACGCGTTGCCGGAGCAAAGTGCCTCACGCGACGAGAACAAGGATTCTGACACTCCAAAGAAAACGATGGCACAGCGGCGGAAGTCAGTTGGAGTGACCCGCGGAGCCGATCACAGTCGCCTGAAGGCCTTGGAGTATCTCGGCAGAAGGTGGTTGTCACATCGATGACAGAGTGAGAACAAGGGGGCTTACTCTCCCCGAAGCAAAAACACAAAGCGCCAGTCGGAACCATCTTTGCGGCTGACCGTTAAAGCCCGTCTCCGGACGGAGCGGCAGCGTCCTCATCTCCTCCCTCGCCCCGAGGATGCTGCCACTTCCGGGCAACTTTGAGCACACGCTGGCACAGCTCGATCAACGCCGCAACCGAGCGCCGTCTCGAAGGAGATGGGGAGGAAGAAGGGCAACCGGTATCCGATCACCTATAGCGGGCTCAAGATGCAGTGGAAACGAATCAGGGCGAAAGCCAAGATCCAGGATTGCGCAAGGGCGCCCATCGTATCGCGTTGAAACCAAAGCGGAAATGGTCGGAGCGGCGGGATTCGAACCCACGACCCCTTGACCCCCAGTCAAGTGCGCTACCGGGCTGCGCTACGCTCCGACCCGCTTGGTTACAAGCCCGCTCTCATTAGTCGGAACACACGCCCGGCGCAAGGGGGAAAATGGAGCTCGCCCATCACAGGAGGCCGCCGACTGTATCGGAAGCGGCACGACAACAGTTTTGTGATTTGGATCGATGTCCCGTGCTGGATAAACTGCGCCTGCAAACCACAGGAGAAGCCCGATGAAGAGCATCCTCGTACTTGCAGCCGCCTTCGCTTTATCGGCGACGGCAGCGTCAGCCGATTGCCTGGGCCATTCCAATACCACGGCATCGATCGACAAAGTCGACAAGGAGATCACGACCGCGAGCGTGGCAAAGGCCGAGCAGTCGACCTCTGACGATCTCCTCCTGAAACAAAAGAATGCACAGCAGTCGACGGAAGAAGCGGCCGAATAAGTTGATCACGACCGAGTTGGGCCTCGGCACTGCTTTCGAGGCCCCCTTCCCGTGCCTTCCCTATTACCGAACCTGATCGAGCAGACGCTTGCATTCTAGGAGGTCGTAGAGCGCTTCCTGCAGCAGCGCCCTGTCTTCCTTGCCGACCGACGTCTTGCCGACCGTTATTTCGGCATCGTCGCCTCCGGTGCCGAAAGAGAAGAAACGCCGGCTCGCCGGTGCCTTCGGACGGCCGACGATCTGGTCCTCCTCCGCCACGCCCGCCTTGGGCGGCGCCGGCTCTTCGTTGCTGGAAGCGGCAAGCGCCTCGACGGTCGCAAGATCCCCGCTCGCGATGGCGGCGACGAATTTGTTGCCGTTGGCTTTCAAAAGCTTCTGCACACCCTTGATCGTATAGCCGTGATCGTAGAGGAGGTGGCGGATGCCCTTGAGCAGGTCGACATCCTCGGGGCGATAATAGCGGCGCCCGCCACCGCGCTTCATCGGCTTGATCTGCTGGAACCGGGTTTCCCAGAAACGAAGCACGTGTTGGGGCAGATCGAGTTCGTCCGCAACCTCGCTGATGGTGCGGAAAGCATCCGGGCTTTTCTCCATGTGGTCCCCATCTCCATAAGGCGCGTCGGGATCTGAACCGATTCCTGCGACGTGTTTTACGTCCTCTGTCGGCGTATCCGCCATCCAAATCGCCGCTAGGACCAGCGCTTTCAGTGTTTCATGGAAAGACTGAAACCCTCTAAGTCCTTGAAGCTCCGCACTTCCGTACGGAAAACCGCTAAGCACTTTCCCGGCAATGCTTCGGGTGGCGCTTGCTCGCCGCGCAAGATCGGCTACGCGACGCACGGATCGTCAGGCGATGATTACACGAATCATGCCTATTTCAATGGCTTATGGATGGGTTTTCAACCACATTTGTGGTGGTCGACGGCGCTTCAGCCGGCCGGGTTGGACGGTTTCAACTTGGACTTGCGGCTCAGATGCGCCTTCAGGACCCGCTGCTTCAGGACATTCGAAGCCTTGAAGGTCATCACCCGCCGCGGAGAAATCGGCACTTCCTCGCCGGTTTTCGGGTTCCGGCCGATGCGCTCGTTCTTGTCGCGCACCTGGAACGTTGCGAAAGAAGACAGCTTCACGCTCTCGCCACGCACGATTGCGTTGCAGATCTCGTCGATGACAGTTTCCACGAGTTCGGCGGACTCCGTGCGAGACAGACCCACCTTGCGAAAAACCGATTCAGCCAAGTCTGCCCGCGTTACTGTTTTTCCGCTCATCTTCCCCCACCGATGTCTGGCATGCCGATCAGCGATTGAAGACTATTGCCCTTGTCTTTTCCGGTCAAGCACCTGCCGTAATTCATTATTTTCTTACCAGCGTAGAAGAACGGAGCCCCAGGTGAAGCCCCCGCCCATCGCTTCGAGCATTACGAGATCACCCTTCTTGATCCGGCCGTCGGAGGCGGCGGCATCAAGGGCAAGCGGAATCGACGCCGCGGAGGTGTTGCCATGCAGATCGACGGTAACCACAACCTTTTCGAGAGGGATGCCGAGCTTCTTGGCCGAGCCGTCGATAATGCGGCGGTTGGCCTGGTGCGGAACCAGCCAATCGATGTCGTCGGCGGTGGTCCCGGTTGCCTCGAAAGCCGCCTCGATCACGTCGGTGATCATGCCGACCGCATGCTTGAAGACCTCGCGCCCTTCCATCCGGAGATGGCCGACGGTGCCCGTCGTGGACGGCCCGCCGTCGACATAGAGCTTGTCACGGTGGGCGCCGTCAGAGCGCAATTGCGCCGTCAGAACGCCTCGATCAGCCTTCGTGCCGGCCCCCTCCTGCGCCTCCAGAACGATCGCACCGGCCCCGTCGCCGAAGAGCACACAGGTCGTCCGGTCGGTCCAGTCCAGAAGTCGCGAGAAGGTCTCAGCGCCAATGACCAGCGCGCGTTTGGAGAGACCGCCGCGAATATAGGCGTCAGCCGTCGCGACCGCGTAGACGAAGCCGGAACAGACCGCCTGCATATCGAACGCCGCACCGTGCCGCATGCCGAGACGGTTCTGGATGTTCACCGCGGTTGCAGGAAAGGTGTTGTCCGGAGTGGAGGTCGCGACGATGATCAGGTCGATGTCGTCGGGCGTCAGCTCGGCTCTCGCGAGCGCCGCACGCGCCGCCGCCTCGCCGAGAGAGGCGCTCGTCTCCTCCTCGCCTGCGATATAGCGCTGGCGGATGCCGGTCCGCTGCACGATCCATTCGTCGGACGTGTCGACCTTGGATTCGATTTCCTTATTGGTCATCACTCGCTTCGGCAGTGCTGCCCCGAAGCCGCGCACGACAGAACGGATCATCTACTCAAACCTCATCATTCATGCCCGCGGAAGGGCTTCGGACGGCTGGGCGCCATGATACCGTGCCAGATCGGTCTCGATCTTCGCCTTCAGGCCGTTCTTCACCATATCGTATCCGACGTCGATGGCCGCGGCGAAGCCCTCGGCATCCGCGCCACCATGGCTCTTGATAACGATGCCGTTGAGACCGAGGAAAACCCCGCCATTGACCTTTCGCGGATCCATCTTCTCGCGGAGCCGGTCGAAGGCTCCCTTGGCGAAGACATAGCCGACCCTTGCAAGAAGCGTGCGCGACATCGCGGCGCGCAGATATTCGGCGATCTGACGCGCCGTCCCCTCTGCTGCCTTCAGCGCGATATTACCGGAAAAGCCCTCGGTGACCACGACATCGACGGTGCCGCGGCCGATATCGTCGCCTTCGACGAAGCCGTAATATTCGATCCCCTCGACGTCGGCCTCACGGATCAGGCGCCCGGCCTCCTTTACCTCTTCCTGGCCCTTGATCTCCTCCACGCCGACATTTAGAAGGCCGACGGAAGGACGCTCAACTTCGAAGAGCGCCCGGGCCATTGCGCCGCCCATCAGGGCGAAATCCATGAGTTGCTGCGCGTCCGCGCCGATCGTAGCGCCGACGTCGAGAACGATGCTTTCGCCCTTCAGCGTCGGCCAGATGGCGGCGATCGCCGGCCGCTGAATGCCCTGCATCGTCCTCAGACAGAACACCGACATCGCCATCAGGGCGCCGGTGTTTCCGGCCGAGACGACCACATCCGCTTCGCCGGCGTTGATCGCGTCGATAGCCTTCCACATGCTCGATTTGCCGCGTCCGCGCCGAAGCGCCTGGCTCGGCTTTTCGTCCATGCCGACGGCAATCTCGCAATCATGGAACGTGCTGCTCGCCTTGAGCTTCGGGTGCTTGGCAAGCAGTTCCACGCACCGCGCTTCCTGGCCAAAAAGAACGAACTTTATGTCCGGGTGACGTTCGAGCGCTCTCGCTGCGCCCGGGATGACGACTTCAGGACCATAGTCGCCTCCCATCACGTCAAGTGAAATTCTGACCACGCGTGTCTTATCCTTTTTTCCCGCCACGCAACATGTTTCGCCCCTCAAGCATCAAGCGGCGGCGATCCATGTTCCTTCTGAAGTGGGGCCGGCATGCAATGTCTCGGCGTAGCGGCCCCCTTGGCTGGAGTCGGGCCAAAATACTGCTTTTCGTCGGCGTGACAACCGAATTGTAAGCCGGGGCTCAGCCGTTTCAATCCTTTTTCCAGTCCTTCAGCACCGCGAACGGGTTCGGCCGTTCGTCGTCCGCGGCGGAGCTTTCGATGCGTTCGCCGAAAGCGGCGCCCGGCTTGCGCGGATAGGGATCGATGGCGAGCGCGACGTGCTCGCTGACGACCACGCCGGCATCGATCGTATCGCCTGTGAAGGTATCTGGCAGGTCGGGTCCGTCCGGATCGACGATCATCTCGCCGCCGTCGGCGTCGGCCTGCCGCGCGAGACGTGATCCCTCGGGTACGAGGATCGCATCCACCGGTTCCCGGATATCAGACTCGACCGGCTCGAGCGTCACGACGCAGGACTGGACGATATGCGCACGAACCTCGCCCTTGATCTTCACACCGTCCTTTTTCCAGCGCGCAATCTGCAGGTCGGCGGCAAGGTAAGAGACGCCTTCCACGCGCCAAAGCTCGGCAAGAGCCCGCAGTTCGGCATCGTTCGCCGACATATGCACGGTCACAGGATTTGCCGAAATATGCCCCACCTTCACCGGGTAGGAGAATGCCGGTTTGCTCTCTTGCTTCATGTTCAGATCCTTCCTCGCGCCGGCACCGCTGCAGGGCGGCGGTCGGCGCGCTGCCATTTGATCGACGAACGATCGCGGCGCTTTTACGTTCCGGCCGGGGGGATGCGCAACTGACCCGTCTCGACGGCCTCTTCCGTGGTATCCGTGAGTACGGACTCGACCGCAAGGAGGTAGGAGGCGAGGCCCTGCATGGACGGCGCGTCCTCTACGTCGGCGTGGAAATTGCGCCGCAATGCGGCCGCCAGTGCGCCGGCGTCGCGTCCTTCAAGGGCCGCCGCGTAGGATTCGAGGCGGCCATAGAACATGCCGGCAAGTTTCTTCATCTTCTTCGGCACGCTCATATCGCCGACGCCGAGCTCGCGGATGGAATGATCGACATCCTCGAAGAAGGCGTCGACAATCTCCTGCGCGATCTCCTGGCCGGCTCGCGCCGAGCTGCGCGTGCGGCGGAAATAAAGGATCAGAATCGCCGACAACATCTCGAAGCGCCCCATGACCGTGTCGGGCACATCGAGGTCGGTATAGAGAAACGGTTGGCGCGCCGCCGCGGTCAGTGCCGCATATTGGCGCTTCACAATCGCAATATTGCCGCTTTTTTTCTTGAACAGTCCAAAAATCATCACAGAGGCCGGCTGGCTTTCTCGAAATCAGGGGCAAGCGCCCATGATCATGTTGCATGATAGCCGAAGCTGGTTTACCGAAGCGGGCACGAATTGCAATGGCCGATCTGCCAATCGTTACTCCAGGGGAGCAGTCCTTGACGAAGCGGTATTTGACGACAAACCTCAAAGTCCTGGGCCGTGCCGTGCTCGTGGCTTCCCTGTGTACTACCGCCCTTTCCGCCTGCATGTCCGCGAATGTGGGTGAAGTCCTGCATCAGGGCTATGTCGTCGACCAGGAAACGCTGGCACTCGTGCCGGTCGGATCGAGCCGCGAGCAGGTGCTGCTTTCGCTCGGCACGCCTTCGACCACCGCGACATTCGACAATGAGGTGTTCTACTACATCTCCCAGACCCGCAAACGGCCGGTCGCCTTCATGAAGCCGAAGATCATCGATCAGTCCATCCTCGCCGTCTATTTCGACAAGGAAGGCACCGTCAGCCAGCTCGCGCACTACACGTTGAAGGACGGGAAGGTCTTCGACATGCTGTCGCGAACGACGCCGACCGGCGGCAAGGAATCGAGCTTCCTCGGCCAGCTCCTGAGCGGCCCCGGCGCCGGACAGGCCGCCGCGCGCAACCTGTTCAAGGACTTCGGCAAGTAACCGAGCCGCAACGGATCAAAAAAGGCCCGCGAGACCAGGTCCCGCGGGCCTTCTGTTTTTCAAGACGCCTGCGTCAGGCCAGGACGGCGAGCAGGAGAAGGGCCACGATGTTGGTGATCTTGATCGCGGGGTTGACCGCCGGACCGGCTGTATCCTTGTAGGGATCGCCGACGGTGTCACCCGTCACCGAGGCCTTGTGCGCTTCGGATCCCTTCATGTGGCGGGTGCCGTTGCGGTCGACGAAGCCGTCTTCGAAGCTCTTCTTGGCATTGTCCCAGGCACCGCCGCCGGACGTCATCGAGATGGCCACGAAAAGGCCGTTGACGATCACGCCGAGGAGCGAGGCACCGAGCGCCGCGAAGGCAGACGCCTTCGAGCCGGAGATCAGCAGCACGCCGAAATAAACGACGATCGGCGCCAGCACCGGCAGCAGCGACGGGATGATCATTTCGCGGATCGCCGCCTTCGTCAGCATGTCGACGGCCCGGCCATAGTCCGGCCGATCCTTGCCTTCCATGATGCCGGGCTTTTCCTTGAACTGACGACGAACCTCCTCGACGACGGCGCTCCCGGCACGGCCGACGGCGGTCATTGCGATACCGCCGAAGAGATAGGGGATGAGACCGCCGAAGATCAGCCCGGCGACGACGTAAGGATTGGACAGATCGAAGGAGATCGTCCCGACGTCGGCGAAATAGGGATGCTTGTCGCCATTGGCGGCGAAATAGGCGAGGTCGTTGGAATAGGCCGCGAAGAGTACCAGGGCACCAAGCCCCGCCGAACCGATCGCATAACCTTTCGTCACGGCCTTGGTGGTGTTGCCGACGGCGTCTAACGCGTCGGTCGACTTGCGCACCTCGGGCGGCAGATGCGACATCTCGGCAATCCCGCCAGCATTGTCGGTCACGGGACCGAAGGCGTCGAGCGCTACGATCATGCCGGCAAGACCGAGCATCGCGGTCACGGCGATGGCCGTCCCGAAGAGGCCGGCGAACTGGTAGGTCGCGATGATGCCGCCGACGATGACGATTGCCGGCAAGGCCGTCGATTCGAGGGACACGGCGAGACCCTGGATCACGTTGGTGCCGTGGCCGGTGACCGAGGCCTGTGCGATCGAGTTCACAGGCCGCTTGTTCGTCCCCGTATAATATTCGGTGATCACGACGATCAGCGCGGTGACGATAAGGCCGATGATGCCGCAGAGAAACAGATTCCAGCCGGTGATGTCCATGCCCGCGACCGTTCCGATCGAACCCCATCCGATCGTCAGCGATGTCGCCGCGCCAAGGCCGAGGATCGACAGAGCGCCCGTAACGATCAGCCCGCGATAAAGCGCACCCATGATCGAGGCGTTTGCGCCGAGCTTGACGAAGAAGGTGCCGATGATCGAGGTGATGATGCAGGCCGCGCAGATCGCCAGCGGATAAGTCATGACGGTTGCGAGCATCGGGGTCCCGGCGAAGAAGATCGATGCAAGCACCATCGTCGCCACGACGGAAACCGCATAGGTCTCGAACAGGTCGGCGGCCATGCCGGCGCAGTCTCCGACATTGTCGCCGACGTTGTCGGCGATCGTCGCCGGATTGCGCGGATCGTCCTCGGGGATACCCGCTTCTACCTTGCCGACGAGGTCGCCGCCGACATCGGCGCCTTTCGTGAAGATGCCGCCGCCGAGACGGGCGAAGATCGAAATCAGCGACGCCCCGAAGCCGAGCGCGACAAGCGCATCGATGACCTCGCGCGCGGCCGGCTCATGCCCCAGGCCTGCGGTGAGTATGAGATAGTAGACCGAGACGCCCAGGAGGGCGAGGCCGGCCACCAGCATGCCGGTGATTGCACCGGATTTGAATGCGATGTCGAGACCGGAGGCGAGGCTGACCGAGGCGGCCTGGGCCGTACGGACGTTGGCCCTGACCGAAACATGCATGCCGATGAAGCCTGCGGCACCCGAGAGCACCGCACCGATAAGGAAGCCGATGGCTGCTGCACCCGACAACAGGACCCATGCGGCGATGAAAACGACGACACCGACGATGGCGATGGTTGTGTACTGACGCGTGAGGTAGGCCTGCGCCCCCTCTCTGATAAAACCTGCGATTTCTTGCATGCGGGCATTCCCCTGGTCGGCGGCAAGCACCGACCTTGTCGCCCAGATGGCGTAGACCACCGAAAGCAACCCGCATGCGATAACGCCCAACAATATGGTCATTTCGCACTTTCCTCCGTTACAACCTGCGGGCTCATCCCTGCCGCAGGCCCCTCTCCGCGAATCACACGCCGCCTCCTCAAGCGACGCGTTTTCGCGGCGCGGCCAGAGTGCTGTTGCCGATGTGGATCGTCAAGCCCCTGAAATTGCCCGCATGCCGGCCTTTTTCAGGGTCCGGGAAGCGTTCGGATAAACCGGCTTTCAGGCGGTGGCTTGCTTGCCCGCCCGCAGGAGCGGGAGAAGGAGAAGAAGGCAAAAACCGGCCACTGGCCAGACAACCGCGCTCAGCATGTCCCAACCATAGGCGGAAAGCACCTTGCCGGACGCGAAGGAAGAACAAGCGACGGCTGAGAAGAGAACGATGTCGTGAAAGCCCTGGACCTTGTCTGCCTCATGCGGCCGGTAACTCTGCGCGACGATCGCCGTGGAGCCGATGAAACCGAAATTCCAGCCGAGGCCGAGCAGCGACAACGCGCCCCAGAAATTCCAGAGTGCGACGCCGAGGTGAGCCACGGCAGCGCAGGCCATCAGCAGGAGGAGACCGCATGCGACGATGCGTTCGGCGCCGAAGCGGCTGATCAGCCAACCCGTGACGAAACTCGGAGCGAACATCGCAAGCACGTGCCATTGGATTCCGAGCGTCGCGAGATCGCTCGAAAAGCCGCAGCCGACAACCATGGCGACGGGCGCGCCCGTCATCATGAAGGTCATCAGGACATAGCTGGAAATCCCACAGATCATTCCCGTCATGAAACGCTGGCTGCCCGCAATCTCGGGCAGCGGACGCGCGGGAGGCTGCTCATGATGGGTCGATGCCGATGTGTGGTCCGGCAGCCGTAGCGGCACGAAGAAGAAGAGCGCGACGAGGCAGACCGGTACGAGAGCGACGAAAGCGCCCGCGAACCACACGGGCGCAAAGTAATCGCCCGCGAAGATGACGATCTGCGGTCCGAGGATCGCCGAGACGATGCCGCCTCCCAGAATCCAGGAAATCGCCTTGGCCTTGTAGAAGGAGGGCGAAGCGTCGGCTGCGGCAAAGCGGAGCTTCTGCGTAAAGCCGTTGGAAGCGCCGAGCACGGCGAGGCCGCAGGCGAAGAACCAGAAACTCTCCCGGAACAGTGCAGCCGTGGCGAGCACGCCGCCGAGCGCAGCGATCGACGCACCGGCGATGAAGGCGAAGCGCCGGCCAAGGAGTCGCGACAACACCGCAACGAGCACGACGCCGAGCGCCATGCCGAGATTGTAGGCGGTGAGCGGCGCCGTCGCGAGCGACTTGTCTTCGCCGAGCAACTGGTGGCCGGCAACCCCGCCGACGGCAAAACTGATCGGCCCGACAACGCCGAGGAGTGCCTGCGCCACGGTAAGCAACTGCACGTTGCGACGAGCCTCGCGGAGGACCGTTCGGATTTCTGCCGGCTCGGTGGCCATCCGCTTACTTTCTCTGGTCGCCGCGAACTTGTTTGGCGATCCGGTCGAGGACGGCGTTGACGAGCTTCGGCTCTTCGTCCTGGAAGAAGGCCTTGGCGATCTCGACATATTCGGTCACGATCACCGGAACCGGCACGTCCTTTCGCTCCAGTATCTCGAAGGTGCCGGCGCGCAGGATTGCGCGAACGGTGGAATCGAGCCGGGAAAGCGCCCAATCATCCTGAAGCGCCGAGCCGATCAACGGATCGAGCTTGCGCTGGTCGCGCACGACGCCCGCAACGATCGAGCGAAACCAGGACGCGTCTGCCCTGAGATAGGTGTCACCGTCCAGTTCCTTGCCGAGGCGATGTTCCTCGTATTCGGCGACGATCTCCAGGACGCCGGTCCCGCCGACATCCATCTGATAAAGCGCCTGAACGGCTGCAAGGCGCGCGGCGCCACGCTGGTTGACCTGTTTCAGCGGCTGATCCGAAGGGGTGTTCGTCACTTCTCTGCGCCCAATCTTTGCTTCAGTTCAATCATGGTCAGGGCGGCGCGCGCGGCGAATCCGCCCTTGTCGCCTTCCGTACGGCGGGCCCGTGCCCAGGCCTGATCGTCGTTTTCGACCGTCAGAATGCCGTTGCCGAGCGCCAGGCTCTCGCTGACGGCGAGATCCATCAGCGCGCGCGCGGACTCGTTGGCGACGATGTCGAAATGGTAGGTTTCGCCGCGGATCACCATGCCGAGCGCAACGAAGCCGTCATATTCCGCCCCGCCTTCGTCGGCGCCGTCGAGCGCCATGGCGATCGCCGCGGGAATTTCCAGCGCCCCCGGAACCGTCACAATATCATAAGTGGCGCCGGCCGCATCCAGCGCATGTTTCGCTCCATCGAGGAGCGCGTCGGCCATATCGTCATAGAAACGCGCTTCCACAATCAGGATGTGGACGGGCTTGATCTTCGCCATGGATCACCTGTCTTGAAAAATTCGGACCGGACTTGGCCGGTGCAGGCGGCGGTCAAACCATGCCCGGCACGGAATGGCAAGTAAATTCCGTTAACCGAAGGGCATTTGCCGTACCGCAATCTTCGATATTGGTGGAGCCGAACAGCAAACCCGCTTGTAACGGCGCCAACTGTCTCTAATCCTTAAGCGCGCCCAGACCGATTCCGCAAGGTCGAGCCGGGCATGCGACGCGACCAGGAGGACGACTGCGATGACGGACGCGCAAAAGCCCATCGTCAATCCGAAGAACCTGAAGCTCGACCACTGGCGCCGTGGCTCGTTCTTCGAATCCAGCGACGTCTCTTTCGGGTCGCTTCTCGGCCTCAAGGATATTGGCATAGGCTACGGCGAGGTTCCGCCCGGAAAATCCGGGTGTCCATTCCATAACCACCATGTCGAAGAAGAGCTGTTCATCATCCTCGAGGGGCAAGGTACCTATCGTTTCGGCAGCGAACGCCATGCGGTCGGACCAGGCGACATACTCGGAGCCCCCGCTGGCGGCCAGGAGACCGCGCATCACCTCATCAATACCGGCACCGTCCCGCTCAAATACCTGTCCATTTCCACCATCGCAGCGACCGAAATCTGCGAATATCCGGACTCCGGCAAGTTCCTTGCCCGGACCCGGCGTCCGGGCGAAAGCCAGGCGTCGTTCGACTTCATCGGCCGCGCGCCCTCGGCGGCCGACTATTGGGACGGTGAACCGGGCTTCTGAGAACTCTACTCCTTCCCCTGTCAGAACAAGCGGAGCGACAATGCACAGCGTCCCCACGATCGAGACCGAGCGGCTATTCCTGCGCCCCTACCGGCGCGACGACTTTCCTTCCTATTGCGCACTCTTCGGCGACGAGGAAGTGACCCGCTATACCGGCGGCGTGCCTTACACCCGCGAACAGTCCTGGACGCGATTCCTGCGCCAGGTCGGCATGTGGCACTACTTCGGCTTCGGCTTCTTCGCGATCCAGGACAAGCAAAGCGGCGCCTTTATCGGAGAGGCCGGCTTCCACGAAGCGCATCGCCAGATCACGCCCTCGCTGGAGGGAACGATGGAGACGGGCTGGGCGATTTCACCGAAAAACCACGGCCGCGGACTGGCGACGGAAGCCGTGACCGCCGCCCTCGCCTGGGCCGACCGTCAGTTTCCCGTGCTGAGGAAGACCTGCATCATCGAACCGGGCAACCAGGCTTCGATCAATGTCGCCCTGAAACACGGTTTCAAGGAATTCTGGCGCACGACCTATAACGGCCGGCCGATGGTCATGTTCGAAAGGCGGCCGAAGGGATCGGAAGCTTAGACCGGGAAAGAGTATGTGGGGTTTTCCGCCCGCTGAAGGAAGCTTTTCGGAGGACTGCAACCTCTCCTCTTCCTCATCCCTTATGTGGACGGCTCCCCTTTGCAAGTGTTTTTTGCAGATTTTTTGATCGGATCGCTTGCTTCCATATGTTCGGCCTTTCGGTGTGGCCGCACAGGGCCACTGGCCAAGATGGTTTCCGCAACGCCTGTGCCAAACAGTGCAACGGCCTTGGAAGGCCATTGGGATGAGCGGCGTGTCAAGCGTCTTGGGAATCGATTGATCGCACCATCTGCTTGTTCTCTTGCAAGTTCACAGCATCAGCCGGACACGGGCGGCTTTGTGTTGCGCGCCCATGGCGGCCAATCTCTATGCGGCCTGCGGCTGCTCTTCCATCCTCCGATAGGTTTGGCCGCTTACCATCAGCTTCCAGGCGATCCGGGCGATCTTGTTGGCGAGCGCCACGGCAACAAGCTTAGGCTTTTTGCGTTGCAGCAGTCCGGTGAGCCATTGCGAGGCATGCCGGCTTCGGCCGGCTCTGACCTGTTGAAGAAGAGAGGTCGCCCCAACCACCAGAACGCTTCGCAGCATCTCGTCGCCGGCACGGGTGATCACCCCAAGCCTCGTCTTGCCAGCGGTCGAATGATCCTTGGGCGTCAGTCCCA
>NZ_JBQEMS010000024.1:0-93505 GCF_052044265.1 Sinorhizobium sp. 22678 | reverse complement strand
GGCGCGATCAATTTCACCTCATGGCCGAAGGAACGCAGCAGTCGGGCCCAATGGTGGGAACCACCACACGCTTCCAGCGCAATACTGGTCGGTGCCGCCTTCTGGAAGAATTTCACCATTTCCTTGCGCGTCAGCTTCCGGCGCAGGATCGGTTGCTCGGCGGCGTTCACTCCATGCAACTGGAAAACGCTCTTTGACGTATCCATGCCAATTCGGATAATCTGCTCCACGGACGGTCTCCCTCGATTGAGATCTTAACGACTCACTCTGGCACATTGCGATGCCGTTGGGAGCCGTCCACCCCAACAGTGCTCGTCACAGGGATCCAGCAGCGCCGCGTCTGCGGCGCGGGAAGAGTCCTCCGGGGGGAGCCGTTGCCACGGAGAGAAACCGGCTGGCACTCGCTTCAAGCGTCGCGGTCTGCCAACGGCATTGTTTGGGATCGGTGAAGGTCAAGCCGCGTGTCGTCTCCCCCCTTATGGGGGAGAATACCTGCGGCAGGCCTTCGCTTCGAATTCTGCGTTCTGCCCGCATGCCACAAAAAAGCCCCGGTAAAAAACACCGAGGCTTCCTGTCGGTCAGGCCTGCTGGCCAGCAAGCAAACCGGATCAATGTTCCTTGTTCGCGTAGACCGACTTCTTCGTCAGGTAGATTAGGCCCGTGAAGATGAGCAGGAACACCATGACCATGAAGCCGGTGCGCTTGCGATCTTCCAGATGCGGCTCGGCGGCCCACATCAGGAACGCCGAGACGTCCTTGGCATATTGGTCCACGGTCTGGGGGGCGCCGTCGTCATAGGTGACCTGGTCGTCGGAGATCGGCGGTGCCATCGCGAGTGCCGCGGCGCTGGCGAAATACGGGTTGTAATGCGTGCCTTCGGCCACTTCCACGCCCGCCGGCGGATCCTGATAGCCGGTCAGAAGCGCATGGATGTAATCCGGACCGCCTTCCTGGTAGGGCCAGAACATGTCGAAGACGAATTGCGGGAAACCGCGTTCGATGCCGCGTGCCTTCGCGATCAGCGAAAAGTCCGGCGGTGCCGCGCCGTTGTTCGAAGCAGCCGCCGCTTCCTTGTTCGGGAAGGGTGACGGGAAGTGGTCGGACGGAACGGCCTTGCGCGTGAACATCTCGCCATCCGCGTTCGGACCGTCCTCGACTTCGTAATTCGCAGCGAAGGCCTTCACCTGCGCTTCGGAGTAACCGAGGTCCTCGAGCGTCCGGAAGGACACGAGGTCCATCGAGTGGCAGGCCGAACAGACCTCGGTGTAGACCTTCAGGCCACGCTGCAGCTGCCCCTTGTCGTAGTGGCCGAACAGCCCAGCAAAAGTCCAGTCCTGCTGTTCCGGCTTGTGGATCGGGTAGTGGGGCGTGCCCCCGGCGTGCTCCTCGCCGCCTGCTTCATCCTGCGCGACAGCCGCTCCAAACCCGAGACCGGCGACGACAGCAAGTGACAGAATGCCTGTAACAAGCTTTTTCATTGTTGTGGATTCCTTATCGATCGCTGTTCCGGTCAGGCGCGTGCGGGCTTCAACTGCGCCTTGGCATTCTGTTTTTCCAGCACCGCTTCGGTGATGGAGTTAGGAATGCGCTTCGGCGTCTCGATCAGACCGAGGATCGGCATGATGACGAGGAAGAAGGCGAAGTAATACAACGTGCCGAGCTGCGACATCACGACATAGAGGCCTTCCGCCGGGCGCGAACCCAGCCAGCCGAGCATGATGCAGTTAGCAACGAAGATCCAGAAGCACAGCTTGTACCAGGGGCGGTAGACAGCCGAGCGGACCTTCGACGTGTCGAGCCAGGGCAGGAAGAACAGGATGAGGATCGAGCCGAACATCACCAGAACGCCGCCAAGCTTGGAGTCGATCGGGCCGACGTTGAAGGTGATGGCGCGCAGCATCGCGTAGAACGGCAGGTAGTACCATTCCGGAACGATATGAGCAGGAGTCTTCAGCGCGTCCGCCGGAATATAGTTGTCCGGGTGTCCGAGGAAGTTCGGCATGTAGAAGACGAACCAGGCATAGACGATCAGGAAAACCGATACACCGAGCGCATCCTTCAGCGTCGCATAGGGCGTGAAGGGCACGGTGTCGGACTTGGACTTGACCTCCACCCCGGTCGGGTTGGTCTGGCCGGTGACATGCAGCGCCCAGATGTGCAGCACGACGACGCCTGCGATCATGAACGGCAGAAGGTAATGCAGCGAGAAAAAGCGGTTGAGCGTCGGCTGGTCGACGGCGAAGCCGCCGAGCAGGAACTGCTGGATCCACTCGCCCACCAGCGGGAAGGCCGAGAAGAAGCCGGTGATGACGGTTGCCCCCCAGAAGGACATCTGCCCCCAGGGCAGCACGTAGCCCATGAAGCCGGTCGCCATCATCAGGAGATAGATGACCACGCCGAGGATCCAGAGGATCTCTCGCGGCGCCTTGTAGGAGCCGTAATAGAGGCCGCGGGCGATATGCAGGTAGACCGCGATGAAGAAGAACGACGCACCGTTGGCGTGCAGGTAACGCAGCAGCCAACCGTGATTGACGTCGCGCATGATCTTCTCGACCGAATTGAAGGCGACGTTCGTTTCTGCGGCATAGTGCATGGCCAGGACGACGCCGGTGAGGATCTGCACGATCAGCATCACCGAAAGCATAGCACCAAAGGTGTAAGCGTAGTTCAGGTTGCGCGGAACCGGATAGGAGACGAACGAGTCGTGAACGAGCCGGGGCAGCGGAAGACGGGAGTCAACCCACTTCTCGATGCCCGTCGTTGGCGTGTAGGTTGAATGATCAGCACTCATTATCAGTAGTCCCCTCAACCGATCTTGATGACTGTGTCGGAAACGAACGAGAAGGTCGGCACGGCGAGGTTTTCCGGTGCCGGGCCTTTGCGGATACGGCCGGCCGTGTCGTAGTGCGAGCCGTGGCAGGGACAGAACCAGCCGCCGAAATCGCCCGCCTGACCGAGCGGAACGCAACCGAGGTGGGTGCAGACCCCCACCATGATGATCCAGTTTTCCTTGCCCTCGCCGGCGGAACGATCGAGATCGTTTGCCTCGGCATCGGACGGAAGGTTGGCGTTGCGCGCCACCGGATCCTTCAATTCTTCGAGTGCTACGGCCTTGGCCTCTTCCACTTCCTTATCGGTGCGGTTGCGGATGAAGACCGGCCTGCCGCGCCACTTCGCCGTCAGCGACATGCCCGGCTGCAAGCTCGAAACGTCGACTTCGATCGAAGCAAGCGCCAGCGTGGATGCGTCCGGACGCATTTGGTCGATGAACGGCCATGCCGCCGCACCGGCCCCGACAACGCCGGCCATACCGGTAGCCAGATATAGGAAATCGCGGCGAGTGGGCTCGCCCATGGTCTCGCTTGAAGTCTCGTGTTCGCTCACGGCTAAAACATCCTCTCACGCAAATGTTGCGGAAACCGCATCCGCCCCCGGCGCGCTTCCTGCCCCGTCCCGAGTCTGGAACCACGCCCCGTCAAACGCTGACACCCCATCCGGCCCCTTGAGGCAAGCCACGGATCGGATGTCAGAATCCGGGAAAAATTCTGCACGCAGATTCCCCATCAATCCGGCGCGTTCTATGCCTGATCGCAGATTATGTCCAGCCTTGACAAGGGGCCGCGGGCAGATTGTCGCGGGGAAAGGCGCGACCAATTGGCACAAGGACTTGACGCGTTATAGCCGCGCCGCGGAGCGCCCTATTCCGCGGCCTCTTCGCGCGCGATGAAACCGCCCGACTGGCGCGACCAGAGATCGGCGTAGAGACCGCCATTGGCGATGAGTTCGGCATGAGTGCCGTCCTCGACGATTTGGCCCCTGTCCATGACGACGAGCCGGTCGAGCGCGGCGATCGTCGATAGCCGATGCGCGATGGCCAGCACCGTCTTGCCCTGCATCAGCCGTTCCAGATTGGACTGAATCGCCGCTTCCACTTCCGAATCGAGCGCCGAAGTCGCCTCGTCCAGCACGAGAATCGGCGCATCCTTGAGCATGACCCGGGCAATTGCGATACGTTGGCGCTGGCCGCCGGAAAGTTTGACGCCGCGCTCACCCACATGTGCATCGAACCCTCTGCGGCCGCGCTGATCCTGCAGACCGACGATGAAGTCATGGGCTTCCGCCCTGCGCGCCGCCTCGACCAATTGCTCCTCGCCCGCCCCCGGTCGCCCGAAGAGGATATTGTCGCGGATCGACCGGTGCAAAAGAGACGTGTCCTGGCTGACCATGCCGATCTGGCTGCGCAGCGATTCCTGCCGGACGGCAGCGACGTCCTGTCCGTCGATGAGGATCCGCCCTCCTTCGAGATCGTAGAATCGCAACAGCAGATTGACGAGGGTCGACTTGCCGGCACCCGAACGGCCGACGATGCCGACTTTCTCCCCCGGTCGGATGGTGAGCGAAAAGTCGTCGATGACCCCTCCGCCCCTGCCGTAGTGAAACGTCACATGTTCGAAGCGGATTTCCGGACGGCTGACCCGCAGTTCCGGTGCGCCCGGCCGGTCGGTCAGCCCGATTGGCTGCGATACCAGCTCCGCCGAATTCTGAATCGTGCCGATATTGCGCATGATCGCATTGAATTGCGACATCATCCGCCCGAGCAGCATGTTGAGGCGCAGGACCAGCGCCAGGGTGAACGCGACGGCGCCGGAACTGACCGCGCCCGCCAACCACAAGTGAACGGCGTAGACCGCGATCGCCGCGATCATCATGCCGGACAAAAGCGCGAGCGATGCCCTCACCCCCGTCAGGAGGCGCGTGAAAGGGATGACTGCTCCCTGGAAGCGGTGGAACCCACCCCGAATATAACGGTCGTTCTCTTCGTCACTGCCGAACAGCTTCAGCGTCTGAATGTTCGCATAGGCATCGACCATGCGGCCGTTCAGCATCGACGCCATCTCCGCCGTGTCGCGGGCATGCTTGCGCACGCGCGGGACGAAATAGCGGGCGAGCACCAGGAAGATCACGATCCAGAAGGCGACCATCGCCGCCAACCGCCAGTCCAACTGGGCGATCAGCGCCATGGTCGAGGCCGTGTAGATGACGATGAACCAAACCACCTGCAACAGCGAAACGATCAGGTCGCTCGTCGCCTGTGCGCCGCTCCAGACCTTGGTGACGATACGCCCGGAAAAGTCGTTCTGAAAGAAGGAGAGCGACTGGCGCGCGACATGGACATAGGATTGCCAGCGCACCAGGTTCAGGAAGCCGGTGATGATCGACTGCTCCTCCACCAGCGCGGCAAGCGTCACCGCAAGGAAGCGGAACACCAGGACCGTCAGCAGCATGAAGAGCAGTTCCGGTCCGTTGGTCGAGATCAACCCGTGCCAGCCGTCCTCCGGTCGGATCGTGTCGAGCACATCGACAAGCCGACCGACGAAATAGAACAGGCCGGCTTCCAGCATCGCCACCAGACCGCCGAGCACGGCCATGGCGAGGAAAGGACCTTTCGCCTGGCTGGCGTAAAACCAGGCATAACCCAAGAGCGACCGCGGCGGCTGCAGCCGCTCGCGCGGCGCAAAGGGGTCGATCCAGTTTTCGAAAATCTTGACGATGGCGCGCAGCATCGTTCCGATATAGGCGGTTCTGAAATCCGGGCAATCCGTTTTCGCTTCCGCGCCCATTACGATTGCGTAACGCCGGCCGCTGAACGCGCAGCCGGCAGTGTCCCGGAGGCGGCGGATTACTCCGCCGCCTCCTCCTTTTCGACCTCGTCGGCGATGAAGCCGCCGGACTGGCGCGACCAGAGATCGGCATAAATGCCGCGCCTGGCGACGAGTTCGCCGTGAGAACCGGTTTCGACGATCCGGCCGGCTTCGAGGATGACCAGGCGATCCATCTCCGTCAGCGTGGATAGGCGATGCGCGATGGCGATCACCGTCTTGCCGGACATCAGTGCGAAGAGATTTTCCTGAATAGCCGCCTCCACCTCCGAGTCGAGCGCAGACGTCGCTTCGTCGAGGATGAGGATCGGTGCGTCCTTCAGGAAAACGCGGGCAATCGCAATCCTTTGCCGCTGGCCGCCCGAAAGCTTGACCCCGCGTTCGCCGACCTGAGCGTCGAGCCCTCGCCTGCCCAGATTGTCCTCGAGCGTCTGGATGAAGTCCCAGGCATTCGCTTTCTTCGCCGCGGCGATGATGTCGTCGTCGCTTGCCTGCGGATGCCCATAGGCGATGTTGTCGCGAATGGAGCGATGCAGGAGCGACGTGTCCTGCGTCACGACGCCGATCTGGGAACGCAGGCTGTCCTGGGTGACGGTCGAGATGTCCACGCCGTCGATCCGGATCGCGCCGGATTCCAGATCGTAGAAGCGCAGAAGCAGGTTCATCAAGGTCGTCTTGCCGGCGCCGGAGCGGCCGACCAGCCCGATCTTCTCCCCGGGCCGGATATCGAGTGATAGCCGGTCTATGACGCCCTTGGCCTTGCCGTAATGGAAGCGGATGTCTTCGAAGCTGATCGCACCCTGGTCCGCCTTGAGCGTCACGGCAGCCGGCTTGTCGACGATGTCGTGCGCCTTGGTCATCATGCCCATGCCGTCATAGACAGTGCCGATATTCTCGAACAGCGCCGACACTTCCCACATGATCCATTGCGACATGCCGTTGACGCGCATGGCAAGACCGATCGCAACCGCGATCGCGCCGATCGAGATTCCGCTCGTCAGCCACAGATAGATTCCGAGAGCGCCGACGGAAAAAAGGGCGATACAGTTGTTTGCGTAGACGAATATGTGGAAGAGCGTGACCTTCCGCATCTGCCGGTACACGGTGCTCAGGAATTCGTCCATGCCCGCGCGGGCGTATGTCTCCTCCCGCCCGGCATGGGAGAAAAGCTTGACGGTCCCGATGTTGGTGTAGCTGTCGACGATGCGTCCGGTCATCATCGAGCGCGCGTCGGCCTGTTCCTTGGAGATCTTCTGCAGCCGCGGAACGAAATAGGTGACGATCACGATATAGATGACGAGCCACAGCCCGAGCGGCATCACGAGGCGCCAATCCGCAGCTGCCACGACGATCAGCATCGTCGCGAAATAACTCACCACATAGACGAAGACGTCGAGGATCTTCATCACCGTTTCGCGGACCGCGAGCGACGTCTGCATGACCTTCGTCGCCACGCGCCCGGCAAACTCGTTGGCGAAGAACGTCATGCTCTGCCTGAGCAGATAGCGATGCATCTGCCACCGCGCGATCATCGGATAATTGCCGAGCAACACCTGATGCATCACGAAGGAGTCGAGGGCGACCAGCCCCGGCAGACCGATAAGAATGAGGGCTGCCATCCAGGCGAGCCTGCCGCCTTCGGTCGCAAGAAAGGTTTCGCGGTCGGCGGTGGACAGCCAATCGACCACATTGCCCAGGAACTGGAACAAGGCCACTTCGCCGATCGCGATCAGCATGGTGCAGATCGACATGATCAAGAGCCACGGAGCCGCGGGCCTGGTATAGTGCCAGCAAAAGGCAAAGAGACCCTTTGGCGGAAGCTTCGGCTCCTCCGTCGGATAAGGATCGAGGCGGGATTCAAACCAGCCGAACATTGTCTAGCCCCTTCAGATAGCTTGAAGGAAAGCGGGTCGCCCCGCATTCTTTATCTTGAAAAATACAACCCGGAAATGACGCCCGCGAGCGGAGCATGACCCCGGATGAACCGGAGCGCGCATCGCTCGATCGAAAAAAGCAGAGGCGCGGAACCGGTCAGGCCAGGAAAGGCCGTGTTACTCGTGGGAGGCGCGTCAACATCAGAACAGTCATGCATGCCTCCTTCGGTTCGCGTTGAAGAGGACAGAGCTTTAACCTTATTCGTGCTGCCATGCCAGATTGTCGCAGGCATTTTCTTGACCAATTTTTCGCCGGCCGTTGGTCTGTTGCCAATACGGCACAAGTTAGCGGCGGCAAAAGAAGCGGCCCCGAATGAATCGTCTCGGAGTACACCCGACCATGGATCGCGAGGCCGATCGGTGGCATAGGAACCGTCATCAATCACTCCCACGCTCCAATCTATTCTATCGACAAGCGCATGAACGACCTCCGCATCGCCCTTTACCAGCCTGATATTCCAGGCAATACCGGAACGATCCTGCGGCTCGCCGCCTGCCTCGGTCTTTCGGTCAACATCATCGAGCCTGCCGGTTTCGATCTTTCGGACCGCAATCTCAAGCGTGCGGGAATGGACTATATCGCGGCGGTGACCATGACTCGGCACGTCAGCTGGGAGCGTTTCGAAACATGGCGGTCGAGCACCGGCAGACGCCTCGTGCTCGCCTCCACCAAGGCGGCCGCCCCCTACACGCGCTTCAGCTTCCGGCCGGATGACGTCCTTCTCTTCGGCAGGGAAAGCGCCGGGGTTCCCGATCACGTCCACGAACGGGCCGAAGCGCGCATCCTCATACCGATGGCGCCCGGCCAGCGTTCGCTCAACATCGCCATGGCAACCGCCATGATCGCCGGAGAAGCGCTGCGGCAGACCGGCGCCTTCTGAGCCGAAACGAGCGGCGGCCCTCAGCGGCACCCCGGTCCGGTGTCCTGACGGCGGTCATGCGGCGATCTCGTTGTAGGGCGTTGCCTTGCGGGCGTATTTCAGGGTGCGCGCCCACCAGGTCAGCCGGTCGATCATCAGGAATAGCGGCGCACGCATCTCTTCCGGTTTGTAGAGATTTCCCGCCGCATCGAACTTCGACCAGGCCTTGGCGAAGGAGATTCCGTCGCGAAGGGTCACGGCGTGCAATTCGCCGAAGACCTGCCGCAATTGTTCGACGGCCCGTATGCCGCCCGATGCGCCGCCATAGGAAACGAAGGCTACCGGCTTTGCGTGCCAAGGCTCATAGACCGCATCGATCATCTCCTTCAAGGCCGCCGGGTAGCCGTGGTTGTACTCCGGAGTGATGACGATGAATGCGTCCGCTTCGGCGACCTTCCGCTCCATCCACTCGGCTGGACCGGCGGATTTGTCGCCGCGAGCGCTTTTCATTCTGACGGGATCGATGATCGTCAGGCTGAACACGTCGGACGTCTCGAGCTCACGAATGAGCCAGCTCGCGACCGTGTCGCAGAAACGGCCCTGCCGTGCGCTGCCGTAGATCAGGGCAAGGGTCATCTTTTCAGTCATGCTATGTCGGCTCCATGTTGTCGGTTACAGGGAGCTCATGCTATAGAACCTCAGCTATAGTTGAGGTCAATAGCAGCCGTGAAAAAAGACAAACCCAATGATGTCAAGCGCGAACTGACGGTCGGCGAAGTGGCCGAACGCAGCGGCCTCGCGGTGTCGACGCTTCATTTCTACGAGACCAAGGGCCTCATCCGCAGCAATCGCAGCCGGGGCAATCAGCGGCGCTACCCGCGTTCCGTCCTGAGGCGGGTGGCCGTGATCAAGGTTGCCCAGCGTACGGGTATCCCGCTTGCCGAGATCCAGTCGGCCCTGTCGGTGCTCCCCGACGACCGGCCGCTGACGGTCGACGACTGGGGACGGCTCTCGAAGACCTGGCGGCAGCAGCTCGACGAGCGGATCGCCAAACTGACGGCGCTGCGCGATCAGCTCACAGGCTGCATTGGCTGCGGTTGCCTGTCGATGCGCGACTGTCCCTTGCGCAATCCCTGGGACGTTCTTGCCTCCGAAGGAACGGGGCCGCGCCTCATCGATCCCGCCGATGGGGCGGAGCATGAGGCCAGTTAGCCGGCTGACCCGACTGCGCAGGCCTCATACGGGAGAGCAGCGCCATGCTGGCCAACGCACCGAGGGAGCAGAGAAGCGCAAACGCCAGCGTCCACCGGTTACCCCCCTCGCCAAGCAGGAACGAAAAGAACGGCGGGGCGGCGGCGAAAGCCAGGTTGAGCGGCAGGCCGAGGCGCGCCACCACCGCCCCATATTCCGTAGAAGAAAAGAAGACGAGCGGCATCGTCGCCCGGCTGACGGACATGGCGCCGCTTGAAAGGCCATAGAGCACGAGGAAGAGAACGATCGACCATTCCGCCCCTTGCCCAAGCGCGAGCGCCAGCAGTGCCGGCGGCATGATCGCCGCGGCAACCAAGCCCGTCGTCAACCCGTCCCAGCGATTGCCGCCGAGGAAATCGAAAAGCCGCGCCGAGAGCTGGATGAACCCGATGGCCGACCCGAAGCCGACCGCCAGATAGCCGGGCACGGCAAAGCTGCGGAAAAGATCGATCATCACAAGCTGAAAACCCCAGGTAACAAAGCCGTTGAGCGCGACCGCCGCCGTGATCAGGGCAACGACGCGCCACCGGCGACGAACAGCCGGCGACGCAGATCGATTCGATTTGGCGACCCGGGGATCGGATTTTGGCGGCCCGCGCCTGGGCAAAGCAAAAAAATGCAAGGGCGCGCAGGCGAGGAGCATTACCGCGCCATAAAGGACGAATGTGCCGCGCCAACCGAGAGCCGCCTCGCAGAAAGTCGTGACCGGCCAGGCGATCGTGGGTGCGAGCGCCATGGCGAGCATCTGCGCCCCTATGGCACGACGCGCGCCCTCGCCCGCGATCTCTGTGAGGAACACCTGAGCCGAAGTCGTGAGTGCTGCCGCCCCGGCCAGACCAAGAATGCCCCAGGCCGCAAAATAGGAAACCGGACCTCCGGCGCCGGCCAGCAGCCACAGCCCCGGAGCCGCGGCTGCCGAACCGAAAGCGAGCACGAGCCGCGCCCCGTAGCGCGCGTAGACCGGCGCAAGCAGCGGTGAGCAGAAGGCCATCGCGACCAGCATGACGGTCGGGCCGAGATAGATGGCCGAAGGCCTCAGGAGAAGATCGTCCGCCATTCCGTCCGCCGTCACCGAGACGAACATGAACATCGCTCCCCAAGCGATGATCTGGGTGATGGAGAGCACGATGATGGAACGGAGAACGGGCATCGGGGCAGGTTCGGGAATACGCGCAATGGCGAGAGGGAGACACAAACTGGTTTATCGCGCCGCCATGATCTTGGCCACGCTATTATCGATGGACAAAGATGCATCTTGCCTGTCGGTATGAACGGTGGGATCGGGGGCAATCAGTCTGCGCTCGGGAGACGGCGCATCGTGAACTCGATCTCGCCGCCTTCGAGCTGGCGCCAGCTCTCGACTTCGGTCCAATAGGCAGCCTTTGGCCAGGTATCGAACCACTCCCGCGCCTTGGCCCGCGCGGCATCGCGCTCGAGCCGAAACGTCTCGCGCACGAAAAGCCCGTCTCTTCGTGTGGGGTGCTCCCGGCGATGCCGGGCGATCTGGCGCCGCAAGCCGTCCAGCGGCGGTCCTGGGGGTATCTTCGCCATGGGCCATACCTCTGGCGAAAAGATAGGATGAGCGCCGCATTATTGCCAGTCATTTGTCCCGATCCTGCGATGAGGCCCTGATTGCGGTAGACTGTCGCTGTCGCCGTGGCACCGTTGCCAAGCCGCTGAAAATATGGACTGTGGCGGCGACATCGAATCGGCGGTTTTCAGCAGGGAAATCCGCGAACGGAAGTGCATTCCCATGGAAAGACCGCAACTGCCACAGGGCCTGCCGGCCGACATCGAAGACAAGAAAGCAGCGGCGAAGGCTTGGTTCGAAAGCCTCCGCGACACGATCTGCGCCGCCTTCGAGGCGATCGAGGACGATTTGACAGGTCCGCTGTCGGATCGTCCGGCAGGCCGTTTCCTCGCCAAGGACTGGCTGCGCGAGGAAGGTGCCGGTGGCGGCGGTCGCATGTCCATGATGGAAGGGCGCGTCTTCGAGAAAGTGGGGGTTCACACCTCCACCGTCTTCGGCGAGTTCTCGCCGGAGTTCCGCGACCAAATTCCCGGCGCGAGCGAAGATCCGCGCTTCTGGGCATCCGGCATTTCGCTGATCGCCCACCCGGTCAACCCCAATGTCCCTGCCGTGCACATGAACACGCGCATGGTCGTGACCACCAGCAATTGGTTCGGCGGCGGTGCGGACCTCACGCCGGTCCTGGACCGCCGGCGCATCATGACCGATCCGGATACCGTCCTTTTTCATCGTGCCATGGAGATCGCCTGCAATAGGCACCCCGTCGCCGATCATGCAAAATTCAAGCAGTGGTGCGACGAGTATTTCTACCTGAAACACCGGAACGAACCGCGCGGCACCGGCGGGATCTTCTACGACTGGCTGCGCTCTGCGGAGGAGCTCGGCGGTTGGGACGCGGATTTCGCGTTCACGCGCGATGTCGGCAAAGCCTTCGCACTCGTCTATCCGAGAATCGTCCGGACGAATTTCCACAAGCCCTGGACCGAACAGGATAGAAACGAGCAGCTCGTGCGCCGCGGCCGGTACGTCGAGTTCAACCTGCTTTACGACCGCGGCACGATCTTCGGTCTCAGGACGGGTGGCAACGTGGAGTCGATCCTCTCCTCCCTGCCCCCACTCGTACGCTGGCCGTGAATCGCAGCTTATTCGACCATCGTTGAGGCGGCGAACAAATGCGCCGCGTCGGCGTTTCCCTCTCCAGGAGAGAAGGAGCGACGCATGGTCTTCAAGAAAAGGACATTCTTCGGCGATGACCCCGAGAGGCTGCCTGCCGAAGATCCCGCCGAACTCGAGCGCCGGGTCGCTCATTGTCTTGCGGTCGCGCCGGGCCTCGACGCCATAGAGGTCACGGTGACGGGCTCGGGCAGTACGATCCTGCTCGCCGGTACGGTGGCGACCGAAGAGGAGATCGCCCGCGCCGAGGAGGCGGCCCTATCGGTCGAAGGCGTCGCCGAAGTCGTCAATCGCATCGAACGCGCGAAGGCGGGGCGCGGGTGAGCGGCCCCTCACCTGCACAAATGCGGCTGATCTCAGATCAGAAATAATCATCAGAGAGACGGCTTCCCTCAGATGGAGCTGAGCGTCCAGCCGACGATGTCGGCCGCGACCCTGGCGAAAGCGGCGTCGAGTGCGGTGACGAAGGCGGGATTGCCGGCGCCACGCACGGGCACGACGGCGCGGAAGGCCTGCTGTTTGCGGACGGTACCGTTCCGGTCGTCCAGTAGCTTGGCGAATATCTCGACGACCGCCGTTGCCGGTCCATCGGTGGATATTTCGAAGGCTCTGAGCTCGGTTATCAATTGATAATCGATGGCGAGCCCTTGGCCGGGTTTACCGACGCGAATCCTGCCGGTGTTATCGAATGTCTGGACGAGCCTGTCCTGCACCATACGCGGCAGACTGTCTCCCCATTGGGCCCTGGCGAGGTATTGCAGTTCCGACCTCGAAAGACGAACGACGATCTGGTCGCTGCCCAGCGTCTTCAGCGCCGTCGGTTCAGGCACGAGAAGCTGGCGGTTCGTAGCTCCCGGACGCTCCACCGCAGGAACGGACGCCAGACTGAACGTGTCGTTGGCCGCCTGGCGCGAGCCGCACCCCGCCAGCATCGCCGCCAATGCAAGAACCACCGCAGACCGGGCCCCTCTCGCGCCACGAAAACCTACCAGACCCGGAAAACCCATACGCCAAATATCCCCTAGCAACGCGGCGCCGTTCAGCTTCCCGCCCTCAACGCAACCTGCCCGCGACCGTCGATAAACGAATCACCGACGCGTGCGGCCATCATATTGCTTAACCGTTTCGCCGCCGAACAGAAGCCGCTGCGGATTTTTATCGAACTCGGAAATCGTATTCTGCAGGCTTTGAACCGTGCGACGCGTGTCGCCGACGAGCGCCTCGACGTCCCGCAGTCCCGAATTGGAGAAACGCTTGAGATTTTCGGCTATAGGGCCCAGTTGCGCATTCAGGTTCTCCGCCACCCGCCGAAAGGACTCGAGCGTTTCGCGTGCCTGCGCAGAAAGCGACGGAGCGTCCGCGTCGCCGAGGAAGCCGTCGATCTTCACCAGGATGCTGTCGACCCGGTTCGATGCCGCATTCAGCTTGTTGGACATTTGCGTGAAATCGGTGATCGTCTGATCGATGTCCCCCTGCCGGGCGGAAATCTTTTCGGCAAAGTCCGAAACCTGCGCGGCGATCTTGCGGGCGTCCGCACTCGCGGCCGTGATATCGTTGACGACCAGCCCGACCTTCTGCGCGTCGACGGCAGCCACCAGTGTATCGACCCGCTTCAACGTCTGTTGCGCGCTCTTGCCGAACTGATCGTAGGTTTCCACCGTGCGCCGGAATCCGGCGATCGCTTCCGATACCCCGCCTGAAGCATCCTTCAGATTGTTGCTCACCTGCTCGGCATTGCTGACGATGTTGTCTATCTTCTTCGGGTCGACCGACTTGATCAGCCTGTCCGCGCTCGCAAGCGTATCATCGAGCTTCTTCGATGCAGCATTGACGGAGCCGGACAGTTGTTCGACGCTTTTCAGGAACTGGTCGATCGCACCGGAATTGTCCGCCAGCGCCTTGGAAAAGCGCTCCGCGTTGCCGATGGTGGCCGTCAGCGGGCCACGCACGTCGGTGACGAAGCTCTGGATATCCGTGATCGCCGAATTCGCGCGGTCGAGGATCTGGTCCGCGGTCGCCAGCAGGCTGGTGACGCTCGACTGATCGGCAAGGATGTGCGCCTGGGTGCCGTTTTCCAGCGCGGTCTTGAGGATATTCTCGTCCCCCTTGCGACCGCCGCTGAGCTCGATATAGGCCGCTCCCGTCAGCCCCTGCACCTCGAGCGTCGCCGTTGTGGATTTCATGACCGGCGCATCGGCCGAGACTTCGGTGATCGCAATCGAATAGCGAGGATCATTGGCATCGATCGCAAGATTGCGCACGCTGCCGACGTTGATGCCGTTGAAGCGCACCGGTGAGCCCACCGACAGACCGTTGGCCGATCCGGGAATGTTGACGACGAGTTCGACCATCTGGCCGGTTCGGCCATATTGCGACATCCAATAGACGAAGCCGAAGGCCGCGGCGATGACCAGGACGGTGAAGAAGCCGACAATGGCATAATTCGCTTTAGTTTCCATCGGCATTACCTACCTTTGCGGTCCTTGCCGCCTGTTCATGTATTCTGCGAGCAGGCTTGCTGTAGCTCCCCCGCCTCCCGCATTCTCGTCTCAATCCTGCTCGCGCACGATCGCCCTTGCGCGCTTGCCCCGGAAATAAGACTTCACCCAGGGCTCGTCACAGGCGAGCATATCCTCGATGGTGCCTTCGACGAGAACGCGCTTGTTGCCGAGCACCGCGATCCGGTCACAGACCGAAAACAGGCTGTCCAGATCGTGCGTCACCATATACACGGTCAATCCAAGCGTGTCCCGCAGCTTGGCGATCAACTCGTCGAACTCCGCGGCCCCGATCGGATCGAGTCCGGATGTCGGCTCATCGAGAAAGACGAGATCGGGATCGAGCGCAAGCGCGCGCGCAAGCGCCGCGCGCTTGATCATGCCGCCGGAAAGCTCCGAGGGGTATTTCTCCGCGGCCTCCGGTGCGAGGCCGACCAGTTCGATTTTCAGGCGCGCGAGTTCGTCCATCAGGTCTTGCGGCAGATCCAGATATTCGCGCATCGGCACCTGGATGTTCTCACGCACTGTCAGGGCCGAGAAAAGCGCGCCGTGCTGGAACAGCACGCCGAGGCGCATATCGAGTGCGATGCGCTCGGCCTCGCCCATTTTGTCGTAGTCGGCGCCAAGAATTTCGATCGTGCCGGAACGCTTCGGCAGAAGCCGAAGGACCGTGCGCATCAGTACGGACTTCCCGGTACCCGAGGCGCCGACGAAGCCGAGGATTTCACCACGCAGCACTTCGAGATTGAGATTGTCGAGAACGACATGGTCTCCGAAGCCGACGGTCAGATCGCGCACGGAGAGAACCGCCTCTCGCTTCTCCCCCGCATCCGCTTGCTTTTCGATGACCGCTTGAACCATGTTCGCCTACCTCAGAAATCGATTGCCGCGTAGAACATGGCGAACAATCCGTCGATCAGAATCACGACGAATATCGATTTGACGACGGAGGAGGTCACACGCCGCCCGAGCGACTCGGCGCTGCCGCCGACCTTCAGTCCCTCGACTGCGGCAACGACGCCGATGATCAGGGCCATGAAGGGGGCCTTGATCATACCGGCCGCGACCGAGGAGAAATCGACAGCTTCCTGCAGCCGCGCCAAAAAGGTCGGGATCGTGATGTCGGAATAGGCCCATGCCACCATGGCGGCGCCGGCAAGGGCGGCGAAGTTCGCAATGATCGTCAGGAGCGGCAAGACAATCGTCAGCGCCACGAGACGCGGAAAGACGAGAACGCCGACCGGACTCAAGCCCATGACCTTGAGCGCGTCGACCTCTTCGCGCATCTTCATGGAGCCGATCTCGGCGGTAATCGCGCTGCCCGACCGACCGGCGATCATGATCGCGGTCAGCAACACGCCGATCTCGCGCAATTGCAGGATGCCGACGAGATCGACGACGAAAATTTCCGCTCCGAAAGAGCGGAGCTGGAACGCTCCCTGTTGCGCGATGATGGCTCCGATCAGGAACGACATCAGGGTGATGATCGGCGTCGCCATCACGCCCATCCGGTCGATCTGATGGACGATCGCAGCAGGCGAAACGCCCGCGTGACGCCCGAGCTTCATCTGCGCACCGCGTACCGCAGACCCCAGAATGTACATGGCCGCGACCGTGTCGGTCCAGATGGAGACCGTCAGCTCACCCACGGGCGTAAACAGCCGCTGAAAAAGCGGCATCCTGGTCCCACTCTCTTCCGGGCTGCGCAGTTGCTTCGGCAGTGCGCGGACCAGTTCGGCATAACGCTCGCCGCCCGTGAACCGAACGTCGTCGGCTGTCCCGTGCATGAAGCGGCGAATGATCCATGCACCGGCCGTGTCCATTGCGGTGATGCCGGAGAAGTCAAACTCGCTCTGCCCATCGGAGGGCTTTTCAAGCCGCTTCAGCTTGGCGGCCATCTCCTCCGCGGTCTCGTGCCGCCAGTCGCCGCTGAACACATAGCGCCGACCGTTTCCGGCGGCGCCCTCATCGACGACGACGTCGGCAGCGGTCTCTGTTTGGGCACGCGTCACGTGATATCGGTCTTTCAGTTCGTTCTCCGCATAGTCTCTTAAACCAGAATCGATTTGATGACAAAATCATGCGGGAATTCAAAGTCGTACAGTGCCCTTGGTGCGACAGAAATGACACAATGGGCCGGAAGCTTCGCGAAAGTCCGCCGTCCGCGGTCCGGAGCGTATGAAGTCAAGGGGTCCCTATGCCGATTTCTCTTACAGCCACCGTTGAACACTTCCCGATCGCCGGGGCTTTCACCATTTCACGTGGCTCGAAAACCACGGCAAGCGTCGTCACCTGCCGCGTCACCGACGGCGAGCTATCGGGTTGGGGCGAGTGCGTTCCCTATGCGCGCTACGGCGAATCGGTCGAGTCGGTGCTGAGCGCCATCGAGACCGTACGACAGCTCATCGAAGAGGGTATGACACGCACGGACCTGCAGAAGGCGATGAAGGCCGGCGCCGCTCGAAACGCGGTCGACTGCGCCCTATGGGATCTCGAGGCAAAGCGCAGTGGAAGCTCCGCTGCGGCGCTCGCCGGAATAGCCGGGCCGACGCCTTTGACCACCGCCTACACCTTATCGCTCGGCGAACCGGATGAGATGAGGGCCCAGGCCGAGAAACACGCCCATCGGGCGGTTCTCAAGGTGAAAGTCGGAACGGAAGACGACACGGCGCGCATTCGCGCCGTCAGGAGCGGCGCGCCGGCGAGCCGCATCATTCTCGACGCCAATGAGGGATGGACGGCAGCCAACCTTACGGCCCATTTCACCGCCTGCGCCGAGAACGGCATCAGCCTCATCGAACAGCCGCTGCCGGCCGGCCGCGACGAGATACTCGCCTCCCTGCCCCGCCCCGTACCCGTCTGCGCCGACGAAAGCGTGCATGCCACGGAGGACCTCGAAAGGCTCGTCGGCCGCTACGATGCGGTCAACATCAAGCTCGACAAGACCGGAGGGCTGACCGAGGCCCTGCGCCTGCGCGCCGCGGCCGAAGCCCTCGGCCTGAAGATCATGGTCGGCTGCATGGTCGGCAGTTCGCTCGCCATGGCGCCGGCGGTGCTTGTCGCGCAGGGCGCGGATTTCGTGGATCTCGACGGACCGCTGCTGCTCTCGAAAGACCGCACGCCGGGCCTTCGCTACGAGGCCTCGCTCGTCTTTCCGCCGGAAGCCAGCCTCTGGGGCTGAAGATACCAGCCGAGGAAAGTGAAAAGGCAGCCGGAAAGCGCGACCACCGACATGGAGTAGAAGCCGTCGACGCCGAACCAGGCGTAGAAATAGCCCGACAGAATGGTGAAGATCGCCGTGAAGATGCCGGTGTAGAAAAAGTAAAGCCCCTGCGCCGACGCCTCCTGCTCCTCCGCGACACGCTCGACCAGCTTGTGCTGCATGCCCGTATGCATGATCGCATAGGTGAAGGCGTGGAAGCACTGCAGAACGAAATAGCCCGAGAAGCCGAGATCCATCGGAAAAATCAGCCAGCGCACGACCGCGAGCAGGCAGCCGGAGAAAATCATCGTCCAGACGCTGAACCGGCGGACGATCGCCCTGGCAAGGAAGAACATCAGCACTTCCGCTGCGACGCCGGCACTCCAGAGAATGCCGATCTGCGTGCCGCTGTAGCCTATATGCTGCCAGTAGATGGCAGAGAAGGCGAAGAGCATCGCATGGCTGCTGTTGACCAGCGTCACGCCGACCAAAAGCAGTTGCAGGTCCGCCTGGCGCAGCGATTGCGGCGGCGGCTCGGTGATTGCGGTAATCGGTGATGGCCTGCGCGGACGGCCGACACGCGGCGCGGCCACCGCCAACAGTATGGTGAGCGCGAAGCCTGCCGCCATTGCGGGCAGGACCATCTGCCCGCCGACGACTCCGATCAGCCAGCCACCCAGCATCGTCGCCCCGATAAAGGCGACCGATCCCCAGACACGCATCTGCGCATAGTCGAATCCCCAGCGCCGCACGCCCGAAAGGGCTATCGCCTCAACGATCGGCACATAGGGCGAATAAACCGCCGATTGCAGCGTGTAGATGACGAGCACCGGCCAGAAGCTCTGCGCATAGAAAAGAACGATTGCCCCGGCGAAGGACAGGATGCCCGACCAGATCAGGACGATCGCCCGCTCCCCGATTCGGTCTGCGAGAACGCCCGCCAGCGGTGCGGTGATCACCCGGACGAACATCGGAACTGCAAGCACGATGCCGATTTCGAAGTCGCTGAGCGACAGGCTGCTCAGCCAGACAGGAAAGTACGGCATCGCGAAACCGTTGACGAACAGCGGCGCTGAGAAGAGAAGCGCGATGCGGAGTGCGAAATGGCGCGGCGGGGGCCCCGCGACGAATGCGGGAGCAGATGACGGAATCATGGAGGGACCTGATGGCTGTGGGCCACCATTAACACAACCGCGCGTGTGTTTGCCATCGGCTCGTCGTCACCGCGGACGCTTGTCCACCGGAACGATAGTCAGACCCTTCCGCGGCTTTTCCTTGCCCCGCAAATCACTCAGGCGGCCTGCGGTGCAAGCCGCCTGACGGGCATTGTCTCGGCCTCGCCGGCTCGCTGCCCAGCGGCGCTGTCGCCGCGCATCTGGTGCCAGGTGATGAGCTCCATCGTGCCGTCGTGATGCTCGGCGATTGCCGTGCAGCTCTCCACCCAGTCGCCCGTGTTGATGTACCTGATGCCGTCGATGTCTTCGATGACCGCATGATGGATGTGGCCGCAGATCACCCCTTGCGCGTCGTGACGACGGGCTTCCTCGGTCACGACTTTCTGGAACTCGCCGATGAAGTTCACCGCGTGTTTGACCTGCAGCTTGGCCCAGGAGGAAAACGACCAGTAAGGCATGTCGAGACGACGACGTATGGCCGCAAGGCCAATATTGATGGCGATTGCCATGTCGTAGGCCCAGTCGCCGAGATAGGCGAGAACGCGTGCGTTGCGCACGACCACGTCGAACTCGTCGCCGTGCAGCACGAGATAGGTCCGCCCGTCCGCACCCTTGTGGAGATAGCGTTGCGCCACTTCGATACCGCCGAAATGAACGCCCGGAAACTCCCGGAGGAACTCGTCGTGATTACCGGGGATGTAGATGATGCGCGTGCCTTTGCGTGCCTTGCGCAGAAGCTTCTGGACCACGTCGTTGCACGATTGCGGCCAGTACCAGCTGCGTTTGAGACGCCAGCCGTCCACGATATCCCCGACCAGAATGATCGTCTCCGCCTCGTGGTGCCGCAGGAAATCCAGAAGAAAGTCCGTCTTGGCCGCTTTCGAGCCCAGATGAACATCGGAAATGAAAAGCGTCCGCAGTTTCAGAACGGAATTCTGTTGGTATGCCGATGCCGCCGCCATGCCAGCCTCATCCTGGTTTAGCCGTTTCACGACCGTCAAAATCAGACTCGTGTTTCAGGAAGATGACATGGGACGCGGAGCACGCAGCAAGCGCCGCGTAGCCATGCCTGGAAAGAACCGCGTCGAAACTGTACCTGCCGGGCGATTCATGCCAAAAGGCACGACATCGATCAGCACCGGATGTGAGCGCGATTTCATAACCGCGCTCTCGGGTCCCACGCAAGAATTCAAGGAATGCAAAGGCATGAACACGGGCGATAAAGCGAAATCCCAGGCCGTTCCCGCCAGCGGAGACATCGATCAGCAGGCACTCTTCTTCCATCGCTATCCTCGCCCCGGCAAGCTCGAGATCCAGCCGACCAAGCCACTCGGGAATCAGCGCGACCTGGCGCTCGCCTATTCGCCGGGGGTCGCCGCACCTTGCCTCGCCATCAAGGACAATCCCGAGACCGCCGCCGATTTCACCGCCCGCGCCAATCTCGTCGCCGTGGTATCCAACGGCACAGCCGTTCTCGGCCTTGGCAATATCGGTCCCCTGGCCTCCAAACCCGTGATGGAGGGGAAGGCCGTTCTCTTCAAGAAGTTCGCGGGGATCGACGTCTTCGACATCGAGATCGACGCACCGACGGTCGATCGGATGGTCGACGTCATCTCGGCGCTGGAGCCGACCTTCGGCGGCATCAATCTCGAGGACATCAAAGCTCCCGAATGTTTCGAGGTGGAGCGGCGTCTGCGCGAGAAAATGGAAATACCGGTCTTCCACGACGACCAGCACGGGACCGCGATCATCGTCGCTGCCGCCGTCCTGAACGGCCTGGAACTTGCCGGCAAGGACATTGCCGAGGCCAAGATCGTGGCCTCAGGTGCCGGGGCGGCGGCGCTTGCCTGCCTCAACCTCCTCGTCACGCTGGGCGCCAAGCGCGAAAACATCTGGGTCCACGACATCGAAGGTCTCGTCTACAAAGGGCGCGAGGCCCTGATGGACGAGTGGAAAGCCGTCTATGCGCAGGAGAGCGACAATCGTGTGCTCGCCGACAGCATCGGCGGAGCCGACGTGTTTCTGGGGCTCTCGGCCGCCGGCGTTCTCAAGCCTGAACTGTTGGCCCGGATGGCCGAAAAGCCACTGATCATGGCGCTGGCCAATCCTACGCCGGAGATCATGCCCGAAGTGGCCCGCGCCGCGCGCCCCGATGCCATGATCTGCACCGGACGCTCGGATTTTCCGAACCAGGTCAACAATGTCCTCTGTTTCCCGCATATTTTCCGTGGCGCGCTCGATTGCGGCGCACGCACCATCAACGAAGAGATGAAGATGGCGGCGGTGCGAGCGATAGCAGGCCTTGCCCGCGAGGAGCCGTCGGATGTCGCCGCGCGCGCCTATTCCGGCGAAACGCCCGTCTTCGGCCCCGATTACCTGATCCCTTCGCCTTTCGATCAGCGGCTGATCCTGCGGATTGCGCCGGCCGTGGCAAAGGCTGCAGCCGAAAGCGGCGTCGCCACGCGTCCGATCCAGGACTTCGACGCCTATCTCGACAAGCTCAACCGTTTCGTCTTCCGCTCCGGCTTCATCATGAAACCGGTCTTTGCTGCAGCGAAGAATGCGACGAAGAACCGCGTCATCTTCGCCGAGGGCGAAGATGAGCGGGTGCTGCGGGCCGCCCAGGTTCTGCTGGAGGAAGGTACAGCCAAGCCGATCCTGATCGGCCGCCCGCAAATCATCGAGACCCGACTGCGGCGCTACGGCCTCAGAATCCGTCCCGACGTCGATTTCGAGGTCGTCAATCCCGAAGGCGACCCGCGCTACCGCGACTATGTCGATGATTATTTCGCCCTCGTCGGGCGGCTCGGCGTCATTCCCGAGGCGGCCCGCACGATCGTGCGCACGAATACGACGGTCATCGGCGCGCTCGCCGTCAAGCGCGGCGAGGCGGACGCGCTGATCTGCGGGGTCGAGGGACGCTACAGCAAGCATTTGCGCGATGTATCGCAGATCATCGGCAAGCGGTCGGGCGTACTCGACTTCTCGGCGCTCAGCCTCCTGATCTCACAACGCGGAGCGACCTTCTTTACCGATACCTATGTGAGCTTCAGCCCGAGCGCGGAGGAGATCGCTCAGACGACGGTGATGGCTGCAAACGAAATCCGCCGCTTCGGCATCACGCCGCGTGCCGCCCTCGTCTCCCATTCGAACTTCGGCTCGCGCGATTCCGAGAGCGCATTCAAGATGCGCACCGCACTGCAGCTCGTGCGCGAGCTAGCCCCCGATCTGGAGGTGGACGGAGAAATGCATGGCGATTCCGCCATCTCCGAGGTCCTGCGCCAACGCGTGATGCCGGACAGCACGCTGAACGGCGAAGCGAATCTGCTCGTCTTCCCCAATCTCGATGCCGCCAACATCACGCTCGGCGTGGTCAAAACCATGACGGACAGCCTGCATGTCGGCCCGATCCTTCTGGGCTCGGCGCTGCCGGCGCATATCCTGTCGCCGTCCGTCACCTCGCGCGGCGTCGTCAACATGGCAGCGCTGGCCGTCGTCGAATCGAGCCATCCCGTCTGAGGGATGGCGCGCCTCCTCATTGGCGATGGAGGGCAAAAAAACGCTGCTTCCAGGGGAACCGACGCGGCCGCGCTAGCGATATTAGGCTCAAAACTCAACTTATGATTGTATAGACCGGATTACTGCACCGTTTATGAAATATTGCACTAGACAAAACCGGCCGCCGTAAACCATGTTTATTATAGGGGCAAGTTTCGGTGTTACGGCATGACTAATCAACAAGCTGTCCTCAATTTGCTGGATATCGTGGAATATGGAGGTTGCGCCGACCCCGAGCGCTTCTTCGCCCTGATGCGTCGAACCTTCAACATCTCGCATCTCCTGTATCTGGAGGCGGAGTCGCTTCCGGATGGTCTGAGAATCTGCCGCCTGCATCACACTTTCGGCGCCTACGCCGCTGAAATCTACGCCGCCAGGGAGCTTTACAGGATCGACCCGATCCTCAAGCTTGCGCTAGGCGGTGTCAGGCCCGTGGAATGGGCGACAGCGCGGCGCCGCTTTCCGGAATGCGAGCCCCTCTTCGAGGCGGCCGAGGAGATCGGGCTTTCCACCGAAGGCGTGGCCTTGCCGCTCCCCTCGCCTGCAGGCCGCATGGCGCTCCTCGCAATCGGTGCCAATATGTCGCCGGTCGAGTGGTCCGCCTATCGCCGTTGCCATCTGCGCGATTTCCAGCTCGCTGCCAACCTGTTCCACGCCTCCATGCTCGAACATTCGGCCATGGCCGGGGCGCTCGACGAGCGCGATCTCCGCCTGACCGGGCGGGAAACCGAAGTGCTCACCTGGTCGGCGGCCGGCAAGAGCTACTGGGAGATTGCAACTATTCTCGGGATATCCGAGCGAACCGTGCGTTTCTTCATGACCAATGCCCGCCGCAAACTCAATGTAGTGTCCAACACGCAAGCCGTAGCGCACGCTGTTCGACATGCTCTGATCCCCACCATCTGACGGGTTGCCGGCCCGGGACAGGACCGGCCACTCGCAGTTTCCCCCACAAATCTATTGGGAAAAAACAAGAAAATAAACTGTCACTATAGACAGTTACATATGTCATCCGAGCCTGACAGCATCGCTACATCGCGTAATCACGCATGGAGCGAAAAATGATCAGGATAGTGAACGGAAACGGTCGCAGCCAGCATCCCCAGGCCATCGACGAGATGTTCCGGCTGCGTAAGCGCGTATTCCACGACTTCTTGAAGTGGGACGTCAAGACCGAAGGGGACTGGGAAATCGACCACTACGACAAGGCCAATCCGCTCTATGTCATGTCGTACTCGCCGGACACTGGCAAGATTCGTGGCTCTCTCAGGCTCCTTCCGACGCTCGGTCCGAATATGCTGGACGATACGTTCCCGATCCTGCTCGGGGACAATCCGGAAATCCGCAGCGCGTCGGTGTGGGAATCGAGCCGCTTCTGCATCGATCCCGAAATTTCCCAGGATCGCGCATCGAACCAGGTCACCATCGCCGCGGCCGAACTGATGTGCGGTGTGGGCGAAATGAGCCTTGCCTCGGGCATCAGCCATATCGTCACGGTCACCGACGTTTTCCTGGAGCGAATGTTCCGCCGCATGGGTTGCCCGGGGGAGCGCATAGCCGACCCGCACAGGATCGGCTCCGTCCATGCGGTCGCCATTGCCTGGGAGGTGAGCAGGAACCTGCTCGAAACGATGAAGGCTGTGGCCTCCATCGAGGGTACCGTCCTCGATCGCCCGATGTCGCTCGAAACGGCGCGCGCCGCCTGACCCGATATTCCGGGCCGTGCAGGTCGCACGGCCCACTGCTTTCCATTCAAGGGCATTGCAAATTAACGCAGATGCCCTCTTCCCGTTGCACCATCTCGACAAGGTCCTATGATGAGGCGGTAAGGCGGACACATCGGCAACGGTCCGCTGCAAGGCAGGAAGAAGCACGTGTCCGCGTCCCCGAAGGTGGCATCCAAGATCCGGCGCATCGCGGCGGTTCTCGTACCGCTCGCGTTGGCGACAACCGGTCCGGCTGCGGCATCCGGCGTTTGCGAACGGCTGAGCGCCCGCCTCGCCGGCCTTCCCACAGGTTTCACGACGAATGCCAGCCTGCGCGATTTCACAGGTGCGGTCTCCCGCCAGAACATCGAGTTGCGACGCGCCAAGAACGATCGCCGCCGAATGGAATGCAGCAGCGACAGCGTCGTCATTATCGGCGGCGATGACGAGGCGGCTTGCGCCGAACTCGACGGCACGATCGCGCGGATGGAGGAAAATCTGCGGCAACTCAAGGCGCAGCGCAGGCATCTGATCGGCGGTGGCGACGACGACGTTCGGCGGCGCATCCTCGCCGCAATGGAACTCAACGGCTGCTCAGGGGTGCGCGAGGCCTGGGATACCGGAAGCGCCGGAGGCGAGTTTGCGAACGCCGCCGCCCGGGAAACGGAGGTTCACCGGAACATCGTGAGGGACCTGCCGCCGGACAGCGATGCCTATCCGCTACTACTCGACGCCCCCGGGGCAGAGCTTCCGCTCATGGAGCCCGATTTCGCCGGCAGCCTCAGAACCATGTGCGTGCGAACATGCGATGGCGCCTTCTTTCCCATCTCCTCGCATGCCACGCCGGCGGACTTCGGTCGCGACGCCGATCTCTGCCGCGCGCGCTGCCCGGGTGCGGAGACGGAGCTCTACTACCATGTGCTCGCAACGGAAGAAGCGGACCGGATGGTTTCGGCAACGACCGGCCGACCCTACACCGACCTCCCAACGGCCTTTGCCTACCGGGCGCGCGGTGTCGGCTCACCGGGCATCTGTGGCTGCGGAATTCCGGATTCCGCAACGGATGCCAACAGGCAAAAGACAGGCTCTGCCGGAAAGCTCACCGCCGTCAGCCCATCGGTCATTACCATGGGCAGCGAGAGAAAGGCGCCGCCCAAGCCGATAGAAGAGCGGCCCTACGACCCGACCAAAAACAAGGTCCGCATCGTCGGTCCGACCTTCCTTCCGCAGGAAGAGAGCGCGATCGACCTCAAGCATCCGCTTGGGCCGCGATACCAGCCGCTGCAGGACAATTGACAGGCGCCGTTGCGAGCATTCCGCGAGAATGGCACGCATCTTCTTGATCCAGAGCCCGTTAAGCAGCGACCTTTGCGCGTCCGGTAAGATGCGCAGCGCTGTGGGAAACTTTTCGGAGGACTGCAATCTCTCCTCCGTCCTCGTCCCTGTGCTCGTCACAGGGATGAGAGCAGCGCCGCGTCTGCGGCGCGGGAGAGTTCTTTCAGCCCAAGGACTTGGTCTGGCTGGATTCCTGTGACGAGCACAGGAATGAGGGACCGGGGATGTGCGGCTACTACATCGAAGCGAAGCGGGACGCTGTATACGGGCGGGAGCTTCTGCGCCGCCTCGCTATCTTCACGGTTTATGAAATGCGCCGAGGGGTCGCACCCTCTCGACCCTCATCCCTGTGCTTGTCACAGGGATCCAGCAGCGCCGCGTCTGCGGCGCGGGAAGCGTTCTTTCAGCCCAAGGACTTGGTCTGGCTGGATTCCTGTGACAAGCACAGGAATGAGGGTATCGAACAAGCCGCGTCGGGTATCCAGAGTATCACCAGGCCTTAGATCGACCCTAACATCGTGATCTAACGGACACCCCAGCCTTCCTCGAAAACGAGATCTTCGAGCGGCAAGCGCTGCCGCCAGCCCTTCGCGGCGAGTTCCGGCTCTTGATACAGCTTGTCGACGAAACCCAGGCAAAGCCAGGCAACGATTTCGATATGCTCCGGAATCCCGAGAATCGCCTTGATCTCCCTCTCATGGAAAATGCTGACCCAGCCGACGCCCACCCCTTCGGCGCGCGCGGCAAGCCAGAGGTTCTGGACGGCGCAAACGGTCGAGTACAGATCCATCTGCGGATTATGGGTGCGGCCCAGGACGACCGCTCCGCCGCGCGTCCGGTCGCAGGTCACGCAAATGCTGAGCGGCGCCTTGCGAATGCCTTCGAGCTTCAGCGAGCGATACTTCGCCTGCCTTTCGCCGAAAAACATCTCTGCGGCCTCGTCATTGGCGCGCTGGAATGCCTGCCAGACTTTCTCCCGCGTCTCGTCCCGACGAACGAGCACGAAGTTCCAAGGTTGCATGAAGCCGACGGACGGCGCCTGGTGCGCCGCAGCGAGCAGTCGCGCGACCAGATCCTCAGGCAGTGGTTCGGGCAGGAATTCGTCGCGCACGTCGCGGCGGGTCTCTATGGCACGATAGACGGCGGCGCGCTCGTCCGGCGAAAAAGCTCCGGCCGCCGCAAGGCAGCCGTTCTGGTCAGGCAGCATCGTTCGATCCCCAACAATGCGGAAACCTCCCGCCGTCCGCGCGGGGCCGGTCTATCTCGCCAGGCCGGTCTTCTGACTTCGGATCATCCGTTCGCGCCGCCTTCCCGAATCACGTGAAGATTCAGTGGCAAAGGTCTGAAAAGATTCAGACCAACCTGGCGAGAACGTCCCCGTCACAGCGTTGGGCACGTGCCGGAACTGCACCGGCTTCCCGATTCTCCCGCATTTCGCGGGCACCTGACGGCGGCATATGGCCACAGCTCCCCTCGAAACGCAAGGCGAGCAAGAGGAGAGCTTCAGAGCGGTGCCTCCGGATGAGGCGAGGCGTCATAGGCCCCCCAGATCGACTGATCGAAACAGATGACGGAACCCGTCATGAGGCCGGATTCTGCCGATGAGAGATAGGCGCAGGCGCGCGCGACCTCGGCCGGATCTACGAGCCTGCCGAAGGGCTGGCTCGCCGCCGCCTTTTCCAGCCAGTTCGCCGGCGCATCGTGATATTCGCGCTGGATGCGGTCTTCGCCTTCCGAGGCCATCCAGCCGATGTTGAGGCCGTTGGCCCGTATCCGGTTGCGCAGGACGGCATAGGCGGTGTTCCTGGTCAGCGTCTCCAGCGCCCCCTTCGACGCACAATAGGCTGTGATGAAGGGCTGGCCCGCCTTCGCCGACATGGAACCGATATTGACGATCGTGCCCTCCGTCTTCTCCCGCCGCATCACCTTTATCACCTCCTGCATCAGGAAGAATGGCGCCCGCACATTGACCGCGAACATCCGGTCGAAGAGTTCCGGGCTGGTGTCGAGGATCGTGCCGCGATCCGTGATCGCCGCTGCGTTGACCAGCGCGTCGACACGACCGAAAGTGCGGTCGCAAGCAGCGACGACCGCACGGGCATCCTCCACCCGCTCGAGATCCGCCGGTACGTAGACGACCTTCGAACCGGTCGCCGCGGCGATCTCGGCAGCTTTCGCCTCGCCCTTCGCCGCGTTTCGCCCGCAAATGACGACGCCGGCGGCGCCACGCTCGGCAAAGAGTGCGGCAATCGCGGCACCGAGCCCCTGCGTGCCACCGGACACGATGGCGATCTTCCCGTCCAAACGGGCGTGGTCCGTGCTCATCCTGTTCCTCCCTTTGATATGTTGGTGAATATGGCTTCGTGACCGTGCATTGAGCCAGGTGGTTTAGCTTAGCTTTCTCGCCGCCTGATCGGCCAACGCCTCGGCAAACGCCTCGGCACTCCATTCACCGGCAAGCGCTTCGTGCATCAGCTGCGCCTGCGTCCTGGGCGCCAGACCGCCAACCGGCGGATCACGATCGAGATTGGTCGGGAATGAATAGCCTTCGGCGCACGCGGCAACCGCATGGGCAATTTCGTCCTGCGTGAGCTTGCCGCCGGCCGCAAGGACTTTCAGAGCCGGAAAGAGCACGGCGCACATGTGTTCGCGATCCACCGTTTCCATCGCCCTGCCGAAGGCGGAGGATACCTGCAGAAGATTGGCGACACGCTTGATTCCCGCAGACCGGTTGCTGCCCGCGGCGTGGAAAAGTGCCGGGTTGAAGAACACGACATCGCCCTTCTCCAGCGGCAATTGCACATAATTCTCTTCGAAATAGGCGCGGAACTCCGGCCGTCTCAAAGCGAGATATCCAGGCAGATACGTCTGGCTATAGGGCAGGAACAAGGTTGGCCCGCTTTCGACCGGCATGTCGCAATGAGCGACCGCGCCCTGGAGCGTCAGGACCGGCGAGAGCCTGTGCACATGCGCCGGATACTGCTCTATGACGGCCGAGGTCTGGAAGCCCAGATGGTAGTCGCGATGCGGCGATTGAGACGCGCCGCCCGGATTGACGCGATTGACCTGCGCCGTCATCTGGTAGCTCGGACCAAGCCACGCCTCACTGACAAGCGCGATGATGGCGTTGGCGTAGTAGGCGGCGAAATTCTCAGGGTTCTTCAGGCAGTGCTTTTCCAGAGAATTCCAGATCCGGTCGTTGGCGCCGGGCTTGGCGAAATGATCGCCGCCGCCGCTGTTGGTGCGGTGCTGCTCCTCGATGATCTCATCGAAGATGCGGCTCGCTTCGTCGACCACATGCGTATCGGTGAAGGCACGCTTGAAGACCGCGACGCCCGGCCCCGTCGCGAGCACTTCGCAGATCTCCGCAAGCACCGACCGCCTGCCGTCCTGCGTGCCGCAATCACCGATAAGACGGGCGCTGTCATAGATCAGGACGTTCTTCTGGCAGTCTGCCGCGTGCGGATAGTCCGCGAGGCCGACACGGTGCTCGACCGCGGCGCGAAATTCCTCGATATCGCAGGCCGCCTCACTGAGCCAGACGCGTTTCAGACGCGCGCTCGCGGGATTGTCCGTCTTCATCAGTTTTCCTCCTCAAGGACGACGATGATCCGACTATACGGCTTGCCCGCTTCTGATATAGAGCAGGAATCCATCAAAAAGCCATCAGGAGGGATCGGTGGCACATCCGTTTCTCGTCAAGGACATCGCCTTCCAGGCGGGACTCAGTACGGCGACCGTCGATCGCGTCCTCAACGGCCGGAGGGGCGTGCGCCAACAAACGGTAATGCGCGTCAATGCAGCCATTCGTGAACTCGAGAGGCAGCAGGCCGGCCTTGAGGTACAGGGACGCAAAATTGCCGTCGACGTCGTGATGGAGGCACCGGAACGCTTTACCGAAGCGGTGCGCAAGGCATTCGAAAGCGAAGCCGGGACCTTCATGCCCACCCTTTTCCGGTCCCGCTTCCATTTCGCCGAGACCATGCGGCCGCAGGACATCAGCCAGTTGCTCGACCGTATTCGGCTTCGCGGAACCGACGGAGTAGTCCTCAAGGCGCCCGACGTGCCGGAGATTGCCGGCGCCGTAGCGCGGCTCGAAGAAGCGGGAGTTGCGGTCGTCACGCTCGTTACCGATCTGCCGCATTCATCGCGGACGGCCTATGCGGGGGCTGACAACCGCGCCGCCGGGGAAACCGCAGCCTACCTGATCGGCGAGCGCTTCGCGGACCGTCCTGCGACGGTGCTGGTCACCATATCGAGCAGCCGCTTTCGCGGCGAAGAGGAACGCGAGATCGGCTTTCGCCGCGTGCTGCGGGAAAAATATCCGCATATCGGCGTGATCGAGATCAGCGAGGGCCACGGCAGGAACGAGGAGACAGGCGCACTTGCCCTCAAGGCAATCGGCAGCCATCCGGAGATCAATGCTGTTTATTCGATCGGCGGAGGCAATCCCGCCGTGCTCGACGCCTTCAGACAGTTGCAGCGCGGCTGCCTTCTTTTCGTCGCTCACGACCTCGACGAGGACAATCTGGACCTCCTGCGTCAGGGCCTTGTCCAGTTCGTTCTTCACCACGACCTGAAAACGGACGTCCGCATGGCTTTCCACGCAGTCATGGAGCGCCGGGGCGCGCTGCGCGCCTCCGAAAAGCGGCATCTTTCCGCCGTCGAAGTAATCACCCCTTACAACCTGCCGCGTGTCTGACCCCGCAGGCTATTCCTCCGGCTGATAGCGTACGAAGGCAAAGGCGGTGCCCGAGGGCGACCAGTTCGGGACGTTCACCGTCCCCTGCCCGCCGAAGAGTTCGAGCAGTACGCGCGCATTGCCGCCGTCCGCATCCATCAGGCGGAGACGCACGTCGAGATCGCGCGGGTGATCGAAGACATCGCCGTCATAGGAGAGCACGAGCAGGTGCCTGCCGTCCGGCGACGGATGCGGAAACCAGTCGCCGTAAGGGCTGTCGGTGATACGCTGTAGATCCGCGCCGTCCGGCCTCACCCGCCAGATCTGCATGCGGCCGGTACGGCTTGAATTGAAATAGATCCACTCCCCGTCCGCAGACCAGTCCGGCCCGTCATTGCGGCCCTGCCCCTGCGTCAGGCGGCGTTCCTCCCCGCCTTCGACCGGGATCGTGTAGATGTCGAAGACCTGATCGCGGATTCCGCAATAGGCCAGCATGCGTCCGTCGGGCGACCAACCGTGCCAGTAGGACGGCAGGTTGCGTGTTACGAGCCGCGGCGTGCCGCCTTCTGCCGGCAGCAGATAGATTGCCGAACTGCCGAATTCCGTCTTGTCGCTGATCACGAGCGTGCTGCCGTCGGGCGAAATCCCGTGATCGTTGTTGCAGCGCCGGGCAAAGCCGGTATCGATCTCCGTGGGCTCGGAACCGTCGAAGCCAAGCCGATAAAGCCTGCCGTCGCCGTTGATGATGAGGAATTTTCCGTCGGGTGACCAGTTCGGTGCCTCGACCAGCCGCTCCGTCTGCCAGACGACGCGCGTCTCGCCGGTCGCGATGTCGAAGATCTCCACCGAACTGCGCATGCTACCCCCTGTCGCGGAAGCGGTTGGTGATCGGATAACGCCGGTCGCGGCCGAAATTCTTCCTGGTGATCTTCACGCCCGGCGCCGACTGGCGGCGCTTGTATTCAGCGATGTAGAGCAGGTGCTCGATCCGGTGAACGGTTGCCTCTTCATGCCCGCGCGCGACGATCTCCTCCGTGCTCATTTCCTTCTCGACCAGGCATTCGAGAATGTCGTCGAGCACCGGATAAGGCGGCAGCGAATCCTGATCCGTCTGGTCGGGGCGGAGTTCGGCCGACGGCGCCTTGTCGATGATGTTCTGCGGAATGACTTCGCCAGACGGGCCCAGCGCTCCCGGCGGAACGGTGCCGTTTCGCCAGCGTGCCAGCGCGTAAACCTGCATCTTGTAGAGATCCTTGATCGGATTGAAGCCGCCGTTCATGTCGCCGTAAAGCGTGGCGTAACCGACCGACATTTCGGATTTGTTGCCCGTCGTCACCACCATGGAGCCGAATTTGTTGGATATCGCCATCAGGATCGTCCCGCGCGTACGGCTCTGAAGGTTTTCCTCGGTAATGCCCGCCTCGGTTCCCTCGAACATGTCGGAGAGCGCGCTGAGGAAGCCCTCGACCGGCTCTTCGATCGCAACGATGTCGTAGCGGCAGCCGAGCGCCTTGGCGCATGCCTCGGCATCCTGCAACGACTCGCGCGAGGTGTAGCGGTAGGGCAGCATGACCGTGCGAACCCGCTCCTCGCCCAACGCATCCACCGCGAGCGCCGTGCAGATCGCCGAATCGATGCCGCCGGACAGGCCGAGAACGACGTTCCTGAAGCCGTTCTTGTTGACGTAATCGCGAAAGCCCAGCATGCAGGCGCGGTAATCCGCCTCTTCGCCTTCCGGTATGCGCGACTTGAGCCCGTTGGTCGAGGTCCAGCCGCCCGCGCCCCTTTTCCATTCGGAGACGGCCACCGCCTCTTCGAATTGGCTCATCTGGAATGCCAGCGACTTGTCCGCGTTGAAGGCGAAACTCGCGCCGTCGAAAACCAGCTCGTCCTGGCCGCCGAGCTGGTTGGCATAGATCATCGGCAGACCGGTCTCGATCACCTGCCGCAGCACCACCTGATGGCGCACGTCGACCTTGCCTCGGTAGTAGGGCGAACCGTTCGGTGACAGGAGGATTTCGGCGCCACTCTCCGCGAGGGTCTCGCAGACGCCGAGATCGCCCCATATGTCCTCGCACACCGGTATGCCGATCCGCACGCCGCGAAAGTTCACCGGGCCCGGCATCTCACCCGCGTCGAAGACGCGCTTTTCGTCGAATTCGCCGTAGTTCGGCAAGTCGACCTTGTCGCGGATGGCGATGATCGTCCCAGCGTCGAGAACTGCAACGGAATTGTGCCGGAGGCCGGCGGCCCGGCGCGGAAAGCCGATAACCACGCCCGGCCCGCCATCTGCCGTCTCCGCCGCAAGCTTCTCCACCGCCTGCTCGCAGGCCTTCAGAAAAGCGGGCTTCAAGACGAGGTCTTCCGGCGGATAGCCGGAGATGAAGAGCTCGGTCAGAAGCAGGAGATCGGCGCCTTCGCGCGCCGCCGCCGTTCGCGCCTCGCGTGCTTTCGCGACGTTGCCGGCAATGTCTCCGACCGTGGGATTGAGCTGTGCCACGGCGATCCGTAGCGTTGAGGGAGCGGCTTTCTGTGCAGTCATGAGCGGGCCCGTCGTCTCTCGTCAGCGAATGCATGTGTCGTTCGCGCTGTTCTTACCGCATCCGGGAGAAAAAAACCCGCCCTCAATCGAGATCCGGCTGAAAAAATCCGAAAAGCTTCGTGTTTTCGGACCGTTAAGCGCAGCGCAGAAATTCTTTAGCCGCCACAGGAACCTGGCAGCGGCGGCGCCGTTTCCGCCATTCATCCCCTGTTCAAGATGACAGTCGTATGACGGTAGAGTGAAATATTTGTGAAACTGGAGACGCCCGTTGGCCCGTATCGATTCCGCCGTGAGCAGCTCTCAAGTCTACGCCGACGGGCAAGGCTCTTCCGCAAGATATACGAGAACCCTGTCGGGCGCCCGCAGTGCGCTCTTCACGCTTCTCATTGCGACGGCGCTCGTCTTCACCGTCGAATTGATCGTGCGCTGGTCCTTGCCCGAAACCGTCGCCTATTTCACCGATCCCATGCGCCCGGCCTGGACCACGGTCGCCGTGTTCTTCCTCGCCATGCTCGGCGTCGATGCCCTGTTCGGCCGCGAGCACAAGGCCGCGCTGCTCGTCGCGCCGCTCGCCGTTGTGCCGGCATTCATCAGTCAGCAGAAGCAGGTCTTCCTGTCCGATCCGCTCTATCCGACCGATTTCCTTTTCGGCCGGCAGATCATGGAGCTGATGCCGGTACTCGTGAAGGACAGGCCGTGGACCGCAGTCGGCGTCGTCGCCGGTTTGATCGCGGCCATCGTCGTTGGCGCGCTCCTGCTGCGGTTCGCCTGGCGGAATTTTCCCAAGCTGACACGTCGGGAGCGGCTGATGCGGATCGCATTCGCCCTGCCGCTGCTGGTCGCATTCTGGAACATCATGGACTACAACCAGTTCTCGTGGATCCGTGACCGGCTTCGTGTCATCCCCATCATGTGGGACCAGACCGAGAACTACCGCCACAACGGCTTCGCGCTTGCTTTTGCCATCAACCTCCCGATGGCCAACGTAAACGCGCCGGCCGGCTATATGGCGGACGCGATCGACCGGATTCCGGTAAAGTCGCTTCCCGCCGGCACGACCCATCGCGGCAAACCGGATGTGATCGTGCTGATGAGCGAGTCCTTTTGGGATCCTACGCGGCTTCCCAAGGTGAAGCTCACGCCCGACCCGATGCCGACGATCCGTGAACTGCAGGGCGGCAACGTATTTTCTCCGGAATTCGGCGGCATGACCGCCAATGTCGAATTCGAAGCGCTGACCGGTTTTTCCAACGCGTTCCTGCCCTATGGCAGCATCCCCTACCAGCAATATATCCGCAATCCGATTCCCTCGCTCGCCACCTTCTTCCGCGGCGAAGGCTATGTTTCGCGCGCCATTCACCCTTTCCAGGGATGGTTCTGGAACCGCACAGCTGTCTACAAGGCCTTCGGTTTCGACATGTTCCGGTCGGAAGAGAACATGCCGGCCATGCAGAAGCGCGGCATCTTCGCGTCGGACGAGTCTTTGACGAAGGAAATCATCCGCCAGGCGGACGAGGTGGAGGATCCTTTTTTCTTTTTCGCGGTGACCCTGCAGGGCCATGGTCCCTATGAGGCCAACCGCTATGCGAAGAACACGATCAAAGTCGAGGGCGATCTTCCCGAGGCCGACCGCCAGGTGCTCGCCACCTATGCGCAAGGCGTGAAGGAAGCCGACGATAGCCTCAAGATGCTGATGGACTGGGCGAAAGAGCGCGACCGGGAGACGATCATCGTTCTCTTCGGCGACCACCTCCCACCGCTGAACACCGTCTATTCCAGCACCGGTTACATGAAGGGCATTACGGCCGAGCGCAAGGGACCGAAGGATCAGATGAAGGCCGAGCATGAGACGCCGCTCGTCGTCTGGTCGAACAAGACGGGGCCGAAGAAGAACATCGGCACGATCAGCCCGGCCTTCCTTTCCTACCAGATCCTGAAACAGGCGGGCTACGAGCATCCCTACTACACTGGGTTCCTCGGCAAGGTCTACGACCACTACCGTGTCCTCGACCGTTACATGCTGATCCGCAAGAACGGCAAGGACGTCGCCGACTGGCTGCGCCAGCCGAAGATCCCCGCATCGCTGCGTGACTACCGCTTCCTGCAGCACGACATGATGTTCGGCAAGCGCTACAGCACCGAGCGCTTCTTCAAGTCCCACGCCGAGCTTTACAGCGCTGGTTTGTGAAGGGACTCGGCTAGGACGGCCAATCCCCCCGGCTTCACGAAGCGTTTCACTGCTTTCGACAAGCAGTGAAGCGCTTCTTGATTCCGGGCGAACCGTGCCCCCTCGGGAAAATGTGGCAGACGCCACCGAATTCAATTAAAACGCGAATAAATATTTCCTAAATTTCAATTTTCCACAAGCAAAAACAAATACTTGCAGGCGTATAGAATAATTAACGATTGTGGCGCAGCCTGAAGCTGCAGAGACAATGGGAAACAAATACTCAGAATACTTCGGAGGTGCCGCATGTCCGTTTTCAACCGCCTGCTCGGCAGTCGGAAGGGTGCTGCCGCCATTGAATTCGCAGTCATTGCGCCGCTTTTCTTCATGTGCGTGCTGACGCTGATAGCCTACGGGATCTATCTGAGCGCCGCACATTCGATCCAGCAGATAGCCGCGGATGCGGCACGGACGGCGATTGCGGGCCTTTCCGAAGAGGAGCGGGAGCGCCTTGCGACCGATTACATCCGGCGCACGACGATGAGCCAGACCTTCATCGACTCCTCCCGCATGAACGTCACCGTGCGCGATGACGCCAACAATACCAACCAGTTCACCGTCACCATCTCCTATGACGCAAGTGACCTCCCCATCTGGAAGCTCTTCACCTTTGCCCTGCCGGGTGAGCAGATCGAGCGTTACGCGACGATACGCGTGGGAGGTATCTGAGATGCATGGAGCGACATCCGTCTTCCGGCGATGCCTGCAGTCCCGCACCGGCAATATCGGCGTCTCGGCGGCCCTCGTCATGCCGCTGGTGGTCGCGTCGATGGGGCTCGGCATCGATTACGGCTATCTCACCCTTCAGCGGCGCGAGCTGCAGTCTGTTGCGGACCTCGCCTCGATCGCGGCCGCCGCCAATGTAAGTTCAGCCGAAGAGGCCGTGCTCGCCCACTTCCGGAGCAACGGTCTCGGCTTCGCCGTCTCGACTCCCTCGGGGCTGATGACTGTGGACGGCAAGCTCCTGCCGAACGACGTCGAAACCGCCGCAAAGGGGGTGGCTACGATCGTGCGCGGGCGCTATGTCCCCGACCCGACGATCGATGCCGGCCAACGGTTCATCAGGGGGGCCCTGCCCGCCGACGCCGTCCAGGTTACGCTTGAGAAGAAGGGCGACATCTATCTTGCGGCGCTGTTCAGTGACTCGCCCGATTTGAGCGTGATCGGCACCGCGGCGAGTTCGAAAGTCGCTGCCTTCTCCGTCGGCTCCCGCCTTGCCAGCCTCAATGGTGGCCTCTTGAACGCGATCCTCGGCCAGATGCTCGGCACCAATGTGGCGCTGAAGGTCATGGACTACGAGGCATTGATCGACGCCGACATCGATATCCAGCCATTCCTCAAGATCATCGCCACCCGCCTCAGTCTCACGGCCGCTTCCTATGAAGACGTGCTGGCGACGGAGCTGACGATGCCGCAACTGCTCGGATCGCTGCGGCTCGTGCAGGGGCTTTCCGGAACGGTGACTTCAGCGCTCAAGTCCGTCGAACTCGCAACAGCCGGGAACAGGCAGACATTCACTCTGGCGCAGATCCTCAACATCGACCCGAAAAAGAGCCTCGGCATAGATGCGGGCTCGGACTGGTCGATGAAAGTCAGTGCATTGCAAATCGTCTCTGCCGCTGCGGTGATTGCCAACGGCGAACATCAGATCGCGCTCGACGCCGTTGCGGGCCTGCCAGGTATTGCCTCGGTAAAGGTCAGGCTCGCGATCGGTGAACCGCCCGTGGAAACGCCGAGCCATCGCCTTGGTTCACCGGGCGCGGCAGTAAGAACGGCACAGACGCGCCTCGCCGTCGAAGTCGTCATCGACGGTCTCGCGGCTCTCGCCGGGACCCGCATTCGGCTGCCGATCTATGTCGAACTCGCCCATGCGGAAGCAAAGCTCTCGGATATCCGTTGCTACGGCGGAACGCCGGAGAATGCGGCGGTGATCATAGATGCGGTTCCCGGCGTGGCGGAGATCGCCCTCGGCGATGTCGATCCCACCGTCCTGTCGAGCTTTTCGTCCGACGCCCGGGTGACCCGGGCGCGGCTCCTCGACGGTCTCATCAAGATCGACGGCATCGCCCATGTCGAGTCCAAGAACCTGCAACCCTCTCGCCTGGCATTCAGCCCCACCGAGGTTGCCTCGCGGACGATCAAGAGCGTCTCGACCAGGGATATCCTGTCTTCCACGACCAAGACCCTGCTCGGCAATCTCGACGCCCAGATCAATGTGGGCGGTCTCCTCTCGATCGGAAGTCCGACTTTATTGCAGCAGGCCCTGGCGCAAACACTCGGCGCGGTGACCGCACCCGTCGATCAATTGCTCTACAATCTACTGCTCCTCGTCGGCGTGCGCATCGGCGAGGCCGACGTGCGCGTCACCGGCGTCAAATGCCAACGGCCCGTTCTTGTTCAGTAAAGCGCTCGCACACGTGCCGATTTCAATTTCGTGTGAAACAAATCGCAGGCCTTGCGCATTGTTCATTACGCGTGAATGGTAAATGCGGGGCGAAGGGACCATTGCAGTGCCCCCAGCGCAGGAGTGGGGGCGCGCGCAGCAGATGCAGCGGGTCGCGGAGAAGGGCAGCTCTGAGCAGCAGGTACCAACCGGCTTGACGGTTAGCGACTTGGTGCAAAATCCAAATTTCCCGCAAATATTGCAGGCAGGCGCGCGAACGCTGATCGCCGTCAATGACCTCTTCCCGCGCGTTGCGCGGCTGGTGGCGTCACACCAGAAGTGGATGCTGACCCAAGCGGCCTATTCCCTGCATCTCGAACGGGATGCCAACAACCCGGAATCAGGCATCACTGCCGCGCGGTTGCTCAAATTCATGCGGGATACCGGAGGCGCCAGCCGCAACACGGCGGCCGCATTCCTGGCGGAACTGGTCGCTTACAAGCTGCTTCAGCCGGCATCCGGCGGACGTACCAAGAGAGCGCGCCCTCTCGAGCCGACCGAGGTCAGCGAGACCGCGATGCGCCTCTGGTTCAAGAGTCAGATGAGCACGATCGATCTCCTCGACGGCGGAACCAGAGTCTCACGCGTCGAGGCGGACAAATCGATTTTCGAACGCGCCCAGCCGCTCGCGGCACGGCGCCTCCTCTCCGACGGCAGATGGACGACGCCGCCGAAGGGTGTCGCCATCTTTGTCTGGTCCGAATCGGGCGGCGTGATCCTCGACGATCTCATGACGCGCGTCTGCGAATTCGTGCCGATGGACGGCAAGGTATGGGTCGAAGTCAGCCTGGCGAAACTCGCCGAGCACTACCTGATATCGAATACCCATGTCCGCCGGATATTCGCCAGCGCCGACGCAGCCGGGTTCCTTGGCAAATCCGAGGATGGACGACGCGGACGGTTCTGGCTGAGCGCACGGCTGATCGAGGAATATGTCTCCTGGCAGGCGGTCAAGATCGAGGCTTTGGCCAGCGCCTATGATCAAGCCTCCGATTGGCCTGCTTGACTGCCGAGCATTCGCTGCACGCCTTATGACGCTACGGCCGCGATCCTGGAAAGCGCGGCAGGTCGTCGCCGATGTCGTAATAGCTCCCCTTGTCCGCGCAAAAGATGTGATAGCCGGGCTCGAGCGCCACCGCCCCGTCGAACGTTCCGGCGAGAATGGACGTGTAGTCCAGTCCATCCGCCTTCCAGAACAGGGCCGATCCGCAATGCCGGCAGAAACCGCGTCGGGCCTCATCGCTGGAACGGTACCAGGTCACGTTCTCGACGCCTTCCACTTCCATTTCACTGTCGAGCACATTCGTGGCCGCGTAGTAGAGCCCGGTTTGCTTTCGGCATTGAGAGCAATGGCAGAAGATCAGATCGCGAAGCTTTCCGCGCGTCTTGAAACGCACAGCGCCGCAAAGGCAACCGCCCTCGTTTATTTCCATCGTCTGCCCCTTCGAACCTGTGCACTTCAACACATAAAAGCCGGGCAAGCTTTCAAGCTGGCCCGGCCAAAGTCAAATTCAGAGAATGCGCCACAGGTTCAGAAATATTGAACCGATGGCTTTATCGAAGCGATCAGCCGTTGACGACCATCTTCTTCTCGTCGCGGCCGCCCTTCATCCGCTCGGCGAGCAGGAAGGCCAGCTCAAGTGCCTGGTCGGCATTGAGGCGCGGATCGCAATGGGTGTGGTAGCGATCGGCAAGGTCGTCGCCGGAAAGCGCACGCGCGCCGCCGGTGCACTCCGTGACGTCGTTGCCGGTCATCTCGATATGGATGCCGCCCGGATGCGAACCTTCGGCGCGGTGAATCTGGAAGAAGCTCTCGACTTCGGACAGAATCCGCTCGAACGGTCGGGTCTTGTAATTGTTGAGCGTGATCGTGTTGCCATGCATCGGATCGCAGGACCACACCACCTTCTTGCCCTCCCGCTCGACGGCTCGGATGAGGCGCGGCAGATGCTCGGCGACCTTGTCGTGGCCGAAGCGGCAGATCAGCGTGAGACGTCCCGCCTCGTTGGCGGGATTGAGGATGTCGATCAATTCGAGAAGGCCGTCCGCCGTCAGCGACGGGCCGCACTTCAGGCCAAGCGGATTCTTGATGCCGCGGCAATATTCGATATGCGCATGATCGGGCTGGCGCGTACGATCGCCGATCCAGATCATGTGGCCGGACGTCGCGTACCAGTCGCCCGAGGTCGAATCGACGCGCGTGAGCGCCTGCTCGTAACCGAGCAGCAGAGCTTCGTGGCTGGTGAAGAAATCCGTTTCACGCAGGCTCGGATGGTTTTCAGCGGTGATACCGATCGCCTTCATGAAATCCATCGTCTCGGAGATCCGGTCGGCGAGCTTGCGGTAACGCTCTGCCTGAGGGCTGTCCTTGACGAAACCGAGCATCCACTGATGGACGTTCTCGAGATTGGCGTAACCGCCCATGGCGAAGGCGCGCAGCAGGTTCAGCGTGGCCGCGGACTGGCGATAGGCCATGACCTGCCGTTCCGGATTGGGCACGCGAGCCTCCTCCGTGAACTCTATGCCGTTGATGATGTCGCCGCGGTAGCTCGGCAGCGTCACATCGCCCTGTTTTTCGACGCCCGACGAGCGCGGCTTGGCGAACTGGCCGGCAATGCGGCCCACCTTGACGACCGGCTGCTGCGCACCGAAGGTCAGGACGACGGCCATCTGCAGGAAGGCGCGGAAGAAATCGCGGATCGTATCGGCGCCATGCTCGGCGAAGCTCTCGGCGCAGTCGCCCCCTTGCAACAGGAAGCCGCGGCCCTCGGCGACATTGGCAAGTGCGCTCTTGAGACGGCGCGCCTCTCCGGCGAAGACAAGCGGCGGATACTTGGCAAGACGCGCCTCCACGCTATCGAGCGCTGCGAGGTCCGGATAGTCCGGCACCTGCTGAATGGGTTTTTGCCGCCAGCTGTTCGGAGTCCAAGTCTGTGCCATTTCCATCACCTGTTGTCTGACGCGGATCGGCCCGCGTCGCGCCCTGCGGCCGTCACGCCGCCCGGCATCCGGATTTGCATGCGTCCGCGTCGGCAGCCCCGCCGATACCTGCGATCTGCCACAACGCCCGGGGCGGACTACTTTCGCGGATGCGGGCTTATAAACGTTAACAGGGGGCTTGGAAAGCCATCCTACCAGAAAACGTGGACTGCCACGACGCCGGCGGACAAGGCTCAGCCGACCCTCTCTCCGTTCCTCACGCGATAGCTCGGCTGATACATCGTGACGAGCTCCTCCGCCGCCGTTGGGTGAACCGCCATCGTCCGGTCGAAATCGTCCTTCGTGCAGCCGGCCTTCAGCGAAATCCCCAACAACTGTGCCATCTCGCCCGCATCATGGCCGAGAATATGCGCCCCGACGACCTTGCGGTCAGAGGCATTGACGACGAGCTTCATGATCGTCTTCTCCTTACGGCCGGAGAGCGTCGCTTTCATCGGCCGGAACTCGGCGCGATAGACCTCGATCTCTTGGAATTTCCGGGCCGCTTCCTCTTCCGTGATCCCGACCGTGCCGATCTCGGGTTGCGAGAAGACGGCAGTCGCGATCAGGTCGTGGTCCGGCGAGGTCGGATTGTTCTTGTATTCCGTCTCGATGAAGCACATGGCCTCGTGGATCGCCACCGGGGTCAGCTGCACGCGATCGGTCACATCGCCGAGTGCGTAGATCCCCGGCGTGCTCGTGCGCGAAAAGGCGTCGACGATGATTGCACCGAGCTCATTGGTCCTGACGCCGGCGGCCTCAAGCCCGAGACCCGTCGTGTTCGGCACACGACCGAGCGCCAGCATCACCTGGTCGGCGACGATCTCACCATGTTTCATCGTCGTGGCCACCCGCCGCCCGTCCGCATCCGCCGACACCGACTGAATGATGTCCTCGCAGAGGATGCGGATTCCCTTCTCCTCCATGGCTGCGTGCAGACCACGCCGCATATCCTGATCGAAGCGGGACAGAATTTCCTTCCCGCGGTAGATCAGCGTCGTTTTCACGCCCAGCCCGTGGAAGATATTGGCGAATTCCACGGCGATGTAGCCGCCGCCGGCAATGAGGATCGATTCCGGCAGCGCCGGAAGATCGAAGGCTTCGTTGGAGGTGATGCACAGTTCATGGCCCGGCAGCGCGTCATGCGGACTCGGATGCCCCCCGACCGCGATAACGATGCGCTCCGCGGTGACGGTCTTGCCGCTAGCAAGCAGCTTCACGGTGTTCGGACCGGCGAGCTCGGCGCGCGTATCCAGGATCTCGGCCCCGGCATTCGCCAGGCCCTTACGGTAAAGACCCTCCAGCCGGGCGATCTCCTGTTCCTTCGCAGCAACGAGCCTGGCCCAATCGAAACGGCTCTCGCCGACGACCCAGCCGAAGCCCGCGGCATCTTCGAAATGTTCCGCAAACTGCGAGGCATAGACATAGAGCTTCTTCGGTACACAGCCGCGGATGACGCACGTCCCGCCGTACCGGAACTCCTCGGCGATCGCCACCTTCTTGCCGAGCGCCGCAGCCAGCCGCCCGCTTCTCACTCCGCCCGAACCGCCGCCGATCACGAAGAGGTCATAGTCGAAAGCGCTCATGGGAACTCCTGCAGGAAGTGAAATGTCGAATAGGCCGTCGGCCGGGGGACGTCGGGCTGGAAAGCGCACACGGAGTCGCCTTTCGCCCCTGATATAGTATTGCGGCGCAAAAAAAGAAAAGCCCGGATCGCTCCGGGCTCCTGTCTTGCGGTTAAACTCGTGCCGTCAGGTGGCGGCAAGACCGCCGGTTCGACCGGTCGTTATTGCGCAGGCGCCGTGGCGCCGGCATTTGCCGCCGGCGCATTGCCGATCTTCTCATCGAGCGACTTCGTCGCTTCGCTGGTCAGGTCGCGCGAAACGCCGGCAGCCCAGATGTCGGCAGCCTTCAGCATCTCACGCGAGGCGATCGGGCCGTCGTTCAGAAGCTTCTTGCCCGCGGTCGAGTTGTAGAAGTCGGCGATGGCGTTCAGCTCTTCGACGGTGAAGGTCTTCGCGTAGATGGTGGCGGCTTCGCGCTCCAGATCCGAACGCCGCCCGGCGAGGCTGAGCGCCTTTTCGTCCACGGTCGCGGTGATCAGTTCCTGATGGTTCGGCGATGCCTGAATGAGCGTGTTCTTCAGGCGTTCGGCGAGGTTCGGCAGAATGTTGTCGAAGCTGTTGGTCACGCCGAGCGCGGCGATCGTCGCACGCGCAGCCTTGATCTGATCTTCCGTCACGTCCTGCGCCCGTACCGCCGGAACCGCAACCGAAACGAGGATCGCAGCAGTAGCGAAAGTGCGGGCAAGACCTGCGAATTTGTCCATATTTTTCCATGCTCCTGTGTTGGCACGTGCCGCCCGGCCGATAGCCGCCGCCTGGCTGACCTGTGCAAAAGTCTGTCTCTCGATACGCCCCGCGCCGCTCGGCCGGAACGGTTCAAGAGGCCGTAAGGCTGCGCGCTCCCTCAGGACCGGCAATGATCGCCATCGACGCCATTTCTATGAAAAGCCCGTGCTCGACGACGCCCGGGATGGCGTTCAGCTCCACCGCGAGCGCATCTGCATCAGGAATACGGCCAAAAGATGCATCGAGAATGAGGTGTCCGCCATCGGTCGTGAAGGCTCCGTCGCCGGAGGATCGCACGACGATATCTCCTGCAAGACCCAGACGCGAAGCGGTCTTTTCGATCGCGAGCCTCGTGGCGACCTGGCCGAAAGAATTGATCTCGATCGGCAGTTTGAAAGCGCCGAGCACGTCCACGACCTTCGATTCGTCGGCGATGACGATCATCCGCGCCGAGGCGCTCGCGACGATCTTCTCGCGCAGCAACGCGCCACCGCCGCCCTTGATGAGGCGTAGCTTTCCGTCGACCTCGTCGGCCCCGTCGATCGTCAGGTCCAGTTCCGGCAGTTCGTCGAGCGACTTCAGAGGCACACCGAGCTCGAGGCAGAGGCGCGCCGTCCGCTCGGACGTCGGGACGCCGGAGATCTGAAAGCCGGATGCCACTTTCTCGGCCAGCAATCGGACGAATTCTTCAGCCGTCGAGCCTGTGCCTATTCCAAGCCGCATGCCGTTTTCGACATGTTCAAGCGCCGCTTCGGCGGCCTTGATCTTCATTTGGCGGGCGTCCATGCGCCACTCGCTCCCTCTCGATCCACGTCAGGCGGGGGCGTCGCCCTCGGCCGCCACCGTCCAATTCCGCTGAGACACTTACACGCCCGCCGCGGCAAACAAAAGTCAAAATGCACGGCCTGAACCGGATTCCGGCAGCGCTACGACCTAGGTCGCCATTGCATTCCACGCCGACTTCGCCTACCCGGTCGGACAAGGTTTTGCAGAACGAGGTTGCCGGTGTCCCTGCCCCTAGTCGTCTTCGATCTCGACGGTACGCTCGTCGACACAGCGCCCGATCTCGTCGCCAGCTTGAACCATGCGGTGACGCAAGCCGGTATCGAGCCGGTGACCTATGCGGACCTCACGCATCTGGTCGGCCACGGCGCACGGGCCATGATCGAGCGGACTTTCGCGCTTCGCGGCAGAACGATTGCCGAAGAAGAACTGTCCTGGCAGATGAAAGAGTTCGTCGATTTTTATCACGGATCAATGCCGGGTGAATCCCTGCCCTATCCGGGGCTGGTCGAAGCGCTCGACCGCCTGCAGGATGCGGGGCTGAAACTCGCCGTCTGCACCAACAAGCCGGAAATGCTGGCAAAGCGTCTTTTGGAGGGGTTGGGGCTACTTGGCCGCTTTGCGGCGATATCCGGCGGCGATACCTTCACGGTGCGCAAACCGCATGCCGACCACCTGCTGTCGACGGTCTCGAATGCCGGTGGGGTGGCCGAACGGGCGGTCATGGTCGGCGACAGCCTCAACGACGTTCTCGTCGCCCGAAATGCCTCCGTTCCGTCGATCGTCGTGCCCTTCGGCTATTCAGACGTGCCTATCGAAAGCCTGCTGCCCGATCAGATCATCGGGCACTTCGACGAATTGACACCGAATCTGGTCGAGACCGTGCTCTCCCGCAAGCCGAAGTGAAAGGGGCCGCTCGTCTAACGCGGCCCACTCTCCTCATCCTTCCAAACTCCGCGCCTTGCGCGTCGCCTCGAATGCGCGATTCATATACATGTCGCGATCGTAGACGTCGTCGAAATACTCGACGGTTCCGTCCTTGTTCGGCCAGGCGGTAAAGTAGGAAACATAGACTGGAACTTTGGCGGATACCGGCAGCGCCTTGTTGCGGCCGCCTGAGATTTCCATGCCGACCTCTTCGACACTCACGCCCAGAACCGCCGCCGCCATGCGCCGGGGATCGGCAAGACGCACGCAGCCATGGCTGAGCGCCCGCTGATCACGCTTGAAGAAGCTCTTCGACGGCGTGTCGTGCATGTAGATCGCATGCGCATTGGGGAAGAGGATCTTCAGTTCGCCAAGCGCATTGTCGCTGCTCGGCGGCTGACGCACGGCGACCGAGTTCGTCGATCCGTACCAGTTCACCGCGGTGGAAGGAACAACGCGGCCGCCGACTTCCACCTGATAACCCATCCGATCCAGGTAGCCCGGATCGTTTCTAAGCTTCGGCAGCATCTCGTTGACGATGATCGACTGCGGCACGCCCCAATAGGGATTTACTTCGACCGTCTGGATTTCGTCCTGGAAGAAATATGTCTGGTTGGCCTTGGAACCGACGACCACGCGCATGGAGAACTGCTCGGTGCCCTGTTCCGTATAGGAGGCGGTGAAGGCCGGCTGGTTGATGAAGACATAGCGCTCGCCAAGCCCATCCGGCAACCAGCGCGCCTGCTCCATCGCGATTTCGACCTTGTCTATCTTCCCTTCGGTCGTATCGCCGCCGGTGAGCGCGCGTATCGACGCCTGCCCGACAATGCCATCCGCCTTCAGGCCATGTTCCTTCTGGAAGGCCTCGACGACCGGCACCAACTCGGGCGTGTAGTCCGGCGTCCCGTCATAGGCCGCGAGCACGACCGCATGCTCCGTCTTCAACGCTTCCGAGGCTTTCAACTTGATTCCGGCGATGACATTCGCGAGTTCCGGATTGCGTTCGCCGGGCTTCAGCAACGTCCCCGGTGCGATCTCCACCCGTGGCACAGCTTCCACCTGCGTCCGAAGCCGCTCGAGTTCCTGCCTCAATGCCGTAAACTGTGCGCTTTTCGGATTCTGACTTTCGACAAGCGCCGCGACGTCACTGCTTGTCTCGACCTTCTCCAGAAAGCCAAGAAGATCGACGTTTTTCCGCTTGAAGTCGTGATAGCCGGATATCCTGTTCGGGTCGATACGGCCGCGCACGGTGTCCTGGACATAGGTGAGCACGGCCGCGGACATCGCGATTTCGAAGCGCACCAAATCCTTCTCGCGGGCGATCATGTCGCCGCGGTCGAAATCTTCCGGAGGAATGACGACGGCGTAGTCGAGCGGGTCGAGACCGACCTTCGCAGCGTCGGACAGGACGGCCAGCGCCGCCTTGGCACGGCCGTTGACGCCCGTCCTCTCGATCCACAGGAAATCCGACCGGGTGCCGTAGAAATTCTCGACAGCTTTCGCCACTTCGCCGGGCGCGCGCACATTGATTTCCGGAAGAAACTGGCGCGCATCGGAAAGCGGCGAGCGCAGCATAGGCGGCAGGGCTCCGTTCAGCACCGAACCGGTAACGACGGGATCGACCAGACGGTCCGTCGCGATCCGGCGCAGCGGATCCGCCTTATAGGTATAATAGCGCGGGCCGGTGATGCGCGGAGGCTTCGCCACCTTCTGATCAAGCCGCTGCGGCGCGAACATGTCCACGCCCGGAACCTGCTGGCGAGGCTGCACCTGCTCCTGCGCATCGCGCTTCTTGCCTCCGCGGATGAAGTCCATGAAGGTGATTGCAGACGCCGGCTGCACATCCATGGTTGCAACCGCACAGCCGCTCATGAGCGCGACAATCGCTGCCGACTTGATAGTTCTCATAGATATAAACGTCCCCGTATTGCGTCGCCGCCGAATGCAGTCGCCGCCAGATTCTCGCCACGCCCTCGTGCTCCGAGAGTTATAGAAAAGGATGGTGAATGAAAAGGAAACGAAGCCTCCCGAATCCGCGCCCCGCATATCGCCGCGTCCCGTTTTTCAGCCATGACCCTTCGCCTAAAAATCTGATTTGCATCCACTTTGAACGCCGGGGCGCCATGCCGATGTTCCCTGCGACACAGGGAAGATGCGCAACGGAAGATTGCGGATGTGACGGAAAGGACACATCGTGCCGGCCGGAAACCCTTGTGAGCGAAGCCTGATCGCGGCTTGCCGCTCGGCGGAAATTCAAACGATTGTAGGGGCTCCAAGCCCCCGCGGCCCCTTTACAAGGCGTCATGGCCGAGGCAGAGAAATGCCCGGCAGCGGGGAGAAAGATCGGCTTTGGACCCGGTTCCCCGCCTCGGCTTCATGAACCGCATGACGAAAGCAGGTATCGCGATGACATCGACCCGCACGGAAACAGATACGTTCGGCCCCATCGAAGTGGCGAGCGACCGCTATTGGGGCGCACAGGCCCAGCGATCGCTGGGCAATTTCAAAATCGGCTGGGAAAAGCAGCCTCTGGCAATCGTGCGTGCACTCGGCATCGTCAAACAGGCAGCTGCCCGCGCCAACATGGCGCTCGGCCGCCTCGACCCGACGATCGGCGACGCGATCGTCAGGGCCGCGCAGGAGGTGATCGACGGCAAGCTTGACGAGCACTTCCCTCTCGTCGTGTGGCAGACGGGCTCCGGAACCCAGTCGAACATGAATGCGAACGAGGTCGTTTCCAACCGTGCGATCGAGCTGCTCGGCGGCGTCATGGGCTCGAAGAGGCCGGTTCATCCGAACGATCACGTCAATATGAGCCAGTCGTCGAACGACACCTATCCCACCGCCATGCACATCGCCTGCGCGGAGCGCGTGATCCACGATCTGCTGCCGGCGCTCAAGCACTTGCACAAGGCGCTCGAAGAGAAGGTGAAGGCTTTCGATCACATCATCAAGATCGGACGCACCCACACGCAGGACGCAACGCCCCTGACTCTGGGACAGGAGTTTTCCGGCTATTCTGCGCAGGTCGCCTCCTCGATCAAACGGATCGAGATGACGCTCCCCGGCCTTTGCGAGCTCGCCCAGGGCGGGACCGCCGTCGGCACCGGGCTCAACGCGCCCGTCGGATTTGCCGAGAAGGTCGCCGAGGAAATCGCCGGCATCACCGGCATCGGCTTCACTTCCGCGCCGAACAAGTTCGAAGCACTGGCCGCACACGACTCGATGGTCTTCAGCCACGGCGCGATCAACGCCACCGCCGCCGCGCTCTTCAAGATCGCCAACGACATCCGCTTTCTCGGCTCCGGCCCCCGCTCCGGCCTCGGCGAGCTTTCGCTGCCGGAAAACGAGCCGGGCTCGTCCATCATGCCGGGCAAGGTCAATCCGACTCAGTGCGAAGCGCTCACCCAGGTCTGCGTCCAGGTCTTCGGCAATCATGCGGCGCTGACCTTTGCCGGCAGCCAGGGCCATTTCGAGCTCAACGTCTACAATCCGCTGATGGCCTACAACTTCCTGCAGTCGGTGCAGCTGCTCGCCGATGCGGCTATCTCCTTCACCGATAATTGCGTCGTCGGGATCGAGGCGCGGGAGGACAACATCAAGGCGGCGCTCGACCGTTCGCTCATGCTGGTGACTGCGCTTGCGCCGAAGATCGGCTACGACAACGCGGCCAAGATCGCCAAGACCGCACACAAGAACGGCACAACGCTTCGCGAAGAGGCCGTAGGCGGCGGCTACGTCACGGACGAGGAGTTCGACGCCGTCGTCCGCCCCGAGACCATGATCGGCCCGGCCTGATCGGACTTCAGGCGGCCGCGGCTCGACATGTAGCCGCCGCGGCCGCCTACCACATGGTTTTCGCGGCGCGGCTGGGCCATTCCCGGTCATAGCTTTCCTTGTCGAAATCGGCCTTGGCAGCCTTCAGCAGCGCGCCCGGCGTCGGCAGCGAGGCGGCATCGGCGAAGCGCTCCGCATTCCAGAGCTGTGAACGGATCAGAGCCCGGGCGCATTGGAAATAGACCTCGCCGATCGTGACCACGACGACGCTGCGCGGGTGCTTCCCATCGATCTCGAAGGAACCGGTCAAAGCCGGGTCGACGCTGACGACGGCGGTGCCGTTGATGCGGATGGTCGTATTCGATCCGGGCACGAGGAAGAGCAGCGCCACTCTCGGATCGCGCACGATATTGGCAAGCGAGTCCACCCGGTTGTTACCGCGCCAGTCGGGCATCAGCACGGTCTTGTCGTCCGCGACGCGGACGACGCATCGATCGTCGCCCCGCGGCGAACAGTCGAGTCCCTCAGGACCGACGGTGGCGAGCGCTGCGAAGGGCGACGCTTCGATCATTGCCCGGTACTCGGCCGTCAGTGCAGCCGTTACCTTGACGATCGATGCCTCGCTCGCTCCGCCATAGAGCGCCTGCAACTCCTCGACCGTTCCGATAATCGTCATCTCATCCCTCCTGCAACGGTGCTGCGGCTGTCACGCCGAAATCGCGATCTCTGCGCGCCCGTTTCGAGGAATAGCATGACGACCTGATGACGCCATCAGGCGATTTTTGACATGGGAGCCTCTTTCCTGCGCTCCCAGAGAAATTCGTTGATCTTCTCGATGACCGGAGCGGCGGAAACGATGCGGCGATGGCCAAGGCCGTTCGCCCAGTGCAATTCCACATTTGGTCCGACCGCGCCGTAGCGGCGCGCGTGATCGGCGGGGACCTCCTTGTCGTCCTCGGCATGGATGACCAGAACCGGCCTGCGGAGTGCCGCCAGGATGCGGGTGGCATCGAAACCCTCGATGCGACGCCCGGAGAGCCGCTCCACCATGCCCTCGAAAGCTGCCTGCGCCTTCGGCGCGAGCCCCAACATCCGGCCGAAGCCCCTGAAGAGCCAAGTCATTTCGCTTGGCGCACCGATCAGGACCAGTTTCCCCGGAATGCGCGCGGGGACGTCGCAGAGCACTGCCCCGGCCGCGCAGGCGAGGCTCGCGCCGCCGAAGGAATGGCCTATACCGACATCGAACCCGTCGAAATGGCGCCACGCCGCATCGATCGCCCTCACCGCTTGCGGCATGGTCAGTGTCCGCCCGGGCGACGCTCCATGACCCGGCAAGTCGAGCGCCACGACCTCCGCGCCCGAGGAGAGCAGGCCATCGATCAGCGTTGCCAGATAGTCGCTGCGAGATCCCCAGCCGTGCGCGACCAGTACCCGCGGCCCGCGACCGCCGTTGCGGCATTCGAAATGGCGAGCGGCAGCCCAGCCGCCCGCAAAGGACAACGTGACCTTCCGCGACCGTTGCATGATCGGCACTGCCGCTTTGAGCAGCGCCGCCTCCTTGCCGCTTTTTGGCTTCCGGCTCGGAGTGCGGCAGAAGATCCAGAATGCGGACTTGCCTGCCTTGTCGGCCGAAAACGCGGAAACGGCCTTCAGCGATAGACGGATGACCTTGTTCGCAAAGGATGGCATAGTGGAGCTTTCTAATGTTCAACCATGAACATAATTGTACAACGATGAACAAAAAGCAAGCACAGATCGAAAATCACCACTTTCCCTGGGATCACCCTCGTTTTCGAAGTTGGATCGCCGTTGCCCGCGCCTGTCAGCTGATGCAGCAGACATTGACGCGGCGGCTGAGCCATCTGGATGTGAAGCCGCCGCACCTGGACATCCTGGTCAATCTCTACCGCTTCGACGGCATCACCCAGCAGGAGCTTGCACGCAAGCTGCTCGTCGGCCGCTCGAACATGAGCATGCTGCTGCCGCAGCTCGAAAAGCGCGGCCTCATCGAAAGGCGAGGCGACGCAAGAGACAAACGCGTATTGCGTCTGTCGCTGACCTCAGCCGGAAGGACCTTGACCGAGGAAGCAATGGAAATTCAGACGGCGCTCATCGAGAGTTCGCACGGCGGGGAGCCGATCGAGGACTGCGTCAAGGTCGCCGAGTCGATGGAGCGGATCATCTCCACCCTGCTCAAGGAAGATGAATTGGCGGCGGGAAGCTGACCGAGGCTGCCCGGTCGGCGGTCACCAAAGGCTGCGAGACGTCAGCGCGGCTTTTCGGCCTTGTCGCGCGACATACCCTTGTCGGCGAGCTCCTGCTCATAGGCCTTGAACAGCTCTTCGCCTTTCTCGCCGAGCTCCCGCAGGTAGGTCCAGGTATAGATGCCGGTGTCATGAGAATCGTCGAAACCGATTCGCACCGCGTAATTTCCCGTCGGCTGGACCGTGATGATCTGGACGTTGCGCTTGCCCGGAACCGTCACCCGCTGGCCCGGCCCGTGCCCTTGCACCTCTGCCGAGGGCGAGAGGACCCGCAGGAGTTCCGCGGATAGGTCGAAGGCCACGCCGTCGTCGAAGGTGACGGACAGGCGGTGGCGGTCCCTGGATATCCGCAGTTCGGTCGGCCAGAATTCGCTCATCGTCATTGCTCCGTGTTCGTCCCCGTTCAGTAAAGCAGAATTGAACGGCCGGAAATCGCCCCCAGAAGGCTTTCCAGATATTTGAAACAGTTTGCGACAGGATGCGCCTTGACGCGACCCTTTTTGACCACGACATTGAAAGCGCAGGGAGAAAAGACTTGAACACGGCCGCTATAGACCAGACCCACGCCAGACCGCTCGACACCACGACAGCCCCGATGGTCGATCCATTTGGCCGCGCGGTCACCTATCTGCGCGTCTCTGTCACCGACCGCTGCGACTTCCGCTGCACCTATTGCATGGCGGAGCACATGACGTTCCTGCCGAAGAAGGACCTGTTGACGCTGGAGGAACTCCAGCGGCTCTGTTCCGCCTTCATCGCCAAGGGCGTACGCAAGCTGAGGCTCACCGGCGGGGAGCCGCTGGTGCGCAAGAACATCATGTTCCTCATTCGCGAACTCGGCAAAGAGATCGAAGCGGGACGGCTGGACGAACTGACACTCACCACCAATGGCTCGCAGCTTTCGAAATTCGCCGCCGAACTCGTCGACTGCGGCGTGCGGAGGATCAATGTCTCGCTCGACACGCTCGATCCCGACAAGTTCCGCCAGATCACCCGCTGGGGCGAATTGGCAAGGGTGCACGAAGGCATCGACGCGGCGTTGGCAGCCGGATTGAAGGTGAAGATCAACGCCGTTGCCCTCAAGGACTTCAACGATGCCGAGATACCGGACCTGATGCGCTGGGCGCATGGCCGCGGCATGGATCTGACGCTGATCGAGACCATGCCGATAGGCGAAGTGGACGAGGACAGGACCGACCATTACCTGCCGCTCTCGGAGATGCGCAGGCGGCTCGAGGCCGACTTCACGCTCAATGACATTCCCTACCGCACCGGCGGCCCGGCCCGCTATGTCGAGGTCGCGGAGACCGGCGGGCGCCTCGGCCTGATCACGCCGCTCACGCACAATTTTTGCGAAAGCTGCAATCGCGTCCGGCTGACCTGCACCGGCACGCTCTATATGTGCCTCGGCCAGAACGACGCCGCCGATCTGCGCGCCGCACTGCGCGCGACCGACGACGACGCCTATCTCGGGCAGGTCATCGACGAGGCGATCGGCCGCAAGCCGAAGGGCCACGACTTCATCATCGACCGCGAACACAACCGCCCCGCCGTCGCCCGGCACATGAGCGTCACCGGGGGATAACAGTTTTGCCCCTCATCCGCTTGCCGGCACCTTCTGCCCGCAAGCGGGGCGAAGAGACAAGCGGCAATGCCTTGCTCGGCACGAGCGCCGCGGGCGATGCGCGTCATCTCCTACCTCATCGGCTTTGAAGCGCTCAGATCTTTGATCTTCCGGATGTTTTTGTCCTTTAATCGGATAGGATTTAAGGAACATGCAGTAGGGATTCGCCACGCCGGGAAGCCTCGCGCCGTTCGGCCACAGCTATCAGGAATGAGAATGCGCTCGTCAGCCAATTTCCGCGGCATCGTCTTCATGTGCCTCGCGATGATCGGGTTCGCCTGCAACGATGCGCTGGTAAAATCGGTCACCGGGGCCATGAATACCGGCCAGATCATGTTCATCCGCGGGTTGCTGACGACGCTGATGGTGGTCGTAGTCGCATACCGGTTCGGCGCCTTCCGGCCGGTTCGGACGATCTTCAGGCCGGCCATCCTGCTGCGCATCGCCATGGAGGCGCTTGCATCGGTGACCTATATCTCCGCGCTCGGCCAGATCCCGCTCGCCAACGCTTCGGCGATCATGCAGGCACTTCCGCTGGCGGTCACGCTCGGCGCCGCGCTGTTCCTCGGCGAGCCCGTCGGCTGGCGGCGGTGGGCGGCGATCGTCGTCGGCTTCGCCGGCGTCCTCGTCGTATTGCGTCCTGGTCCCGAGGGCTTCACCGCGGCGGCCCTCACCGTCGTCGCCTGCGTCTTTTTCACTGCGACACGAGACCTCTGCACCCGCCGCATCGGCACCGACGTGCCGTCGCTGTACATCACGGTGACGACCTCACTCGTGACGACGCTGGTCGGTGCGGCCCTCATCGTCCCGCTCGGCGGCTGGCAACCGATGTCTACGACGTCGCTCAGCCATATCGCCGGCGCCAGTGTGCTTCTGATGCTCGGTTACCAGACGATCGTACTCGCGATGCGCGAAGGCGAGATCTCCGTGATTGCGCCATTTCGCTATATGAGTCTTCTCTGGTCGATCACCCTCGGAGTCGTCTTCTTCGCAGAGACGCCGGACCGCTGGATGCTGGCGGGCGTCGCCATCATCATCGGTTCCGGCCTTTATACATTCTACCGCGAGAGCAAGCGCGGCCGGCGGGCGGTCGCGCAGCGCGCACTCGGCGGCCCCCTGGAATAGCCGAGGACGTTCTCGATGCCAGACGGCCCCTCCCATGCCACCGTCCCTCCGGCAGTCAACATCAACACGCCCGAAGAGCTTCAGCGGGCTGAGGCCTGGTTGCCCTATATCGAGGATCGCGAACCATGAACGACCCCTTGCGCCTACCGAAGATTTTCGGCATCGCCGGCTGGAAGAATTCCGGGAAGACCGGCCTGATGGTCCGCCTTGTCAGCGAAATGACCCGCCGCGGCTACATGGTCTCCACGATCAAGCACGCGCATCACGACTTCGACATCGACAAGGTCGGCGCGGACAGCTACCGCCACCGCGAGGCCGGCGCGCACGAGGTAACGATCGTTTCGTCGACGCGCTTCGCGATCATGCATGAATTGCGTGGGGCGCCGGAGCCCACATTCGAAGAGATCTTGTCCCGGCTTGCCCCTTGCGACCTGGTACTGATCGAAGGCTACAAGCGCGAGCCTGTCCCGAAAATCGAGGCGCGCCGCGAGGAATCGGCCAATCGCGAACCGCTCGCACCGAACGATCCGCATATCCTGGCCATCGCTGCCGATCATCCGGTCGCGGACGCCGGCCTCCCCGTATTCGACCTGGACGACACGCGGGCGATCGCCGATTTCATCGAGAAGGTCATCGGACTGCGTGACTGACGGTCGAGCGGACGGCATCAATCCAAGCGCACAGGCGGGTTGCAGAACGCACAAATAATCGGGGCCGGTTTCCCGGCCCCGATGTCAGTTCGCACGCCTCGTTGATCTACCGCTGCGCTACAGGACGCACCAACGGCGTGACGCGGCGAATGGTGACGCGGCGGTTCTCCTGCTCCGGCCCGTCCGTGCGGATTTTGAGGAACCGCTCGCCATAGCCCTGGGTGACGAGGTTTTCGGCCGGGATGCCGTAGACCTCGGTCAGGAGCACTGCGACGGACTCGGCACGCTCGTCGGAAAGGACGAGGTTGGACTGGTCGGCGCCAACGGCATCCGTGTGACCCTCGATAAAGAAGGTTTCACCCGGATCCTTCTCCAGGATCTTGTTCATTGCCTCCGCGACGTTGCGCATGGTTTTCGCCTGCGACATCGATACCTCGGCGCTTCCCGTCGCGAAGGTGATGGTGTCGAGGTCGATTCGGCGAACCTTGTCGCGTAGGCGGGCGGAGTGACGCACCTCATCGATGGTGTAGACGCGTTCGACCGACTCGACCGGGGGTTCGGACAGGAACTCGTAGTAATCCCGGTCCGGATCCTCGGCGACATCGACGATATATTCGTCCACCGGTATCGTCAGGCGCATCGGTGGCAGGTCGTAACCTACGTCTATGATTGCGGGCCGGTCTTCTTCGTATTCCGGCGCGTACATCATGACGTATTCCTCGCCGTCACGATCGACGCGCGTGCGCGTCAGGATGTCTCCGTATTCGTTGTAGATGGTGACGATCCGATAGCCGCCCGGGCGGACGATCGTTTCACGGACGCGACCTCGCGAGAGATTTTCATAATAGCTCTCTTCCGAATTCCTGCGCAGGCGCGGCCGGTCGTCACCGCGCACGAAGATGCGATCGCCGACCCCGAGGATGACACGGTCCTCGTTTTCTTCGACGACCCTCACCTCCGTGACGTTGTTCTCGGTGGTGTTGTTGACGGACGTGTTGTTGACCGTTGTGTTGTTGATGACGGTGTTGTTGATGATGTTGGTCGTCTGCGGCACCGCAAAGGTCGGCGCCTCCTCAACCCGCTCGCCCTCTTCGCTGAGCACAGCCTCGATCTTCTGAGGAATTTCTTCCCTGGCTTCGGCCGGGATCGCAGCCTGCGCCGCTGCATCGTCGGCCGGCGGTTCTACGCTCTCTTGGGTCGTACGCAATTCCTCGCGCTGCTTCCGCCGTGTTTCTCGCGCCTGGTTGCCGCCGGAAATGTCGGCATCCTTGTCGCTGTCGAGGACAGCCGCGCCTTTCTCGACAGGCAAGACGACGGTCTCGTCAGAGGCTGCGGGGTCCTCCGCGATTTTCTGCTTTTCTTCCGTCGAGCGCTCATCGACGACTTCGGGAGCCGGTTGGCCGGCGGGCTGCTCACCCTGCTGTTCAGCGGTTGCGGGTTGTTCGGCGCCGGGAATCGACTGCTGCTCGCCCTCGCCCGTCTGCTCGGCGGGCGTCTCTGTCGCGGGCTGCTTGGCGGTCGTGCCGCTCTCAGGTTCGGCGCTCGGCTGCTCGGCGGCCTTCTGTTCTTCCGTCTGCCGCTGCTCTTCGGCCTGTTGCTGGCGTCTCTTACGCGTAGGCTCCTGTTCCTCGGCCTGCTGCGGCGCGCCCTCCTCGGCTGCGGGCTGCTGCTCTTCCGCCTGCTGCTGACGCTTCTTGCGCTTGGGGGCCTCTTCTTCGGCCTGCTGGGGAGCACTCTCCTCGGCCGCAGGCTTCTGCTCTTCGGCCTGCTGCTGGCGCTTCTTGCGCTTGGGGGCCTCTTCTTCGGCCTGCTGCGGAGTGCTCTCTTCGGCTGCGGGCTGTTCTTCCGCCTGCTGCTGGCGCTTCTTGCGCCGGGGAGCCTCTTCTTCGGCCTGCTGCGGAGCGCTCTCTTCGGCTGCGGGCTGCTCTTCCGCCTGCTGCTGGCGCTTCTTGCGCCGGGGAGCCTCTTCTTCGGCCTGCTGCGGAGCGCTCTCTTCGGCCGCGGGCTGCTCTTCCGCCTGCTGCTGGCGCTTCTTGCGCCGTGGAGCCTCTTCTTCGGCCTGCTGCGGGGCGCCCTCTTCGGCTGCCGGCTGTTCTTCGGCCTGCTGCTGGCGCTTCCTGCGCGGCTTTTGCTGCTCCTCGGCCTGCGGCTGTTGCTCCTCCGCCTGCCCCTGCGATTCCTCGGCCTGACGCTGCTTGCGCTTCAGCAACAGCAGATCCTCGGGCGACTGTTGGCCCTCTCCTTCCTGAGCGACTTCGAACGGAGCAGTCAGGCTGTCAGCGAAGGCCGGCTGGATCATCAGGGAGGCCGAAAGAACGGGCAAGGCCACTGTTGCGAAAAGTCTGGATCGTATCGACATTTTTTTCTTCCTCTTGTTCGGAGGTCCTGACGCTGGTGTGCAAACGCGACTCCAATCGCCTCGCCCACCATGGCGCCCTCGTCACAGGGCCATGATCCGCGGTCCCGGCCATTTTTTGCCTCGGCCGAAATGCCGTAGCCGCAACGCCGCAACTGCGGATCGGTTCCGCTGCAAGGCCTATTGAAGGCGACATTAACCGGTCCTGAACGGCCCGTTCATCTTCTAGCGCAACTTATGCGACAATCGAAGGACATGATTCGCGTCAAACAGTTGGAAGCAAAGCTTTCCAGTTGATTTTTGCAGGAAATCCGTACGAATATCGCCGCAACCGGCGGCTTGAAGCTCCGGCGCCAATTGGCATCCGCGAAACAAGAAGAACCGGATGCCGAGCCAACAGAGAGGACATCATGCGTATTTCCAGACGTCTGGCAGCCACGGTATCGGCTGCCGTTTTCGTGCTTATGGTCGGCGCTGCCATGGCTGACGGCGAAAAGATCGTCATCGGTACCGAAGGCGCCTACCCGCCCTTCAACAATCTCGAGTCCGACGGCACGCTGACCGGCTTCGACATCGATATCGCCAAGGCGCTTTGCGAAGAGATGAAGGCCGATTGCACCTTCGTGACCCAGGAATGGGACGGCGCCATTCCGGCGCTGATCGCCAAGAAATTCGACGCGTTCATCGCGTCCATGTCGATCACCGAGGAGCGCAAGGAAAAGGTCGACTTCACCAACAAGTACTACAACACGCCTCCGGCCATCGCGGTGCCGAAAGATTCGCCGATCACCGAGGCGACCGCAGCAGCCCTCTCCGGCAAAATGCTGGGCGCACAAAGTTCGACCACGCATTCCAACTATGCGGAAGCGCATATGAAAGAGTCGGAACTGAAGCTTTACCCGACCGCGGATGAATACAAGCTCGACCTCGCCAACGGCCGCATCGACGCGGCAATCGACGACGTCGTCGTGCTGTCGGAATGGCTCAAGACGGACGATGGCGCCTGCTGCAAGCTGCTTGGCACCCTGCCGATCGATCCGGTCATCAATGGCGAAGGCGCGGGTATCGCGCTCCGCAAGGGCGACAACGCTCTGCGGGAGAAGTTCAACAAGGCGATCGACGCCATCCGCGCGAACGGCAAGTACAAGGAAATCAACGAAAAGTACTTCCCCTTCGACGTCTACGGCAGCTAATCTCGGCGATTCCTGCACATCTTGAGGCTTTATGCCGGGATAATCTCGGTTGATGAAGAAAATGCAACGGCGGACGGGCTTGCCCTTCCGCCGTTTTTGTTTGACAAGGAATCACGAAAATAAGCGTCTAGCGCGCGGCGCGGCTGAAGAACAAAAACGCGGTAGACGCCAGAATACGCAACGGGAACTATTGGCATGAGCGGACTGTTTGCCGCCCTTTCCTCCGGTCTCTCCTGGATCGGCGCGATCATCGATCCGCTATGCGGTCCTCTCGGGGTATTTCGGTGGTTCGGATCGGATACCCTTCTCGCGTGCGGAGACGCAGGCTGGGGCGATGAAATCGCCTATGGATTCCTCGTCACCGCCAGCCTGGCGATCGCGACCCTTCCAGTGGGATTGATCATCGGCTTCTTCATTGCGCTCGCCAAGCAATCCGAGGAAAGATCCCTGCGGCTGGCCGGCAACATCTATACGACAATTTTCCGAGGCCTGCCGGAGCTCCTTACGCTCTTCATCGTGTATTACGGCCTGCAGATCCTCGCCCAGCAGTTCCTGGCGACGATCGGTTATACGGGCGCCGTCGAGATCAGCGCCTTCGTTGCGGGGATGATCGCTCTGGGCGTGGTCTTTTCGGCCTATTGTTCCGAAGTGCTGCTTTCTGCCTTCAAGGCGATTCCCCACGGTCAGTACGAGGCCGGTGACGCGCTCGGCCTGCACCGGGGCAAGACGATGCGCCTCATCATTCTGCCTCAGCTCATCCGCATCGCGCTGCCCGGCCTCGGCAATCTCTGGATGGCGCTGCTCAAGGACACCGCCCTCGTCTCGGTCATCGGGCTGCCGGATATCCTGCGCCAAACCGGCGTCGCGGCCCGGGTGACCAAGCACGCTTTCGAATTCTTCGGCATCGCCTGCGTTCTGTTCCTCGTCCTGGCAATGATCTCCTCGGTCGTATTCTCGGCGCTCGAGCGCTCGACCAAGCGCGCGGAGGCACGCCGATGAGCATTGCCGAAACCATGATCCCGCCGCAGGCGCCCCCGCCGGCGCCGCCGAAGCCCTACACCTTCTCGCGCTTTTTCGGCAGCGTGGCGCTCGGCATCTGGCTGGCGCTCGGTGTCGGGATTTTCCTGACGGTCGTCAACGGCTGGGACCCGGAGAAATTCTCTCGCTATGGGCCGAGCTTCCTTTCCGGTCTTGGGGTGACACTGACACTCGTCACCTCCTCCATCCTCATGGGCGCCGTCGTTTCGCTGCCGGTGGCGCTCGGGCGCATGTCGAAGAACAGATTATGGGGCTGGTTTGCCTACGCCTATGTCTACTTCTTCCGCGGGACGCCGCTCATCACCCAGCTCTTCCTCATCTATTACGGGCTCGGCAGCTTCCGTCCGCAGCTCGAATCCGCGGGACTGTGGTGGTTCTTCCGCGATGCCTGGAACTGTGCGCTGTTTACCTTCACGCTGAACACCGCCGCCTATCAGGCGGAAATCCTGCGCGGCGCCATCGAAAGCGTGCCGCGCGGCCAGCGCGAGGGGGCGGCCGCGCTCGGCCTGCCGGAGCGCGTAGCCTTCTTCAAGGTCATTCTGCCCCAGGCGATGATCGTTGCGCTGCGCCCCTACGGCAACGAAATCATCCTGATGATCAAGGGCTCGGCAATCGTGGCGATCGTCACGGTCTTCGACCTCATGGGTGAGACTCGCCGCGCCTTTTCCCGGACCTTCGACTACCAGATGTATATATGGGCCGCGATCCTCTATCTGCTGATGGTGGAGTTGCTGCGCAACATCTGGGGCTGGCTCGAAGCCCGCCTGACCCGCCATCTGAAGCGCTGAACGCGCCTCGGGCCGCAAGCCGGACTCCGGTGGCCGGCTTGGCAGCACTCGCCGTCGCCTGCTGCCAAGCGCTTGTTTTTGTAGGTGATTTCTCGATTCACTCACCTACATTAACGCTTGATTAAGCAATTAAGCGCTCCATCATAGAGACCAACCTTTGTGAAAAGTGAGGTCCGCATGACGAACGACATGGAACTGCAGCTCAAGGGTTACGGGCTGACGACGGCTCAGATACTTTATCGGATGCCCGACCACCCGGCTTTCCTGCAGACATACATCTGGCAACACTACGACATCGCGCCGGACTTTCCGGAAATGCACAGCTTCCTCAAATTCTGGCAGGAGAAGCTGGACGGCCCGCTGCATTCGGTACGCTATGTGCACCGAAAGCTGATTTCGGCCTCCGAATGGCGGGCTCTCCAGGGAGAGTTTATCGTCCATTAGGTTCCGGCGCACGTCGTTGTCGGATATGTCAGACGGATCGGGTGATGCCGCCGTCGATCCGGATGTTCTGGCCGGTGATATAGCCTCCGCGATCGCTTGCGAGCAGGGCGATCAACTCGGCCACCTCCTCCGATGCGCCGTAACGTCCCATCGGAATCCGCTGACGCCGTTCCTCCGTTTCGGGCAGACTGTCGATAAAGCCGGGCAGAACATTGTTCATGCGGACATTGTCGGCGGCATACCGATCGGCGAACAGTTTGGTGAAAGCCGCAAGCCCGGAACGGAAGACCCCCGACGTCGGAAACAAGGGGTCGGGTTCGAAGGCGGCGTAGGTGGAAATATTGACGATGCTGCCGGATTTCTGCTCCACCATGATCGGCGTCACCAGCCGGGTTGGCCGCACGACATTGAGGAAATAGACATCCATACCCCGGTGCCATTCCTCGTCGGTGAGTTCGAGCACCGGAGCCCGCGGGCCGTGCCCTGCCGAATTGATCAGCGCATCCACGCGCCCCCAGGCATCATAGGCTGCGTCGACGAGCCGCTTCAGATCGTCGTTCGACTGGTTAGATCCGGTAACGCCGATTCCGCCGAGTTCCTTGGCGAGCGCCTCGCCCTTGCCGGACGAAGAAAGGACGGCAACCCTGTAACCCTCTGCCGCCATCCTCCTTGCCGCCTCGGCCCCCATGCCGGAACCGCCGGCCGTGACGATCGCCACCTTCTGTTCGCTCATCTTGTGCTCCTTTTGGCATGACCGAGAGAAGCGCAGTTGAAGCAGGCCTGCGCGCCCGCATCAACTGAGAATTTCTGAAGGCGGGATCAGCAATGCGGCGCAGCGGTGCACGCAGGTCTCAGACATGAACCTCGCCATGCGCCAATTCGCCGGCGCCTGTCGCCCTGTGGAGCGAACCGTAGAGCACGACCGCATAGAAGAGCGCGACGCCGATCGCCACGGCAAGGCCAGGCACGGGACCAAGAGCGGCGTTCTCGGCAACATCGGCCCAGGAACGGACATGGCCGAAAGGCTCTCCCGTGCTCGAAATCTTCGGGGAGGAAATCTTCAGCGCCCATGCCAGGAGCAGGATCAGGTACATCCAGCAATAATTGCGCTGTAACCGCCGGCAGAGGGCCTCCCTGTAGCCCATCAGGAAAGCCGGCTGGCGCAGGCTCTTGGCGATCGACACCGACCATTTGAAGCTCGGCGTGCCTTCAGGGCACAAAATTTGCGCGAAGTAGCCGCGTTCCATCTGGCGCACGCGGGCGCGATAGACGTCGAAGAAACGGTAACGCCGCGCTTCGATCAGCAGCAACAGGCTGATTAGCAGCATGGCAAAGAGAAGAACACCGTGATGGGACGACGGCGTCGAGAGCGAGACCGAAAGCATCGCTGCGACCACGGTGATCGCCCAGTTCGATGTTCGGTCTATGCGGTCCCGCCAACCGGCCATCCGCCCGATTTCGCCGCGATAATAGTGGATGATCGCGTTGATCGTCTCCTGCGGTGTCTGCGGCAGAGGCGGCGTCTGCCGCTCCGGTATCTCCGTTTCCAATGTCAACGGGCTCAATTCGGCAGACATCGGCATTCCTCCCGATTTTTCATTCTTTTAGGAATGATGACTCCTTTTCGATCAAGGTTAAATGGCGCGCGTCCCCGACCTGGTCAAAATCTTTACCGCAGGCGAATGTTCCCATCGCCGCCTCGGCGGGACCTCTCCTCGGGCCGCGAGGTGGTTTAATCCCACATTGACGGAAACCGTCGCCGTTCCGCCAAAGAACAGGTTATTATCGAGCTGAAACGGTCAGTGACAGGGACGGCCGCGACCGGCGATTGTCAAAGGCCGCCGGGGGTCGTATGAAGCGCCCATGACGCAGAAAATCAAGAAGATCGACGAGGAGGCCCTCGCAGAGGCCTATAACCGCGCGCTTGCCTTGGAGAAGTCCGGGCATTTCGACGCGGCGGCCGCCGCATATCGGGAAGTCCTGGAAATCGACCCGGAGGACCACGGCGGCGCCGCCGTTCGGCTTGCATCGATGGGGCGGGGCGAGACGCCGCTCAAGGCTTCGGACGCCTATGTGGCAACGCTCTTCGATCAGCACGCCGACGTCTTCGACAATGTTCTCGTCGACCAGCTCCACTATTGCGTGCCACTGCTCGTGCGCCAGCGGCTTCAGGCGCTCGGGCTCGGACCGTTCAAGCGGATCCTCGATCTCGGCTGCGGCACCGGACTGACCGGAGGCGCGCTACGCGACATGGCGGAAGACATAACCGGCGTGGACCTTTCGGAAAACATGGTTGAAATCGCCCATGAGAAGGACCTCTACGAGACGCTCTATGTCGCAGAGGCGGTCGATTTCCTCGACGACAATGACGACGAACCGTTCGACCTGATCGCCGCAACCGACGTCCTGCCCTATATCGGCGCCTTGGAGCCGTTGTTCTTCGGCGCAGTCGACAATCTGGTGCCGGGCGGGCTCCTGATCTTCTCGAGCGAGAGCCTGCCGGGCGAGACCCCGGCGGGACAAGGCTTCGCCGTCGGACCGCACCAGCGCTTCGCCCACTCGGAAACCTACCTGCGCGAGCGCCTGGCGGCGACCGGGTTCGAGATCGTCGATATCACCGACATCACGGTGCGCATGGAGGAAGGCGAGCCGATTGCCGGCCAATTGGTGACCGCCCGCTTCAAACCCTGATTGCAGGCTGCTGCGGCCGCGGCTATCGTCGGCCGCAAACACGCCATCGATAAGGGAGTCTCAAGGAAATGGCCAAAGTCGCATTCATCGGTCTCGGCGTCATGGGGTATCCGATGGCCGGTCATCTCAAGGCCCGCGGCGGGCACGATGTGACGGTCTATAACCGGACTGCAGCCAAGGCGGAGCAATGGGCAGCCGCATTCGGCGGCCGGACCGCCGCAACGCCGGCCGAAGCGGCCAAGGGCCAGGATTTCGTCTTCGCCTGCGTCGGCAATGACGACGACCTCCGCTCCGTCACCACGGGAGAGAACGGCGCCTTCGAAACGATGGCAGCCGGGTCGATCTTCATCGACAACACGACGGCATCGGCCGCGGTTGCCCGCGAGCTCTACGCCGCGGCGGCGGCGAAGGGTGCGCATTTCATCGACGCGCCGGTCTCCGGCGGGCAGGCCGGAGCGGAAAACGGCGTGCTCACCGTCATGTGCGGGGGCGATGCGGGAGCCTTCGACAAGGCCAGGCCCGTCATCGACGCCTATGCCCGGATGGTCGGCTTGATGGGCCCCGCCGGCGCCGGCCAACTGACCAAAATGATCAATCAGATCTGTATCGCTGGCCTCGTCCAGGGGCTCGCAGAGGGAATCCACTTCGGCAAGAAAGCAGGGCTCGACATCGAGAAGGTGATCGAGGTCATCTCCAAGGGAGCGGCCGGTTCCTGGCAGATGGAAAATCGCCACAAGACCATGAACGAAGGCAAATATGACTTCGGCTTCGCGGTCGACTGGATGCGCAAGGATCTGGACATCGTCCTTGCCGAGGCCAGGCGCAACGGCGCCAAGCTTCCGGTGACCGCCCTCGTCGACCAGTTCTACGGCGACATCCAGGCGGTCGGCGGCAATCGCTGGGATACGTCTTCCCTGCTCGCCCGGCTCGAAAAATGACGCCGGCCCCGGCGTCGACGGCGGAAGAGATCATCGAATATCTCCGCGCCCTCGGCTCGGACGAAAACATCGCCGGCATGGCGCGCTTCGGCATTGCGACCGAAACCGCCCTGGGCGTTTCGAACGTTGAGCTTCGTCGCGTCGCGCGCAGGGTAAAGACCGACCATGCCCGTGCGCTCGACCTCTGGACCTCCGGCATCCGCGAAGCACGCCTGCTGGCAGCGTTCACCGCGGACCCGAAGGCGCTGACGCTTGCTGAAGCGCGGCAATGGGCGAATGCCTGCGACTCCTGGGAAGTGGTCGATACCGTTGCCGACCTCTTCGTCGGAGCGCGCCTCGAGCAAGTGCTCATTCCTGAATTCGCCGCCGATGAGCGGGAATTCGTCCGCCGCCTGGCCTTCGCGATGATCGCAACAGCCGCCGTGCATCTGAAGAAGGAGCCGGATTCGACGCTGCTTGCCTGGCTGCCGCTGATCGAGACTCATGCCGCCGACGAGCGCAACTTCGTGAAGAAGTCGGTCAATTGGGCACTCAGGCAGATCGGCAAGCGCAGCCCCGCCTGCCACGGTCCGGCCTTGGCGCTCGCGCAAAAGCTCGCGGCGAGCACGGACCGTGCGGCACGATGGACGGGCAAGGACGCGTTGCGCGAACTGACGAACAGCGGGGTCCGCCAGCGGCTTTCCAGCAGCTCGTGATGGTTTCTCGGGTCAAGCCCGAGTTTAACCGAGCCTGACAAACCTCGTTCCTCGAAGCCTCGCCACTCTTCATCTCCACCCGGACTCTCAGCGTCTAGCGGGCCAGTCCAGATTGAACGTCGGTCAGCGCGAAAAATCGTGGCCAACGTAGAGAAGAGGGGCGGAATGCCGTTAGGCCAGGGCATAGGCGAAGCAATCGCCGAAGGGCCGCCGCGCATGCCAATTCCCTTACAGTAATCCAGACGCGCCCTCATGGCGGCACGGGCAAGGTTATCGTCTATGGGCGCAATCGCTATGCGGAATTCGGACAGAAACGCGTCGAGATCGGCATTGCACGCGGCTGGGCAGCCGCATGTCTCGAGGACGCATCGCAGCATCCCTCCGCGTCAGACACGGCTTGACCCGGCGATAACGACCTGGTCGTCTAGTCCTCGCTCGACTTCGCCTGGTCGATGACCATGTAATCGAGCGGCAGTTGCGTCGTATACTTGATCTGTTCCATGGCGAAGGCCGAGGAAACGTCGCGGATCTCGATCTTGGCGATCAGACGCTTGTAGAAGGCATCATAGGCGGCGATATCCGGCACGACCACGCGCAGGAGATAATCCACGTCGCCGCTCATGCGATAGAATTCCACCACTTCCGGAAAATCCGCCACGACTTCGGAGAACCGCCGCAGCCACTCCATCGAATGCGAATTGGTGCGCACGGAAACGAATACGGTGACCTTGGTGTTGACCTTCACCGGATCGAGAAGCGCGACACGGCGGCGGATCACACCTTCCTCTTCCATCTTCTGGATGCGCCGCCAGCACGGCGTCGTGGAAAGCCCGACCTTCTTGGCGAGGTCGGCTACGGCCAAGGTCGAGTCTTCCTGCAACAGCCGCAGGATCTTGCGGTCTAGGCGATCCATGGAAAATCCTCTCGAATATTTTTCCCTCTATAGCGCGGTAATTGTGAAAATAAAGAAAATTGTTTCACGCCGTCAGCGCCCTCACCCGTTCACGCAGGAAGGGCAGCAACTCGGCCTCAAACCAGGGATGACGCCGGAGCCAGCCGGTATTGCGCCAGCTCGGATGCGGCAGCGGCAGTACGCAGACGCCGGAATTGCGTTTCGCGTAGCGTTGCCAGTTGCGCACGGTTTCCGTCATGGATTTGGGACAGTCCCTTCCAAGATGCCAGCGCTGCGCATAATGACCGACCGCAAGCACCAGCTCGATCTGCGGCATCGCGTCCATCGCCTTCTGCCGCCACAGCGGCGCGCATTCGCTTCTCGGCGGCAGGTCGCTGCCGTGGCTGTCGTAGCCGGGGAAACAGAAACCCATCGGCACGATGGCGAAATTTTGCGGATCGTAGAATGCCGCCCGGTCCACCGACAGCCATTGCCGCAGCCGATCGCCAGAGGCATCGTTGAAGGGAAGGCCGCTTTCATGGACCCGCAATCCGGGTGCCTGCCCGGCGATCAGAATCCGCGCCGACGCGGAAAGCACCGCCACCGGCCTCGGCTCGTGCGGCAGCCGGTGGTCTTCGCCGCGCGCCGGCTCGTCACGGCACCGGCGACAGATTGAGATCGCCGCCCTCAACGCCTGCAGCCGCTCCTCAGTCACCGCCGATCCTCGCCATGATCGCGCTCGAATACTCCTGAAGCCATTGAATAATGGTCTCCAACCAGTCACCCGCCCGGTGCGGGGTCTCCTCCGCACCGCCGTTCGAACGCCGCCACTCCTGCGGCCTGACGAAATCGCCGCCCCAGAGCCCTCGCCGGCCCGTTCGCGCCGTTTCCTCTTCCGCACGGTAGAGCCCATAGCTGACCGCATGACCGGAGAGGACCATTTCTCTTCCGAGGTCCGTCCCGCCAGCCGCGCAGACACCGAGTTCCCGACCATAGCGATCATGGCCATGGAGCCGGCAGACGGTCGTCGTTCCCGCGATGAGAGCAATCAACCGTTGCCGCGCCTGGGCGCCGCAGTCCCACGCGGTTTCCCCGCGTCGACACATCTGGCCGATCTCCGGGGCATCGATGCCTTCGATGCGTATGCGGCGTCCGTCGAGCCGCAGACTATCGCCATCGCTTGCCGACGCCGAGCCGCGCAACTCGCCGGTCACGGGCCGTTCCGAGGGCGGCAGCTGCGCGGCTATGTAGGCGCCGATACCGAGAAGGATCAGGAAAATCCAACCGCCGGCCATGCCGCCGCTGCCGGACGGCCTCTTTCGCCGCTCGGGAAACCCGGAGCGACCAAATCCAAAGCGCCTTCCGGAAGAGCCCGGGTCTGCGCCGCTGCCGCCGACGATCCGGAATCTGCGGTTTTCCGACTTCACGCCCCACGCCTCCTCGTGTTGTTCTTCCTGCCCATCCCGGCCTCGAAAACCGCAATCGCGCCACAATGGTTGCCGAATCCTTCATGGGGGCAGCAACTTCTTAAGGATTGCATCCTAGAGTGCAAGCTGAACCCAATCCTGACCAGAAGCATGAGCATCGCCGCCAGCACATCGACCGACAAGATCATCGTGGACAAGTCGCGGAGCCATCGAAACAAGGCTGTTTCGAAGACCGTTCGCGCGACGCGTCAGCGGCTGCAGACCGGTTCCTCGGCACCCTCCGGCTTCGAACGGGAAATGCTCCTGCTACACATCGAGTCCGTGCTCCACGGCGCGATGGCCCTGCCCCTCCTCGTGATCCTGATCGCCGCCAGCGGCATCTACCTCTCGGGCGACCCGCATTTTCTCGCCTGGGCCTTGTTGGCGCTTTCCGCGCATGCGGTCACCATCTTTCTCGCGCGAAAGGCCAAGCGCGAGGATGTGGTCGCCGAGAAAGTGTCCGTCTGGCGCCGCCGCTTCCTCGCCGGCCAGATGCTGACCGGCCTTTGCTGGGCGATCTTCACGCTCCCGGATTGTGCGTCCTGCGGCGAGATCGCTTCCGGTCTCTTCGAGGGAACGGTGCTCTTCATTGCCCTTGCGGTCACCGCCATGGGCACTTTTCTGTTGCGGAACGCCCTCTATTACACGTTTCTGCCTGTCATGGCCGCGCTCGGCTTCTCCTCACTCACGACCGGTGATGCGGTCGATGTCGGCCTCACGGGCATTCTGGCGCTCTCGCTTGTCTTTCTGGCGTTCATGACCGACAGGATGAACCGCGCCAACGTTCATATCCTTTCGGTACAGTCCGAGAAGGACGATCTCATCGCCGAACTCGAGGTGGCGAAGTCCATGTCGGACGAGGCTCGCCGCCGCGCCGAAGAGGCGAATCTCGCCAAATCCCGTTTCCTGGCCTCGATGTCGCACGAGCTGCGCACGCCGCTCAATGCCATCCTCGGCTTCTCGGAGGTCATGTCGACAGAGGTGCTCGGACCGCTCGCCAACCCGACCTACAAGGAATACACGCTGGACATCCATCGCTCCGGCGAACACCTCTTGAATCTCATCAACGAAATTCTCGATCTTTCGCGTATCGAAGCCGGCAAGTACGAGCTCAGCGAGGACGCGGTAAACCTGGCGGAGATCGTCGAGGATTGCATCGGCATGGTTCAGCTCCGTGCGCGCGGCAAGAACATAACCATGGCCCATCAGTTCGAACAGGCGATGCCGTCCGTCTGGGCGGACGAAAAAGCCATGCGCCAGGTGACCCTCAACCTTCTTTCGAATGCCGTCAAGTTCACCCCGTCGGGCGGTGAGGTCAGCGTAAAAGTCGGCTGGACCGCCGGCGGCGGGCAATATCTTTCGATCAGAGACAACGGCCCCGGCATTCCGGAAGAGGAGATCCCGATCGTCCTATCCGCCTTCGGCCAGGGTTCGATCGCCATCAAGAGCGCCGAACAGGGCACCGGCCTAGGACTGCCGATCGTCCAGGCGATCCTCGCCAAGCATGGCGGCCAGTTCATCCTGCGCTCGAAACTCCGGGAAGGCACCGAGGCGATCGCTATCCTGCCGCCGCGTCGCGTTCTGCAGAGCTTGCCCCCGGTCGAGGACGTCCCGTCCCTCACCCGCCGGAGAAGGAGCTTCGCGTAAACGCTTGCCGGGCGTCCTCCACTTCCGCATTCCTGTGCCTGTCACGGAAATGAGGGTGGTGCCGGCGTCGCGGATCAGCCCAGGAAGCGAGCGAGAAATATCACGTACAGCGCATAGGCCGCATTGGCGAGAATGAGGCAAAGGCACGCGAAGGAGCCGAGATCCTTTGCGTTCCTGCCCATGTCCGAGATCTCCGGCGAAACGCGGTCGACGATCTCCTCGATCGCGGTGTTGATCGCCTCGAAGGCCATCATCAGCAGAAACAGGATTGCCATCGCGACATACTGGAACAGGTTCGCGCCGACGATCGCGAACGCGACCATCGCGACGGCGAAGGCGATGAGTTCGTGCCGAAAGGCCGCCTCGCCGATCAGGCGCTTCGCACCGCCGAAGGAATAGCTGGCCGCCGCGAAAAGATGCCGGAAACCACGATGCTTCTGAACGGGCGCGGTGGCGCCGTTGCGGGAGGTAGTGTTCTTGACGTCCATTTCGTCTCGCAGGTTGGGAGGGGGCACAGCTTCGACGTTCCTATTGAGGCGAATCAAAGGCGGCGGCAATGCCGCTTTGCGAGGCCACCCGAACCGAATGACCCGGTTTATCCCCGATATGCGAGAAGCCGCCCCGCATCAATAGCTGCACGGCACGAGAATAGCACGCATGACAGCCGATCGACAGCAAGCTCCGAGCGTGCTGACGCGCGTGGGCGGGCCGGGCCTGCCTTACTCCTTGTTGCTTACGCCAGCCTGCGCGAAGGTCGCCATGCCGCTGTGGCAGGCAGCCGCCGCCTTGACGATGCCTGCTGCAAGAGCCGCGCCCGTGCCTTCGCCAAGCCGCATGCCGAGAGCCAGGAGCGGTGTCTTGCCGAGTTTCTCGATCGCCCGCATGTGACCGGGCTCGCTTGAAACATGGCCAATCAGGCAATGGTCGAGCGCCGCCGGGTTGGCGGCCTTGAGGATCGCCGCGGCCGCGGTCGCGACGTAGCCGTCGATGATGACGGGCACCTTCTGCATCCGCGCCGCGAGAATTGCGCCCGCCATCGCCGCGATCTCGCGGCCGCCGAGCCGCCGCATGACTTCGAGCGGATCGGACAAGTGATCGCGGTGCAGCGCCACGGCCTTTTCGACGGCGGCGATCTTGCGCGCGAGCACCTCGCCTTCCGAACCGGTGCCGGGACCGACCCATTCCTCTGCCGTGCCGCCATAGAGGCCGAGGTTGATGGCGGCCGCGATCGTCGTGTTGCCGATGCCCATTTCGCCGATGCACAGCAGATCCGTGCCGCCGGCAATCGCTTCCATGCCGAAAGCCATGGTGGCGGCGCAGTCGCGCTCGGAGAGAGCCGGTTCCTCGGTGATATCACCGGTCGGATAGTCGAGCGCCAGATCGAAGACTTTGAGGCCGAGATCGTGTGCCACGCAGATCTGGTTGATGGCAGCACCGCCGGCGGCGAAGTTCTCGACCATCTGCGCCGTCACCGAAGCGGGAAAGGGCGTCACTCCCTGACGGGTCACGCCGTGATTGCCGGCGAAGATCGCGACGAGCGGTCGGTTGACCGCCGGCGGACGTCCCGTCCAGGCGGCAAGCCAGAAGGCGATTTCCTCGAGGCGCCCGAGAGCGCCGGGCGGCTTCGTCAATTGCCCGTCCCGCTCGCGCGCCGCAACGAGTGCCGCCGTATCCGGCCCCGGCAGGTTGCGCAGTAGTTCGCGGAAATCATCAAACGGCAGGCCGCTGGCGCTCATGGATCATCCTTGCAACGTGAAACTCGTTCGGGGCTCGTCATAGAGTGTGATGCCGCCCGCGGCAACGGCATTTGCGCCATTTGCCGTCGTCTCGCATGATCCCGCGGAACGCCGGGCGATTCGGGATGCGGGAGACGAGATGGCAGATGTTCGCGAGCTCTGGGACGACGTCGCACGGTCGGTTGCCTTTTTGAGCCGCATTCCCGTGCCGGATCGATATTTCCGCGGCTATGACGGCGGGCTCGGCCGCGCCGTGCGCGCCTTCCCTCTTGCGGGTATCCTGATCGCCCTTCCTGCCGCCGTGATAGCGGTCCTTCTGGGCGCGCTTCACGCGAGCTCGCTCTTCAACGCCTCCCTCGTCGTCGCGGTGCAGGCGATGGTCACCGGCGCCCTGCATGAGGACGGCCTTGGGGATACGGCCGATGGTTTCGGCGGCGGGCGCGATCGGGAAAACGCCCTGGAGATCATGAAGGACAGTCGGATCGGCACCTATGGCGCGGTTGCCCTCATTCTTTCCTTCGGCCTTCGCGTCTCGGCCCTGGCCGCCTTCCTGCCGCTGCTGACGCCGACAGGCGGCGGAATTGCGCTGCTTGCCACCGCTGCGCTGAGCCGCGCCGCGATGGTCTGGCACTGGTCCCGCCTCCCGCCTGCCCGCGGCGGCGGGGTCGCCGCCTCGGCCGGTTTACCCGAGCCGCAGGCGACATCGGTTGCGCTCGGCTCGGGCGTGCTCCTCGCGCTCGTGCTGTTTTTCCTGGCCGACATCCCGACCGTCGCCGTTCTGCTTTCGCTCGCTGCCTTCGGGCTTGCGGTGCCAGGCTTCACCCGGATCGCCTTACGCAAGGTCGGCGGCCATACCGGCGACACCATCGGCGCCACCCAGCAACTGACGGAGATCGCCGTTCTGGGCGCTCTTGCACTGGCCATCTGAAAGGCCGATATATTTTTCGAACGAAACAGCAGAGCATCGTCCCGATCATGGAATCTCCCTGCATTCTCGTCTGCACGATCGACGATAGGACCGGTTACTGTTTCGGCTGCGGGCGCACACGTCAGGAGATCGGCGCCTGGACGCTCTACACCGATACCGAACGGCACACGATCATGCAGGCCTTGCCGGCGCGACTGGAAACGGTCGAGCGCAAACCGCGGCGGGAGACGCGCCGGTCGCGCATGGCGCGAGAACAAAACGGCTCATGAGCAGACTGATCGTCCTCCTCGCAATACTCGGCATCGGCCTCGTACTGCTGATCATCAATCACGATTCCGGCCGAACGTTCGGCATGAACAACGACGATTTCGGACAGCTCGTAGCCCTCGGCGCGCTGGCGACGCTTTTCGCCGCCGGTATCGTCAGAAGCCGCCGAACGCTGGGCGAAGGCCTGACACAGATTGCGATCTGGCTGCTGATTGCGTTCGTCCTCGTTGCACTCTATGTCTACCGCTTCGACCTTCGGTCCGTCGGCGACCGGGTGCTGGCAGGACTTATGCCCGGCAGGGCCATGGTCATCACCGACAGCGAGGGTCAGCAGGAGGTGGTGCTTCACAAGCGGATCGACGGCCACTTTGCCGCCGATGCGACAATCAACGGGCGTGAGGTCAGCATGCTTGTGGACACCGGCGCGAGCAGTATCGTGCTCACCCATGAGGACGCGGCGAGGGTCGGTCTCGACGTCGCCGATCTCGGCTACACCATCACTGTCATGACCGCGAACGGGCCGGCGCTTGCGGCACCGGTCATCCTGCCGGAGATCGCGATCGGACCGATCCGGCGGACGAATATCCGCGCCATGGTCGCGGCCGAGGGGCGGCTGGACAGCAGCCTGCTCGGCATGAGCTTCCTCTCGACCCTCGACTTCCTGCAGATGCGCAGCGACGAGCTCCGGCTCAGGGACTGAGCCCCCCGCCGCTCCAGCCTCAGTTGCGCAGCTTGTACCCGGTCCGGAATATCCATGTCAGTGCGGACATGCAGAGGGCGAGAAAGACGAGAATGATTGCCGCGCTGGCGAGCGGATTTACGTCCGATATCTCGAAGAAGCTCCAGCGGAAGCCGCTGATCAGATAAAGGACCGGGTTGAAGTGGCTTACTGCCCGCCAGAATGGCGGCAGCATGTCGATCGAATAGAAGCTGCCGCCGAGGAAGACGAGCGGCGGGACCACCAGCATCGGAATGAGGTTGAGCTGCTCGAAATCCTTCGCCCAGATGCCGATCAGGAAACCGAACAGGCTGAAGGTCACCGCCGTCAGAACGAAAAAGAAAAGCATCACGAAGGGATGGGCGATGCTGAGATCGACGAACAGCGAGGCCGTGACGAGGATGATCGTGCCGATCATCATCCCCTTTGTCGCCGCTGCTCCCACATAACCGAGCACAATCTCCAGCATGGATATCGGTGACGACAGCACCTCATAGATCGTGCCGGTGAACTTCGGGAAATAAATACCGAATGACCCGTTGCCGATGCACTGCGTCAGAAGCGTCAGCATCATCAACCCGGGCGTGATGAAGGCACCGTAGGAAATCCCGTCGATTTCCTGGATGCGTCCACCGATGGCGGCGCCGAAAACGATAAAATAGAGCGAAGTGGAGATGACGGGCGACACGACGCTTTGCAGAAGCGTGCGACGTGTGCGTGCCATTTCGAAGAAATAGATGGATTTGACTGCTTCTATGTTCATCGCCCCGCCTCCACGATCTCAACGAAAATATCCTCGAGCGAACTCTGACTCGTGGAAATGTCCCGGAGCCTGATGCCCGCCTCGGCCAGCGCCGCGAGCAGCGACGTGATGCCCGTCCGATCAGCGCTCGTGTCGTATTCATAGATCAGGCGTTCGCCGTCGCCCTCCAGCAACAAATTGTAGGAGGCAAGAGAATCGGGAACCCGCTCCAGAGGTTGGGCCAGATCGACGCGCAGCTGCTTGCGTCCGAGTTTCGTCATCAGCGCATTCTTGTCTTCGACGAGCAGTATCTCGCCGCTGTTGATCACCGCGATCCGGTCGGCGATCTCCTCCGCTTCCTCGATGTAGTGGGTCGTGAGGATGATCGTCACGCCCGAAGCGCGCAGCCGCTGGACGACCTCCCACATGCTCTTTCGCAGGCTGACGTCGACACCGGCCGTCGGCTCGTCGAGGAAAAGGACGCGCGGCTCGTGCGAGAGCGCCTTGGCGATCAGAACGCGCCGCTTCATGCCCCCGGAAAGCTCGCGCAGGGTGCTGTCCTTCTTGTTCCAGAGCGAGAGGTCTTTCAGTACCTTTTCGATATGCGCCGGATCCGGCTTCCTGCCGTGAAGCCCGCGCGAGAAGGAAACGGTGTTCCACACTGTCTCGAAAGCGTCGGTCGTCAGTTCCTGCGGCACAAGGCCTATCATCGCCCGTGTCTGGCGGAAGTCGCGCACGACGTCGTTGCCGCCGACGGTAACCTGGCCGCCCGTCGCATTGACAATACCGCAGACGATCGAGATGAGCGTCGTCTTGCCGGCGCCGTTCGGACCGAGGAGGGCAAGAATTTCTCCCTCCTCGATATCGAGGCTGACGCCCTTCAGGGCCTGAAACCCGGAGGCATAGGTCTTCGACAGATTGGAGATGGAAACAATTGGCGCCATGGAACATATCCGGGAAGAGGTGCAAAAGACGGCAGGGTGCTGCTCTATATGGGCCGATTCACATGGATTTGCAGCCCGTCCAAGCCAAATTTACGTTGACGCTCTGTCAAGGGCCGCCGCTCCGCTTACCGGCTGCCGCCCGTGCGGCAGTAGATCTCTTGGACTGCGGTCACCAGCGTGCCGCCTTCTCCTCGGCGAGCCGATAGAAAATTTTCTCGCGTCGCGCCGCGTCGTAACGATGCCTAACAATCTCGAATGGCGGCAATGTGTGACCTTGATTGCCGCCCGACATGAGGCCATCGCGGCGTCAGCCGGGCCGTCCGACCGATGGTCCGCTTGTGCAGCGTGCTAGTCGCAATGCCGGTAACCGGACTTGCGCGTGCGCAGGTCGAAGTGGAAATGGTCCTTGTGAAAAGGATCGCTGCCCGGTCCGAGCACCGTGTGGAAGTACTTGCAGCTGTCCGTGCGCACCGCTTTCAGGAGCCCCCGCTCACGGAAAGCGAAGAAGCCCTTCTTGCGCACATCGATTTCCTTGCCGTTTTTCAGCACGAACTTGCCGACGTCTATCGCGTTGCCGCGCGCATGTTCCGACATGGGATTGCCGCGGCGGGAGTTCATCGTCCGGCAGGAATAGCCGCCGAGGGGCTTGATCGTCTTGACGCCCGACCAGTAACGGTAGCGCGACGACGGCGCCAGCTCGTATTTCACCCACTTGGCGAAGGCTTCCGTTACCTGGCAATTCAGCTTCACCGCAGGTTTGACGGCGATGTCGCCGGACAGGCCGCTGAGCTCGATCGGGTAGTCGATGCCACAGGACGGCCCGTTACGGACTCGCGGAACGTCGCGGAAGACGACGCCGAGCTTCTTCAACCGCTGCCGGCACGCGACCTCCGAGCCCGGCATTTCGCCGGTGTATTCCGGCGTGGACAGCGGGCTGCGGGCGCGCGGTATGAAAGCGATCTGCTGCGGCTGCTCAGTGCGCGTCGCCCGCTGCGGCTCGAGAACACGCCTTCTATTCACTTCCTCGGCCGCGCTCTGCGCGGGCGCAAGGGGCGGCAGGTCGGGATCATAGCCGGGATTCGCCTCAGGCATCGGCATAGGCTGCGGCGCTCCGGCAAGCTGGCGCACATCGCTGTCACCGATACCGGCCACGACCGGCTGCGTCGTATTCCCCTCGGCGATCTCACCGGCCTGCTCCTGCGCCAGGCCGACCACCGGTTCGACGCCGAGCATGGCGTCCATATTCACCCCCTCGGGCGGAACCGTCATCGATCCGGCCGCGGCGACCTGGCCCTGCGGTGCAAGGGCCGCATTACTGGAAACGCGGGCAACGGAGGTCTGGCTGGCCATGGCGACCGGCTCTGACGACGGATAGGCAGCGACTTCCTGCTCCGGCATGGCTGCAGGCGCCGGCCCGATCGCGCCGACACGGGAGCTCCCGTCGATGCGGGCCGGTGGCGCAAGCACGTCGGTCGTGCAGGCAACGAGCGGAATGGACAACAGCAGCGCCGCCAATGGACGATGAAGAAGAGAAACATACGCCATACTGATTGCCGCCTTCATCCATGACAAAGCTTCGGCCTTGTCCGTGCGCCGCCTGCCCACAGCCGAGAATGAACCTGCGGAATGTCGCCAAACGGGCGCTCGGTCGAGAAAGTCGGCTTTGCAAAGCAATTTAAGCAAACGTGGTAAACGAAGCCTTGCAGGCCGCACGCCAAATCGGGCGAGCGGGGACAAAAGAAAAGGCCCGCATCCTTACGGGTGCGGGCCTTTTCTTTGTGGGTTTTCGTCCGACTAACGGCATTCCCCTGGATGGGCGACGCGGAACCCGTCCGCTCGTGCCTCGCAGGCATTCGGGAACGTTCTTGATCGTCCATTGCGCTCGCCGCAGACCGGCGCGAATTCGCGCGTGCAGAATTGCGGCTGTTGCGGGCGATCATCCTCACGGCGGCATTCTCCGGGTGCGACGACGCGGAACCCTTCGGCGAGCGCCATGCACGAATTTGGGAAGGTCTGCCTTCGCGGGCCGCGCTGGCCGCAAACCGGCGAAAACTCGCGCGTGCAGGCCCGCTCTTCCGGCGGACGGGATGCCGGACGGCATTCGCCGCGATGAACGACACGGAAGCCGTCGGCGCGTGCCTGGCAGGCATTGGGGAAGGTTCGAATGCGATTGCCGCGTTCGCCGCAGACGGGCGCGAATTCCATCGTGCACATTTGCGGACCCGGCGGGCGGATCGGTCCCGGACCGGGGCGCGGCTCGTCGACGACCACGGTACAGGCAGAAAGAAAGCCGGCGGCGGCCAGGAAAATGGCGGCAGACTTCATGATGAAACGCTTGAAAGGCAACACAGGTCTCCCCCTTGGCTGGCATCTCGGATGCGGCCGGATCGCCGGATAGCGACCGTCCTCCCGTCGCACCATCTCGCCTGTCTTGCGGCCAGACGTCAACTCCCGCGAGATGCGCCATCCACGCACCACCGACAGGAGCAGGCTCACCCGCCGGAACGACATCGGTTGAACGAAGAGGCCCGCGGCCGCTTGTTTGATTTCCTCATTCCTGTGCTTGTCACAGGAATCCAGCCAGACCAAGTCCTTGGGCTGAAAGAACGCTTCCCGCGCAGACGCGGCGCTGCTGGATCCCTGTGACGAGCACAGAGATTGCAGTCCTCCGAAAAGCTTCCCACAGCGCCGCGTATCTTATAAGACGCGCGGCGCTGTGGTGCCGCATGTTTTGACCATTGATCGGCTACGATGGCCTCAGGCTGCCCTGCCAAAGGCCGGCTGTGCGCCCCGTTCCCCGAGCCTGAACTGTTCGAGCAGCGCCTTCAGCTCGCGACTTTCCTGCGCCAGCGTCTGGCTTGCCGCGGTCGTCTCCTCGACCATTGCGGCGTTCTGCTGCGTCATCTGGTCCATGCTGTTGACAGCCGTGTTGACCTCCTGCAGTCCGGTCGCCTGTTCCCGAGCAGCGGTCGCGATTGCGGCCACCTGCTCGTTGACACGGTTGACCAGAGCCTCGATCTCCATCAGCGCATCGCCCGTCGAGCGGACGAGTTCGACGCCGGCGCCAACCTCCTTCACCGAGGTGCCTATCAGCTCCTTGATCTCCTTTGCTGCGCCGGCCGAGCGTTGCGCAAGTTCGCGGACCTCCTGGGCAACCACGGCGAAGCCGCGGCCGGCCTCCCCTGCCCGCGCCGCCTCGACGCCTGCATTCAGCGCCAGCAGGTTCGTCTGGAAGGCGATCTCATCGATCACGCCGATGATCTGGCTTATCCGGCTGGACGAGGCTTCGATCCGCCCCATTGCATCGATCGCATTACGCACGATACCACCGGATTTCGCCGCGCTCGCCTTCGTCTCGTCGACCATGTCGCGCGCTTCGAGGGCACGATCCGACGCCTGGCGTACGGTTGAGGTGATCTCGTCGAGAGCTGCGGCCGTCTCTTCAAGTGCCGCCGCCTGCTGTTCGGTCCGGCGCGAAAGATTGTTGGCGGCCTCTGAAATGTCGGCGGCACTGCCATGGACGATTTCGGTGGATTGGGAAATGGCGCCGATGACGTCGCGAAGCGCGGCGACCGCCGTGTTGAAGTCGTCCTTGAGCTTGGCGTATTCCGGCGCGATCCGGGCCACCGCGGCGGTGAGGTCGCCGTTTGCCAGCCGCTCGAGCGCGCCACCGAGCGTCTCCATCGCCTCGGCCTGGGTAGCGGCAGTCGTACGCTGGCGCTCCTCGTTGCCGCGCCGTTCTGCGTCCAGGCGGTCCTGCTGCTCCGCCTCGCGCGATCGCAGTTCGAGGCGCTCCTTGACGGAGTCGCGCAGGACGACGAGCACCTGTGCCATCTGCCCGATCTCGTCGCCGCGATCGGTTTCCGGAACATCCGAGGAAAGGTCCTCGTCTGCGATCGCCCGCATCGAGACCTTCAGCTTTTCGATGGGCCGAACGACGCTGCGCACGATCGCCAGTGCCGCCATGAGGATCGCGAGCGCTGCCGCGACCAGAATGCCGGCCATCTGCCAGGCGCGCTCGCGGAACATGGCGGCCAGGTCGTCGGCATAAACACCGGTACCGACCACCCATCCCCAGGGCTCGAAACCGGCCACGTGCGAATATTTCAGCACGGGCTGGTCGGCGCCGGGCTTCGGCCAGTAATAATCGACGAAGCCCTTGCCGTGCGCCTGAACCGTCTTGACGAATTCCACGAACAGGAACTTGCCGTTGGGATCCTTGTTCTGCGTCAGGTCGGCGCCGTCGAGTTCGGGCTTGATCGGATGCATCACCATCTTCGGATGCATATCGTTCACCCAGAAATAGCCGCTGTCCTGATAGCGCATCGCCCGGATTGCCTCCAGTGCGCGGCCCTGCGCCTCCTCGCGCGTCAGCGTGCCGGCCTTTTCCTGGCCGTGATAGGCGTCGAAAACCTTGATCGCGTTCTCATTCATCGCCGCGAGCATGGCCTTGCGCTCGGCAACCAGCTTGTCCTGCGCCTGGATCAGTCCAAAGGTCAGCGCCGCCGCCATCGTCAAAAGCGCAAACGCGACCAGCGCGTAAAGACGCGCCGAAATTCGAATTCTTCTCATCCCCTGCCTCCATTTCGAGGCATGCAGAATATGAGCGGCTATTTGCAAAGCTCCTAACAAACGCTCACTAGATTTGAGGGTGATCAAATTAACGATAACACCGTCACGTGTGCCGCCTTTTGCTTCTTCAGCGTGGAATTGTTCCGGCGCCTCTTTGCTCGCCTGACGGCAGTGCGTTAAACCTTGTTCGTCAACAGGGAGACAGGCCGCATGAACGCAGCAAGCAAGCCGAATGGCGAACTGACCTTGCGCACCCTCGCAATGCCCGGCGACGCCAATGCCGCCGGCGACATCTTCGGCGGCTGGGTCATGGCGCAGATGGACCTTTCCTGCGGCATCCGGGCCGCCGAGCGCGCCAGGGGCCGCGTCGTGACTGCGGCGGTAAAGGAAATGGCCTTCGCCATGCCGGTGAAGATCGGCGACACACTCTGCATCTATACCGACATCGTAAAGGTCGGGCGGACGTCGATGACGCTCAAGGTCGAGGCATGGGCACAGCGTTACCTCTCGCATGTCATGGAAAAGGTCACCGACGCCATCTTCGTGATGGTCGCGCTCGACTCGACCGGCAAGCCGACGCCGGTTCCGGCCGAGCAATAAGGGCTTAGTTCATGGAGCAGGTGCAGCCCGATCCGGCGATCTTTTCGCATATACGCGTCGTCATGGGCATGATGATCAGCCTCTCGCTTGCGCGGCTCCTCAGCGGCGTTGCGCTTTTCGTGCAGCACCCGGGCAAGACGAAGGTCTACTGGATACACCTCGGCTGGGTGCTGTTCATGTTCTTCTTCCTCGTCCATTTCTGGTGGTGGGAGTATCATCTGCACTCGCTGGCGGTGATCGACGTCAGCGTCTACCTGTTCGTCATCCTCTATAGCTGCGTCTTCTTCCTCCTCTGCGTCTTCCTCTTTCCGACGACTCTCGACGAGTACAGCGGCTACGAACATTATTTTATGTCCAGGCGCGCCTGGTTCTTCGGCTTCCTCGCCATCGCATTCGCTGTCGACCTCATCGACACAGCCTTGAAGGGCAAGGCCTATTTCCAGTCCTTCGGGATCGAATATCCGCTTCGCAACGCGGCCTATATCGCGTTCTGCATCATCGCGGCGGTCACGCCCGACCGGCGCTTCCATGCGTCTTTTCTGGTGGGCGCGGTTCTTTACCAGCTCACATGGATGTATCGCGCCTTCGACCTTCTCGATTGACGGGGGCAGATGCCGCTCGTGGCGATGTCTCACCCCTTGAAGATGAACGACGCCCCGAGCGCGATCAGCGCGAAGCCGATGAACTGATGCCAGCCGATCGGTTCCTTCAGCCAGAAAATCGAGAAGAGGACGAAAATGGTGAGCGTTATCACCTCCTGCATCGTCTTCAATTGCGCGGCCGAATAGACAGAGTGTCCGATGCGGTTTGCCGGCACGGCCAGCCAATATTCGAAAAAGGCGATCCCCCAGCTTGCGGCGATGACGATGTAGAGCGGCGACGAAGTGAACTTCAGGTGGCCGTACCAGGCGAAGGTCATGAAGACGTTGGAGAGGAGCAGCAGGATGACCGGCCAGACATACGCAGGATTGATGGCAAATGGCATGGAAACCTCGGGAAGAGCGCGAATCGCAAGCCGAGAATGCTCCGCCGAGTGCCGGCGTTGCAAGTGCCTTCGGCTCCCGGTGCAGCGATGCGACCGTCGGTTCAAGCCCTCGCCTCGGAGGTCCAGGAAACGAGTGAGGATCGCGGTCTTCCGTTTCCCTTTTGTACTCGTTCCCCCTTCACTTTCGACCGGACTCTGTCCATATTCCCGGCATGGCCAGATCACCGAAGAATTCCCCGAAGAAATCGTCGGCACCCGGCGGGTTCGAAGAAGCCCCGCAGGCGCCGCTTTCCGGTACGCCCCTTTCCGGCAATGTCTCCGACTGGGTGAAGCAGCTCGAATCGGAAGCGGAAGCGAGCACCTTCGAGAGCCGGCGCGAAGTTGCGTCCAAGGCCGGCAGGCATCGCAAGAAGGTGGAGATCTCCGCGTCGAAATCGGCCCGCGGCACATCGATGGGCGGAACGACCGATCCGAAGACGCGTGCGGCCGCGGGGCTCAATCCCGTGGCCGGCCTCGATGTCGCCTTGGAGGATGCCGACAAGCTCACCTCCGGCTCGGGCGTCACCGCCACCGTCGAGGCGCTTGCCAAGCTCATCGAGAGCGGCAATCCGCTGTTCAAGGACGGCAAGCTCTGGACGCCTCACCGCCCGGCCCGGCCTGAAAAGTCCGAAGGCGGCATCCCGATCCGCATGCAATCGGACTACGAGCCGGCCGGAGACCAGCCGACGGCGATCGCGGACCTGGTCGACGGCCTCACCTCGGGCGAGCGCAATCAGGTGCTCCTCGGCGTCACCGGCTCGGGAAAAACCTTCACCATGGCCAAGGTAATCGAGGCGACGCAGCGCCCGGCCGTCATTCTGGCTCCGAATAAGACGCTTGCCGCGCAGCTCTATTCCGAGTTCAAGAACTTCTTCCCGGACAATGCGGTCGAATATTTCGTCTCCTATTACGACTACTACCAGCCGGAAGCCTACGTGCCGCGCTCGGACACCTACATCGAGAAGGAATCGTCGATCAACGAGCAGATCGACCGCATGCGCCACTCGGCGACGCGTTCGCTGCTCGAACGCGACGACGTCATCATCGTCGCCTCGGTCTCCTGCATTTACGGTATCGGTTCGGTCGAGACCTATACGGCAATGACCTTCCAGATGAGCGTCGGCGACCGGCTCGACCAGCGCCAGTTGCTGGCCGACCTGGTCGCGCAGCAATACAAGCGCCGCGACATGGACTTTCAGCGGGGCTCCTTCCGCGTGCGCGGCGACACGATCGAAATCTTTCCCGCCCACCTGGAGGATGCCGCCTGGCGCATCTCGATGTTCGGAGACGAGATCGACTCGATCACCGAGTTCGATCCGCTCACCGGCCAGAAGACCGGTGACCTCAAGTCGGTGAAGATCTACGCCAATTCGCACTATGTGACGCCGCGGCCGACGCTGAACGCCGCGATCAAGGCGATCAAGGAGGAAATGAGCCAGCGTCTCGCCGAACTGGAACGCGCCGGGCGCCTTCTGGAAGCGCAGCGGCTGGAGCAGCGCACCCGTTACGACATCGAGATGCTCGAGGCCACCGGCTCCTGCCAGGGCATCGAGAACTATTCGCGCTATCTCACCGGCCGCAGGCCGGGCGAGCCGCCGCCGACGCTGTTCGAATATATTCCGGACGATGCGCTGATCTTCATCGACGAGAGTCATGTCACCATTCCGCAGATCGGTGGCATGTATCGCGGCGACTTCCGCCGCAAGGCGACGCTCGCCGAGTACGGGTTCCGCCTGCCCTCCTGCATGGACAACCGGCCACTGCGCTTCGAGGAATGGGACGCAATGCGCCCCGACACCATCGCCGTGTCGGCAACGCCCGGCGCCTGGGAGATGGAACAGGCCGGCGGCGTCTTCGCCGAACAGGTGATCCGTCCGACCGGCCTCATCGATCCGCCGGTGGAGGTGCGCTCCGCCAAGACGCAGGTGGACGACGTGCTCGGCGAGATCCGCGAGACCGCCGCAGCGGGCTACCGCACCCTCGTCACCGTGCTCACCAAGCGCATGGCCGAGGACCTGACCGAGTATCTGCACGAACAGGGCGTGCGGGTGCGCTACATGCATTCCGACATCGACACGCTCGAACGCATCGAGATCATCCGCGATCTGCGCCTCGGCGCCTTCGACGTGCTGGTCGGCATCAACCTCCTGCGCGAGGGTCTCGATATTCCCGAATGCGGCTTCGTCGCCATTCTCGATGCCGACAAGGAAGGCTTCCTGCGCTCGGAAACGTCGCTCATCCAGACGATCGGCCGCGCCGCCCGTAACGTCGACGGCAAGGTCATCCTCTATGCCGACACGATCACCGGCTCGATGCAGCGGGCGATGGAGGAGACCAGCCGCCGCCGCGAGAAACAGATGGCCTACAATGCCGAGCACGGCATCACGCCCGAATCGGTCAAGGCGAAGATCTCCGACATCCTCGATTCGGTCTACGAACGCGACCATGTCCGCGCCGATATTTCCGGCGTCGCCGGCAAGGGCTTTGCCGATGGCGGCCACCTCGTCGGCAACAATCTCCAGGCGCACCTCAACGCACTGGAAAAACAGATGCGCGACGCCGCCGCGGATCTCGACTTCGAAAAGGCCGCACGCCTGCGCGACGAGATCAAGCGCCTCAAGGCGGCCGAACTGGCCGTGCTGGACGACCCGATGGCGCGAGAGGAAGCGAAATCGCAGGAGAGCAGCAAGCGGGCCAGCAAGGGCATGCCCGGCACAACGGACACCCTCCCCCTTGTGGGGAGGGTTGCGGAGGGGCAAGGCGACACCCCTCCCGGAGCTTCGGGCCACCCTTCCCACAAGGGGGAGGGAAAGACAGAATCCTACTTCCAGAAGCCCTCGCTCGACAATATGGGCCCGGGGACCGACACCGAACGTCCCCTCTTCCGCAAACCCGAACTCGATGAAATGGGCCGCGACGTGGCGATCCCCTCTTCCCGCGGCCGGGGAGAAGGTGCTCGAAAGGCAGATGAGGGGCAGTCGCTTTTCAGGAAAAACACCCTGGACGAAATGACCGTCGGCCGCACGGAGAAGCCGGTACCGGGACCGGCACCGGAGAAGCCGACCCTCACCCGCGCCAAGCCGGGCGTAGGGTCCTACGAGGAGCCGGCGGAGGAAAAGCGGCGCAAGAGCCGGACGAAGGGCAAGACGGGGCGTCCGGGACGCTGAGCCAGCCCTATCGGGATCCAAGGATCCCGATAGGACTGACACTGGGCCGTTGCCAGGCCTTTCCAGACATCGAATCAACCAAAGCGGTCGCTGCGAGAGCGACCTCAGAACGAGTGCAACGACGCCACCGTTACCCCAATTTTTTATGGGTAGCCCGAAATGATTAGCCCGACATACCCGCGAAACCCTTAAATTTTTACGGAACATTTCCTTCCCGACACGAATTTAAGTTGTCACTAATTTAGGGAGGAAAATATGAAAACCCTGGATGTATTTCTTACGAGCACCGGTCTGGCTCTTATGTCAGTCGGTTTTTCAACTTCGGCAACGATTCACGCGCACGCCCAGAACCTTACGGGCACCATGCTCATGGCCGAGCAGTGCAGCCCTCTGACCGACGCCAACTACGAAGCTTGCTGCATGGCTCAGAACAGAGCGGAAATCCTCACGGCCGGGCAAATAGAGCAATGCCCGCCCCTCTCCACGGCGGCCATCGGCAATTCATTTTCCACGACCTCCACCCGCGGCCTGAATGGCGATGACGGTGGCGGCGGTGGCGGCGGCGGCGGCGGCGGCGGTGGCGGCGGCGGCGGCGGCGGTGGCGGCGGCGGCGGCGGTGGCGGTGGCGGTGGTCAAGACACCGGCAAGGGTAACCAGGACCATGGCAAGGGTAACCAGGACCACGGCAAGGGTAACCAGGACCACGGCAAGGGTAACCAGGACCACGGCAAGGGTAACCAGGACGACGGCAAGGGCAACCAGGACAACGGCAAAGGCAGCCAAGATCGCGGCCTTAAAGGTAACCAGGACTAACCAGGACCACGATAGCAGCGATGACGGCGGGTCGGGCGCCTGAAGGATTGCTCGCAGGAGCGCTCGACAGCGCCGATGGCAAATGACGAGAGCGCCGTGGCCGGCTCTCATAGCCGGCACGGCCAGTCCGGCTCCCGTTGCGTTCCGGAGAAAGTCGGGCTTGTTGAACTATGCGCTTCGCGTTTCACAGCTCCAACGAGCGGTCACCCTGCCATGGACCGACGACCGCACCTGCTCTACTCCGCCGCGCGCGCCTTCGCCTCCACCGCTTCCAACTCGTAGGAATATCCCTCGAGCATGGAGTAGGCCTGCTCGATCGCCTCGATCTGGGCTTCGGCGTTCCTGATCGCCTCGGCGATCGACTGGCTGCGGGCGCGCAGCATGGAGCCGAGCACGTCTGTCTCGGGCCGCCTGCCGATGCGGTCGAGATGCTTGCGCACGCGGGAGCGGTGGCGTTCCAGTTCCAAAATGTGGAAGCGGTTTTTGACGATGTCATCGGAAAGCTTGCGTCGCATCGCCGCCACCGGATCGAAACTACCGGGCTCGCGTTCATCGAGTATGAAGTCGTTGACGAGGGTCTCCAGCATCATGAGGCCCTTGAGGTCTTTCGGGTCGGCGAGCTGGGGATCGTAACCGGTGTCATCGTAGACTTTGCGGCGCACCGGATCCTTCAGGAGATCGTAGGCCGCCTGCAGCTTGCCGAACTGCTCGGCATCACCGCCGCGGTCGGGATGCGCGGTCTTCACCGCCCGGCGATAGGCCGTCCGGACCGCCCGCTCGTCGGCGTCGCGCTCAATTCCAAGGAGGGCATAGGGATCGATCACGCCGGCCACCTGCTCATCGTCAACTCGCATATTCGTTTCGGTACAGACCTACCGGTTCGCCGCGGCAGCAGCAAGCCCGCGAGGCTCACGGGGAGAGTGCAGGCTCAACCTAGTGCCGCGACGAAAATGTGGTCGAAACGAGGCAATCCACGACATTTGCCTCGCGACACACGGCACCGCGAGGTCACGCGGGCGCTTCGGCATAAGGCATTGCCCGCAGGTGCGGGACCGCAAGAACTCCCCTTGCCTTTTTCACGGAATACTGCCAATCCTATTGCCGTTCGGGCGTTTTCAATCCCGGAGACTGGACTTTCGCTTTGAGCCTGGCTTGACGCCGGGACAGCCGCAAGCGGCATCGTAGACGTCTTTTCCCCGATATCGTGACCACTCGACGCCTTTCAGCGCATTTCGCTGAAGACGACACGTTCGCTTCCTTCCGGGGGCGCGGACACACTACCTAAAGCAACCGATGCGTGATATTGAAGCGCAGGGTTGCGGCAAAGACAGACTGAAGGAAAAGGACTTCTTCCATGGCCACCAAAGGCATCGTCAAATTCTTCAACCAGGACAAGGGTTTTGGTTTCATCACGCCGGAAGGCGGTTCGAAGGACGTTTTCGTCCACATCACCGCTGTCCAGGCCGCAGGCCTCACGACATTGAACGATGGCCAGGAGGTCAGCTTCGACACGGAGCCGGATCGCATGGGCAAGGGCCCGAAGGCCGTCAACCTCCAGGCTCTCTAAGCCTGGCGTTCGACAAAGCGTGAAGAGCGGCGCTTCGCAAGAGGCGCCGCTTTTCGTTGGAGAGCACCCCATCCCACCTGCCGCCCACCTTCCCCTCGCCGGCGAAGGAGACTGGTGGCGCAGTCGCGTCACTCTGCCGCCTGCCTTGCCGTTACCGCCTCGAACACCGCGTCGAAAGCTGTGTGGATGACTTGCGGACCGGCGTCCTTGCGGGTGGCGTCGGCAGAGAGTATCTGACGATAGCGCCGCGCGCCGGGCCAGCCTTGGAAGAGCCCGATCATGTGCCGCGTCACATGGATCAGCCGGCCGCCATTCTCGATATGTGCAGCGGCATGGTTCGCCATGGCATCGCGGATACCGGACCAGAATTCCAGCGACAGATTATGGCTACGATCGGAAAAGCCGTCGGGGTCGATCGGCATGGGCGCGGCCCCCGTCAGCGGGTGGACGAAATAGCCGTCGGCGGCAGTCAGCAGGCCGCTGTCGTGATAGGCCGCACGGCCCAGCATCACACCGTCGAGAGGAGCGCCGCATGCGGCCTCTGCCGCAGTCCCGGTGGCTCCTCCCGTCGGTAGCGACCGCGGATCGAGGTGGGACAGCGCCTGATCCAGCTTTTGAAGACCCCCATTGAGACCAATGAAAAGATTCGTATTTTCCGCCTTGAGGCGGTGTACGAGGCCATAGTCGAGCGGCGGAACCTCGCGGTTCTCTCTCGGGCTCAGTCCTTTGAGCCATGCCTTTCGCGCATGCACCCACACGGCATCCGTTCCGGCATCCTTGACGCGCCCGACGAGGTCGCGAAGCGCTACTTCCGGATCCTGATCGTCGACGCCGATACGACATTTGACCGTGACCGGAATCTTGACCGCCGCCTTCATCGCCGCAATGCAGTCGGCGACCAACGCCGGCTCCTGCATCAGACAAGCCCCGAAGGTGCCCGACTGCACCCGGTCTGACGGGCACCCGACATTCATGTTGATCTCGTCGTAGCCGAAACCTTCGGCGATGCGCGCCGCCTCCGCCATCTTCGTCGGATCGCTGCCGCCGAGCTGCAGGGCGACCGGATGTTCAGAGGCATCGTGGCCGAGCAGCTTTTCCCGATCGCCGCGCAGAATCGCATCCGCGACGATCATTTCCGTATAGAGCAAAGCATGCCTCGAGAGCAGGCGCGCGAAAAACCGATAATGACGATCGGTCCAGTCGATCATCGGGGCAACGGCAAAGACGGGTGCCTTGAAGTACCTGTTTTTATCTTGCTTACCAGCGGTTTGCGCTGTTTCTTTCATGTCCGGTTGGCTCTCGTTTGACGCGTTTTTAGCCCGTTCCTGCTGTGCTATTGCTACAATGTAGCAAATGGCCGGAGGCTTATAGCAAAAACATGGGCACCATCGTCCAGCGAAAGCGCCGGAATAGGCAGAAAGGCGATCATCCCGGTCGAGGATGTCTGCCGCGACTATTTCAATTACATGGCGATTTCCTGAAAGTCTCGAGGTCCAATGTCTGAAGTCGATTGGTTGAGCCATCTCCTGCAAATCGTCACCGTAACCGGTCAGCTCGAGGTCCGCTGTACCTACGGTGCGCCATGGCGTGTCGACTGGGGCCGGGCTGCGGCGAACGAAATCCCCTACCACGCCATCGTCCAGGGTCGGGCCATTTTCGAGGATCCGGAGACGAAAACGACGAGGGAGTTGGTGAGCGGAGATATCGTGCTGCTACCTCATGGTGCCGCGCATGTACTGCACGACGGTAGCGGGCAAACTCCTATCCATACCCGGCAACACCGGAGGTCTGCCGGATGGATGCTGAGCGAGAACGATAGCCAGGGCGAGCAACTCGATCTGTTGTGTGGTCGATTTTTCATCGCGCCGCCTCATGATCGACTGATCCGTAACTACCTCCCCACAAATCTCGTGGCGCGGGCCACGGACAGCCGTGGAGAAGATGGTATCGGTTCCGCTTCCAACCAACTGGCAAGTCTGGTGAGGCTGATGCGTATGGAGTCCGCCGGCGACCGAGCGGGAGGACGCGCCGTTCTCAACGCCCTTTCTTCGGCCTTGTTCACACTGGTACTGCGAGCGGCGAGCGAATCCGAGAAAGCCCCCGAAGGCTTGTTGGCCCTGGCCGGCCATCCGCGACTTGCTCCAGCCATTGCGGCCATGCTTGGCGATCCGGCCCATCCATGGAAACTGCCTGATCTGGCGGATTTGTGCGGCATGTCACGCGCCACGTTCATGCGGCACTTTCAAGATAGGCTAGGTTGCTCCGCGCTCGATTTGTTGACCGATCTCCGCATGAGTCTGGCAGCCAACGAACTCAAGAAGCCGGCAATAAGCACTGAAGCTGTGGCCGAGACGGTGGGATATCAATCCGTTTCCGCATTCCGACGGGTGTTTGCGGAAAGGATGGGGATGACGCCGGGGGAATGGCGCCGACTGGCGCACAATGGCGCGTAGGCCCAGGACGATCTTAGCTGATATCCGCCAGATTGATCCTTTCGCGCATTATATTGAGCCAATCCAGTCTCGATGTTTGCATCGTCATTCGTAAATTGGGTTCCGTCATCACTTGATGAAGGAGCCATCCAATGAACTGCATCAGTATCGCCGCCAACGAAACCGCAACCGACACAGACGCCGAAATCCACGCACGGACCGAGATCCCCGGAATCGCTCTCGCCCCCCAACCGTCCCATTCGCACGCGCAGCCAACGCCGACGAATGCCGTCATCGAAACCATCCTGAGCCGTAGTGCTGCCAAGTACTACGACCCAGCCGCCACCCTGAGCGATGGTGAGATCCGCGACCTGGTGCGGATCGGCACCTCCGCGCCGACATCGTTCCACCTGCAGAACTGGCGGTTTATCGCAGTCCGTACGCCTGACGCCAAGGCACGGCTACGTCCGATCGCCTGGAACCAGCCCGCAATCACCGACGCCGCCGTTACCTTCATCATCGTCGGCAGGTTGGCCGATGCCAGCACCGTCCCGGAGCGCCTGGCGCCGGTAGTGGAAGCCGGCATCATGCCAGCGCACCTGGTGCCGGAATGGGAAATCCCCGCTCGCGGGCTGTATGACGGTCAACCCCAGCGGCAGCGCGACGAGGCGGTACGTTCCGCTACCTTCGGCACCGCGGCCATCATCTATGCAGCTCGCTCCCTCGGCCTGGGTTCAACGCCGATGATCGGGTTCGACGCGGAAGCCGTGCACCGCGAGTTCGGCCTGACCGAGGACGAAGTGCCGGTCATGCTTCTGACCGTCGGGCCGGAGCGGACCGGCAACTGGCCGCAGAAGCCGCGCCTGCCGGTGGCCGACGTCCTGTCCTTTGCATAATCCACAGTCCAAACAGTTACTTATGGAGAGTATGATGTCTAGAACTATTGCCCTGGAACCCGAACATGTACCGGCAGAATCGAAACCAACTCTCGATGCATTCACGAAGAGCATCGGGTTCACCCCAAATATGATGGCGGCCTTCGCGCAGAGCCCGATCGCGTTCAACGCATGGGCCACGCTGCTTGGCTCCCTCAGCAAGGCGCTCGATGTGAGGACGCGCGATAGTATCGGCCTTGCCGTCTCGGAGGTGAATGGCTGCAATTATTGCCTGACGGTCCACAGCTACACCGCGGAACATATGGCAAAGTTATCGGCGGATGACATCATTCTCGCCCGGAATGGTCATGCAAACGACCCGAAACGAGACGCCGCAGTCCAGTTCGCGCGCAAAGTCATCGAGGCCCGAGGGCACGTTGGTGATGCCGATCTGAAAGCCGTCCGCGATGTCGGCTACACCGATGCGAACATCATCGAGATCGTTGCGCTGGTCGCCATGTACTCCCTGACGAACTTCTTCAACAATGTGTTCGACCCCGAGCGGGACTTTCCCGCCGTTACCCCGGCCGGCTCTATCTAAGCCCGGTCCAGTCGCAATCTCCGCGCGGTTGAACCCGAAATAAGCCGGGCTCGCCGCGCGACATCACACAGCAACTCGACAACAAGGTCTTTGAAAAGGCGTCAAGCCGGTAACGAGTTGCGCGGGAGATCGAAAACATCTTCCACGCCTGAATTATTACAAGCCAACAAATATCTGAGGAGACAATTCCCATGAAAGCGATCGTAGTGACCGACCAGGCTGCGGGAACAGCCGGAATGAAGCTGGTGGAGCGACCCGAGCCGCAGGCCGCGATAAACGACGTCGTCGTTGAGGTTCATGCGGCGGGGTTCGTCAACACCGAACTGGATTGGCCTTCAACTTGGACGGATCGGGCCTTTCGTGACCGGACGCCATCGATTCTCGGCCATGAGCTGGCCGGTGTGATCACCGCGCTGGGCCATGGCACCACGGGGCTGTCGATCGGCCAGCGGGTGTTCGGCCTGTCGGACTGGTATCGCGACGGCACACTCGCTGAGTACGTCGCCATGGAGGCCCGCAACCTCGCGCCATTGCCCGGCAACGTCGACTTCACGGTGGGCGCAAGCCTGCCAATATCCGGCCCGACCGCATGGCAGGGGCTGTTTCAGCATGGCCGCCTTCAGGCGGGGCAGAGCGTCCTCGCACATGGCGCAGCTGGCGCCGTCGGCTCGATCGTGACCCAGCTTGCGCGGGAAGCCGGCGCCTATGTCATCGGCACCGGACGCGCCGCTGACCGCCAGAGAGCTCTGGACTTCGGTGCAAATGAATTCGTCGATCTTGGAAACGACACCCTGGAAGACGTCGGCCGCGTCGATCTGGTATTCGACGTTATCGGCGGCGATGTTCAGAGGCGGTCCGTAGCGCTGATCCGGGCCGGAGGAACGCTTGTGACAGCCGTCGGACCGACGGATATCCGACCTGTGGATGGCCTGGTGGTTGACTTCGTCGTAGAGGCTGATCGTGGCCAGCTCTCGGAGATCGTTCAGCGCGTCCGGGACGGAAGACTGCGGACGAACATCGGCAAGATTTCAAGTCTGGACGATGCGATCGCCACCTTCAATTCTACGGAGCGACGCGCCGGAAAGACGGTCATCCGCGTTCTCCCGTGAGGACTCGGCGAAACCGAGGATATTCGCGGGGGACTCGAAGCAGCCGTATCTTCCTGCCGGATAGGCCTCCATGCGACGGCGGCCACCGCAAAGACGGGTGCCTTGAAATACCGGCTTTCCGTCTTCTCGTCTGTGGCCCGATTCCATCCTGTCTCGTCAGCTCATTGCTACATACGGCAGCGGTCCGAGGCTTGTAGCAAATCACGTGCACAATCGCCGAGTGAAAGAGGGATCGTTAATATAACCGATAGAAGAAACAGATCCGAAACAGATGTTCGGATGTATTGTTCCTTCGCAACTAATACTGTCGATTGTATCTTGTGGCAAAATTCGGGCGGCTCCTGAGGGCTGTAACTGGATATTCTGTTGAAGATCAGACGGTTATAATATTCTTGCGTAAGGCATCACTTTCTGTGCCATCCTGCGCCGCGCTGGAGGCTGAGGTTCGAAACATGTCCTAAACTTTAGGGAAGGAAGCAGGACAATGCGTAGAACAGGAAAAACTATCATCGGCTCATTGCTTGGTCTCGCCTATGTCGTTGCCACGCCATTTGCCTCACTCGCGTCGTTCGATGACGGCCTGCGTCAGAGTACAGCGCTTGCCGGTCCTCATGGTGACGTCCTTGTCGTTGCCGACGCCGGGAGCGCGCCAGCCGGAGGTCAGGAGACGGGCTCCGGTGGCGGTCAGGACAGCGGCTCCGGCGGCGGCCAGGATACCGGCTCCGGCGGTGGCCAGGACAGCGGCTCCGGCGGCGGTCAGGATACCGGCTCCGGCGGTGGCCAGGACAGCGGCTCCGGCGGCGGCCAGGATACCGGCTCCGGCGGCGGTCAGGATACCGGCTCCGGCGGTGGCCAGGATACCGGCTCCGGCGGTGGCCAGGATACCGGCTCCGGCGGTGGCCAGGACAGCGGTTCCGGCGGTGGCCAGGACAGCGGTTCCGGCGGCGGTCAGGATAGCGGCTCAGGCGGCGGTCAGGACAGCGGCTCCGGTGGCGGTCAGGACAGCGGCTCCGGTGGCGGTCAGGACAGCGGCTCCGGTGGCGGCGAAGGCTCCGGTGGCGGCGAAGGCTCCGGCGGCGGTCAGGACAGCGGCTCAGGCGGTAGCCAGGATAGCGGCTCCGGCGGCGGCGAAACTCCCGCTTCCACGTCGAGCGACTGACACGGTACCAATAGTCGTTGGATCACGGTGATTCAGGTCGGGTCGACCTAACATCATGAACGTGATCGACTCTACGAAGTTAGAGCGGGATGCGGGCGGAAAACGGCACACTTTTCTCCTCATCCCGCTCTACTACCGCAATCAGACGCGGTCGAAGCTCATTGAAATCCCGCCTGGCGGAACCACTCCTGGATGCCGGCAAGAACCTCCGCCTTGGCGCCCTCGAGCGTCGGCGCGTAGCGGAAGCCCGTTTCACCGGTACCGTTGCAATGGGAGATGCGCCAGGCCCAATCGCTCATGGCCTGACGTTTCATGACGAAGGCGACTTCATGTCTGCCAAGCATCGCGCAGAAAGTCCCATTCTGCAGCGGCAACCAAGTCAAACGGATCTCTGCAACCCTCACCATTCGAGCCCTCCAACAGCAGAAAAGGTATAGAATGGGGGCCAAGTGCTTGAAACCCCGCCTTTTGAGGGGATGCAGCGCAATACGGGTGGCGAGGGAAAGGACAACTCCAGATAAGGGCTCCTTCGACCATGAGCAAAGCGTCGCTGCGGCGAAGATATCTGATCGGCCGCGGCGGCGGGCAGGAGGAAAATCGTGTCCCAGCAAAATTGCGGACAAACCGGATTCCCTGAGCTACATTGAAGCGCTCGGCTCGTTCTCCGGGCTTCTCGGGAGGGAACCCGGCAGGCCCGACAGCGTTCTTGTACATGATCCCGGGAGCGGGAAAGCGGCGATCGAAGCCGGTGTCCGTCGCTTTGTCGCCCGATTGGAACCGAACATACCCTGACGCGGCCCGATTGCCGCGTCGCTGCGATCCAGGAGGAGAAGCATGCAGGTCTTGTGGAGCAATCCCATCGAGCTTGGAATGACCGGGGGTGACGTGCGTATGGTCAAGGGACCGTCCGACGCGCTCCGTTGCCTCGCAGACCATTGGCCGTATCGCGGCCCCTACTACGTCGCCGCGCGCAGCGCGTGCCGCGCCGCGATCGACGGGCGTCGTACCTGCGAGGAAGCACGCAGACTCTTTCTTTCCGCCGCTGAGGAGGCGCGTCTCAAAGCGCACTAGGGCCTGTTGAGATTCATTTTGAATTAATGACGGCTGCTGCGAGATCGATAATGGCGTTGAAGCTCTGATCGATTTTGTCGGCACGCATGGCGACGCAGCTCAAAGTGCTCCAGCGACCTTTGCGCGTCTCCTAAGACGCGCGGCGCTGTAGGAAACTGTTCAGAGGACGGCAATCTTTCCTCCCTCCTCATCCCTTATGTGGACGGCTCCCGCTTGCAAGTGTTTTTTGCAGATTTTTTGATCGGATCGCTTGCTTCCATATGTTCGGCCTTTCGGTGTGGCCGCACAGGGCCACTGGCCAAGATGGTTTCCGCAACGCCTGTGCCAAACAGTGCAACGGCCTTGGAAGGCCATTGGGATGAGCGGCGTGTCAAGCGTCTTGGGAATCGATTGATCGCACCATCTGCTTGTTCTCTTGCAAGTTCACAGCATCAGCCGGACACGGGCGGCTTTGTGTTGCGCGCCCATGGCGGCCAATCTCTATGCGGCCTGCGGCTGCTCTTCCATCCTCCGATAGGTTTGGCCGCTTACCATCAGCTTCCAGGCGATCCGGGCGATCTTGTTGGCGAGCGCCACGGCAACAAGCTTAGGCTTTTTGCGTTGCAGCAGTCCGGTGAGCCATTGCGAGGCATGCCGGCTTCGGCCGGCTCTGACCTGTTGAAGAAGAGAGGTCGCCCCAACCACCAGAACGCTTCGCAGCATCTCGTCGCCGGCACGGGTGATCACCCCAAGCCTCGTCTTGCCAGCGGTCGAATGATCCTTGGGCGTCAGTCCCA